>JAVHOI010000468.1:0-1971 GCA_036169975.1 Ferruginibacter sp. | reverse complement strand
CTGAGCCACTCATATCAATAGTTCCGTTTAAACTATCGAGTTTTAAATTGGGGTCATCAATACTAACGGAGCCGGTGAATAGTTTTTCCCCAAAATCGCCCTTTATATTAATATTCTGATAGTCGTAACCTGCATAGCCAATGCTGCGGACAAAGCCATCAAAATTGGCATCAAGGTCTTTTTGAGTAAAACCACTTCCATTTACTTTTCCGTTAAAGGTAATGGCGCCTAACTGGTTGTTATTAAAAAATTCCCCCAATTTAAACCCAACGGTTGAAATTTTTCCAAGGTAAACCGGGGCTTTATTTTCAGGCAATTTCAAATTGATATCCCCTGTTACTATCCCGAGTTTTGTATTAATGGAACCAAATGCTACAAAGTCATTAATGAACCCCGTAAAGTTTCCTTTGTACCTGATGTTTCCCAATTTACTTAGTTGCGGCTGGGATATATTTTTTAAAGAAGGTATAATGGCGCTGATATCCGAATAGGTAGTCTGTAGGTCATTGGCCCGGAAATCTATGAATGTTGTATTGATATCCGGCAACCCACTTAACGATATTTCACCATCAACGAATGAATTGCCACTTTTTACCAGCATACGTTTGGTACTCAAATTATCAATGGTGCCTTTTATTGCGCCTTTAATTTGAAATATCCGCTTCCATGATTTTAATTCAGGTGCGAAAAAAGCAAGGTCATCGCTGTTTAATTCGCTGTTAATAAAATTTCCTTCGAGGTTTACATTATGCAAAAAATTACCGAAGTCTTTGCTGAAATTATTATACTTCATTACATAATAATTCCCAAGCCTGCTTTTATTGGTGATTAAATCCAATTGGTTAAACTCCATTTTATCGGGCGTAAACTTCAGGTTGGCCTTTAGTTTTTTTACTTCAAAACCACTTCTTTCTTTGGTACCAAGTAGCAATTCCGCTGAAAGCGTGTCTTTCTGGAACCTTACATTATTTAATACACCGGTAATATTGCCAAACCGAAGATGTTGCCCGTCAAAACGGCCGGGGTATGCCGGCCTTTCTGTTTCCACTTCATTATTAAAAACACCATTGGTAACATGTATGGCCTTTACACTTAGTACCCATCCTTCATTATTCCATTTATAGAGCTGTGGTTGCGGATTTATTTTTTTCGTTTTTTTTACAATGAACGAATCAGGCCTTTTTCCTTTGTAGTCCTCCTGCGAAAAAACAGGTTCATCAAGGGTAAGCGTATTCAGATGGATTTGTTTTTTTGTAAAATTGACTTCATCCGCAAAAAGGTCTAATTTTTTTACCGCCACTTTCATATTCTTTCCAACCCATTTGTCAATCTGGTTAAACTGGATATTGGTGAACTGGAATATTTTAATATCAAATTCAATCCCGCCTTTTTTCTTAGCCGAAGAGTCTTTGGAGCTTCCAAAATAATCAACCAGAAACTGGTAATTCCAGACGGAATCCGTGCGTTGCATATTTACTACGGCATCATCTAAAGCGACAAATTTCAGGGTAGCTTTATTTTTCAAAAAAAACCAGTCTGTAATATTTACCCTGGCATTGCCGGCAAATAATAAAGTGTCTTTTTGCCGGTCTTCCACCAAAAGGCCCTTCATTGCCATTTTATCAAAAAAACGATAATTAATATGTTGTACGCTTACTTTAGCATGAAGCTTATCCGATAAGGCTGTTGTTACTTTTCCGATTATAAAATTTTGTACCAATGGTATTTGCAAAAACCCCCAAATAAAAAAGATTAAAATTATCAGTGAAAGAAAAAACCAGGTTTTTTGTACAGCTTTTTTAAAGGTAAATACCCAGGCTATGAACCAGCCCAATATTAAAATAACAAAAAGCCATTTAGGTTGATCAGGCAAAATGTAGATGAACAATATAGCAAGCGCCGACCAAAATATCAGTGTAAGGGAAAACCATTTTAATATGTTGAGGCTTATGCGCAGGGTGTTATTCAATT
>JAVHOI010000467.1:0-6283 GCA_036169975.1 Ferruginibacter sp. | reverse complement strand
GTGGGAGTTGACGGGGTCGAACCGCCGACCCTCTGCTTGTAAGGCAGATGCTCTAAACCAACTGAGCTAAACTCCCTTTTTTTAATTCGGACTGCAAAGATAGGGGGATAATTATTTCTGCAAAATTTTTTATAATTTATTTTCCCTGTTTTTTGAATTGAAGGTTTGTGAATGCTTTGGTGATTTCCATGAAACTTATTTTCAATCCTAAATAATCAGGTAAAAAAATAAATAATTCAGGAAGGTCTTTACTTTAACAGAAGTTTACAGGCAATATTTATTTATTAGTTTAACTGAAGAGCGGGCAACCGGTAGGTCTGCGAATCGTAAACAAAAAGCTGATCAATTTCGATAGTCCAGTATTTATATAAAGGTGTTTTTTGCAGGTAACCTTCCACTTCTTTTTTATTGGCAGCATTCACAATCATCCAGCAGCGCTGGGTTTCCATGCTTACGGAATAATAATCAATTATTGATTTGTCTATGAGGCCGTCAATTATTTTCCGGTGTTCGGGAACTAAACCCATAAACTCTTCATCCATTTCAAAATGAATGGTAACCTGGTATTTACCGGATTTTTCTGCATTTAAATTTTCCATGCTACAATATTTTTTTCCCATTCCTTTTTATAAGGAACGGATATTTTAATGTAATTATCGGTATAGCCTTCCATCATTCCATTTTTGCCGGGCATTTCAAATAATACCTTTCTTGTTTCACCAATGTGTTGTGCGGTAAAGTTTTGCATTTTTTGATAACTCAGGTTGCGTAACATTTTATTTCGCCCGTTTCTTACAGGTATGGGTATCACTGGATTCATTGTCGCGGCAAGCGTATTGGCTCTTTCAGAATAAGTAAATACATGCAGGTAGGAGATATCAAGGTCATGCAGAAAGTCGAAAGTCTCTTTAAAATAGCCATCCGTTTCTCCGGGGAAACCAACTATAACATCAACGCCTATGCAGCATTGCGGCATCAGGGTTTTTATCATAGCCACTTTTTCAGCATACAATTCTTTTTTATATCGCCTTCTCATCAGGCTCAGTATTTTATTGCTGCCGCTTTGCAACGGGATATGAAAATGAGGCATGAATTTTTTGCTGTTGCTTACGAACTCAATGATGTCGTTGGAAAGCAGGTTTGGTTCAATGGAGGAAATTCTAAAACGTGCTATGCCTTCAACTTTATCCAACTCTTTTATTAGTGAATAGAAATCTTGTTTGTCATTCACATTCTCTAAATCCTGTAATTGGCCGGTGGGGGAATTGAAGTCGCCTAAATTAATTCCTGTTAATACTACTTCCTTTACACCATGCCCGGCAATTTCTTTTACATTGGCAATTATATGCTCAATATTGTCACTCCTGCTTTTACCTCTCGCCATTGGAATAGTACAAAAGGAACAATTATAATCACAGCCATCCTGCACTTTTAAAAATACCCTGGTTCTGTCGTCAAAAGATTGGGAGGCGGTAAATACATTTACATCTTCAATATCGCAGCTACAGATTTTAGCGCTATTGCCCTTGGTAATTTCTTTCAGGTGTTGGGTGATATTAAATTTTTCAGATGCGCCGAGTACAAGGTCCACACCTGGAATTGCTGCTATTTCTTCAGGTTTTAGTTGTGCATAACAGCCCATTATTACCACCATTGCTTCAGGAGCTTTGCGTTGTATCCGTCTCACCAGCATCCGGCATTCCTTATCCGCATTGTCTGTTACCGAACAGGTATTGATAACATACACATCGGCCACTTCATCAAAATCTTTTTTGATGAATCCATCATTCTCCAGAAGTTTTCCAATAGTGGAAGTTTCGGAAAAATTTAATTTACAGCCCAATGTATGTATGGCGATGGTTTTGCTCATTGCTGCAAAGATAGGGGGCTCTTCTAAATTCCCCGGCAATAAGAGCGGATATTTGAGGAAGGGTGAATTTCAAATTGCCGCACCATTTTTTAAAGGGTCACCAACCCTGGCAATGGGTTTTCAAATAATCAGGATATATGAAGTGTTGGCAACCCTGAACAACAATTATTTTTACATCATAGTTAGTTTTTTGATAGTCAATAAAAGATGATTACAAATTTTTAAGGGTGTGGCCAAACGGAGAGTTAAAATAGGCCAATATCTAATAAGTGGCAAACATCCATTTTGAATAAAAGTGTATGCTGCGTTTGTTGCGCCTTAGAGCAGGATGAATTTAAAACACACCCATTGAAGAATGTAGCATTAATCCTACTTTTCATTTACTTTAGCAGGGTAATCAGGTTATGACAAAAAAATATCTTCCGTTTATCGTATTGCTTGCCGCGGCTTTGTTGTTTTTTTTTGTAAAAAAGAATCAGCGGGGAAATTTTCCACGCAACCCTTCCACTGATATCAGCATACCAGTTATTACCGATGAGGGGTTTGACAGAAACGTTCATAAAATAATTTATAGCAGGCACGCCCGGGAACGAATGGGATGCAGGCATATAGATGAAAGTGAAGTGATGGAAATATTGCGAAACGGAAAATTGAATACCGGTAAAATTGAACAGGACAACCGTGGTAAGACCTATCCTTTGGAAGGAATTACGCACGATAAACAAAATGTAAGGATCGTGTTTGCGCCAAGGCGGGATGAGCTGACAGTGGTTACTGTAATTGATCTGGACAGGGATTGGGATTGTAATAGTAAAGGCCCGTAAATCTTAATGAATTATAAAAGGGAAACAGTTTAATTTTACCGTGTAATTATAATCAGGTCATGATTTTAAATTATTAAATACATCTAAATTTTCCTTAGGGGAACAGGCTATGAAAATAAAATCTTTTTTTGTTAAACCTTATGCGGCATATATCTACAAGCAAATAAAAAAAGGAATGGAAACCGCGGTAGAAGACCAACAATCCATTTTCGATTACTTAATAAAAACCGGGGCCAAAACTGATTTTGGGAAGGAACATGGATTTGAAAATATCAGGTCTTACGAAGATTTTGTAAAGCAGGTGCCCATCAGGGATTACGAAGAATTCAATCCTTATATTGAAAAGATAAAGCAGGGCAAACACAATGTGTTGTGGAAAGGGCAGCCAATTTATTTCGCGAAGACAAGTGGCACTACAAGTGGTGTAAAGTATATTCCCATCAGCAAAGATTCCATCGGCAACCACATTAATACGGCTCGCAATGCTTTATTGTGTTATATGGCCGAAACCGGCAACACGAAATTCGCCGGTGGCAAACTCATTTTTTTAAGCGGTTCACCCACACTGGAAAGGGTAGGTGGCATACCTACCGGAAGATTAAGCGGAATCGTAAACCATCATGTGCCCAGATATTTACGTTCCAATCAACTGCCTTCTTATGAAACGAATTGTATAGAAGAATGGGAAGAAAAATTGGATAAAATAGTTGAAGAAACCATTCAGCAACGCATGACCCTCATTAGCGGGATACCGCCATGGATGCAAATGTATTTTGACAGGCTTAACGAAAAGAGCGGAAAAAAAATCGGGGAATTATTTCCTGATTTTAGTTTGATGGTTCAGGGCGGCGTAAACTTTGAACCCTATAAAGCCAAACTGTTTGAAAGCATTGGGCGGAAGGTGGATACCATCGAACTGTTTCCCGCAAGCGAAGGTTTCTTCGCCTTTCAGGATTCGCAACATGAAGAAGGATTATTATTAAACACCAATAGCGGGATATTTTTTGAATTTGTACCTGCTGCGGAAATTTTTAATGAGCTTCCCGCAAGAATAACTTTGAAGGATGTAAAGGCAGGGGAGAATTACGCGATGATCATCAATAACAATGCGGGTTTGTGGGGATATAACCTTGGGGATACCATAAAGTTTATTTCTATCAATCCTTACCGCATCATCGTTACCGGCAGGACAAAACATTTTATCTCCGCCTTTGGCGAACATGTAATTGGCGAAGAAGTGGAAGCCGCTTTAATGGATGCGGCATCCGCGGAAAAAATCCAGATCACTGAATTTACCGTAGCGCCAATGATAGCAACCGATGGCGGAAAAAGTTATCACGAGTGGTTTATTGAGTTTGAAAATATCCCATCCGACCTGGTTGCATTCGCAAAAAAAGTGGATGATAATTTACGCACAAAGAATGTTTACTATGATGATTTGATCGGCGGGAATATTTTGCATCCACTTCATATTTCCATCGTAAAAAAGAATGGCTTTATAGATTATATGAAGAGCATTGGAAAACTGGGTGGGCAAAATAAAGTACCGAGGTTAGGTAACGACAGGAAAATCGCAGACGGTTTAAAGGAATGGATAGCGGATCCAATCAGCGTGAAGATATAGGGAATATTTATTTTGAAACCAGCCATATCATTACAAGTTTTTTTATTTAAAAAACTATTGTACTGACAGGCTTAATCTGGTGGCTGTTGTATTGCAAACATCATTTAAGAATATAATGGTCTCTTGAAAATTTATCCTGACTTTTGATTGTAAAGTTATAAAATCACTTACTTTTGCAACATTCTTTACAATAATTATAAAGTGAAAAGTACAAATCAACATATCGTAAATGTTTTCAACCAAACCAATGGTAGGGTAGTTGCATTTATAGTAGTGCCAAATACGTCTCCCCGACGCCGACCTGGTTGCTGATAGGACGAGCGCTTAAAACCTGCCCCTGTCAGTGAAAAAATCTCCAAAAGCCAGGCTCTTATAAATCATTTTCTAACTTTTTTTATTTCAATTATATACAATTGGAAACAAATAACATTATAATCAGGGTTGCTTCACCCGGCGATAGCCATTACGCTACTACCATTACCAACGAAATGCAGTCTTCCGCGAAAGCACGGGGTACGGGCATCGCCAAAAGGTCGCCTGAATATATCGAAAACAAAATCAATGAAGGCAAGGCGGTAATAGCGGTTACGACCAATGGCGAATGGGTAGGGTTTTGTTACATTGAAGCCTGGGGGCACGATCAGTTTGTAGCCAACAGCGGCCTTATTGTTGCGCCGGCATTTAGAAAAAGCGGGGTGGCCAAACTCATCAAACAGCGCATTTTTAATCTTTCCAAAGAGAGGTACCCTCATTCAAAAATTTTCGGATTAACCACCGGCCTTGCGGTAATGAAGATCAATTCGGATCTTGGATACGAACCTGTTACCTATTCGGAGTTAACGGATGATGAAGAATTTTGGGCAGGCTGCAAAAGTTGCGTCAACTATGATATTCTGATGAGCAAGGAAAGAAAAAATTGCATGTGTACCGCCATGCTGTACGATCCTGCCGATCATTTTGAACCGGAAGAAACAAAAGCGGATTTCAGGCAAAACTCAAAACTGTATGAGCGGTTCATGAAGATTAAGCAAAGTAAATTATTAAACCTGTTTAAAAGGAAAGAGCGGGGTGGCAGTATTACCAAAGCTATACTCAGGATGTTTTTTGTACATTAACAATCATTACCGGCTATTAAGATATTTGATTGGGTTTCCTCTTATTATTCTTTGCCGGGATAAATTATTGAATAATTATTTTGTTTCAAAGCGAATAAAATATACAGGGGTGAATAGCTATCGGGCCGGGGTGGCGGGTAACAATTTTTAATAGTAGTAAATCATTCAGGCTCGTAAAAAACGATGTTCCCTTTTGTCTTCAGATAAATAAATAAATATTAAAACCATGAGTGAAAATAAGCATTCAAATATTGATGAATCTTTAGGTACTGAAGTCCAATCATCTGATCAGCTTGGAAAAAAACAGGTTGTTTTAGGATTTAGTGGTGGCCTGGATACTTCCTTTTGCGTAAAATATCTTACAATCGAAAAAGGTTATGACGTTCATTCCGTAGTAGTAAATACGGGTGGCTTTTCAGATGAAGAATTAAAACAGATTGAAGACCATGCGTACCGCCTGGGCGTAAAAACGCATACTACCATAAATGCCGTGAAAAGTTATTACGATAAAATAATAAAGTATTTGATTTTTGGGAATGTATTAAAAAACAATACCTATCCATTAAGTGTAAGCGCGGAAAGGATAAGCCAGGCATTGTTCATTGCCGGGCATGTAAAAAAAATGAAAGCTTCCGCGGTAGTTCATGGAAGTACCGGTGCCGGCAATGACCAGGTAAGATTTGATATGGTTTTTAATATCATGATCCCGGGTGTGGAAATCATAACCCCGATAAGGGATATGAAATTAAGCAGGGAAGAAGAAATAACCTACCTGAAAAACGAAGGCGTAGATATGAATTTCGAAAAATCAATGTACTCCATCAATAAAGGATTGTGGGGTACAAGTGTG
>JAVHOI010000466.1:22153-25912 GCA_036169975.1 Ferruginibacter sp. | reverse complement strand
GTAGAAACTGATGAAGATGGTATTTTCATCGTTTCTTGTCCCATTTTTAAAGGTTGCCATACTTATGGTAAAACAATAGATGAGGCATTGGATAACCTGAAAGAAGTGGTGGAAATCTGCATTTCCGAGCAACCGTTGGAGGAAGAAAATAAATTTATCGGCATAAGGGAAATGGAATTTAAAATACCCGCTACAGAATGAGTGAAAAGTTCCCGGTAATTAGCGGAAAGGAATTTATAAAACTACTGGAAAAACTGGGTTTCACAGTCACCCGGATCAACGGTTTCCATCACAGAATGAAACAAGCTGATGGTCGGATTACAACCATTCCGGTTCATAAAAATGACCCTATTCCCAAAGGATTGCTTCGTAAAATCCTTCGTGAAGATATTAAGGTAACCCCTGAAGAACTGAAAGGCCTGCTTTAGTTTTTTTTACCAAGTTTAAAATAAGCTGTTTCTTTTTCTCAAAAAGATTACAATAATTTCTTACAGGAGAGTCTTACTTCCGGATGGCTCCAGGGTGTGCATACCAACACAAAAATTATTGACAAGGATTCGCATCCAATAATGAAATTAGCGAAGCTGAGTGAAAAAGTTTAATTATCTTTCTTTCCTTTTTAATGAAACCGCTTGTTATGAAACAACGCTTCTATTCCCTTGATGTATTTCGCGGCGCCACCGTGGCATTGATGATAATGGTAAATAACCCCGGTAACTGGAGCCATATTTATGCGCCGCTGGAACATGCGCCCTGGCATGGTGTTACCCCAACCGACCTTGTATTCCCATTTTTTTTATTTGCCGTAGGCAATGCCATGGCTTTTGTTTTGCCAGGGCTGGAAGCAGCAGGAGAGGGAGTGTTCTGGAAAAAAATCATTAAGCGGACCTTGCTGATTTTTTTAATTGGCCTGTTGTTGAATTGGTTCCCTTTCATTAAATGGGATAACAATGAGATAGTTGGTAAGCCATGGGCTTATGTTGAAGCGGATGGAAAAATAATGGGCGTACGCTTCTTTGGTGTTTTGCAACGCATTGCCCTCTGCTATTTTTTCGCATCGGTAATCGCACATTATTTTAAACAGAAGGGCGCATTTGTAGTGGGCGCATTTATTTTATTGGCGTACTGGTTTGTTTGTGTGGCGGCCAATCCTGCAGACCCCTTTAGCCTTGCGGGCTGGTTTGGAACAAGGATAGACCTGGCAATAGTTGGTGAAGCGCATATCTATAAAGGCGAGGGGATTGCATTCGACCCCGAAGGATTGATGAGTTTACCAGCCGCCATTGTACAGGTAATATTTGGTTACCTCGCCGGTAGCTATATCGTGCAAAAAGGGAAAACACCCGAAATGGTAAATGGCCTTTTTGTAGCGGGTTGTGTATTGGTCTTCGCCGGCTATTGCTGGGATATGGTTTTCCCGATCAATAAAAAAATATGGACCAGCAGTTATGCCATTTACACTACTGGGTTAGCATTGCTGATCCTGGCAGTGATGATTTACATAATTGAATTCAAAGGATGGAAAAGCTGGTGGAGCCGCTTCTTTGACGTATTTGGAAAAAATGCCCTGTTCATTTTTGTACTAAGCGGCGTTTTACCGAGGCTGTTGGCGCTTATCCGGATACCAGGAAATATTGGTGTTAATGGTAAAATGAATTATCTCACTCCCTTTGCTTGGTTTTATGAGCATTTATGTAAACCAATTTTACCTGTAGAGCCAAAAGTTGGCTCCTTTATTTATGCGCTTTGTTTTATTACAATGATGTGGTTCTTCGCATGGGTATTGGATAAAAAGAAAATCTACATTAAGGTGTAACGGTTATTTCTTTGGTACCATCCGCTGTTTCCACGATATAGGCTTCTGGAATAATATCGAATTGCTGCTGGTATCCCAGGCTGGTATCTTCAATAAAATTGGCGGTTCCATCCTCAGCTACAATGTTGATGGTACAACCACCAAAGCCGCCACCCATCAGCCTTGCGCCAATTACCGCAGGATATTTTTCGGCCTGCCGCACTAAAAAATCCAATTCATCACAACTTACTTTATAGAGTTTGCTTAAGCCTTCGTGCGTTTCAAACATTAATTTTCCAAACCCTGCCACATCATTCTGTTGCAATAATGCCGCGGCTTTTTTTGTCCTTCCAATTTCTTCTACTACAAACCGGCAACAATTATATACCTCTGTAGCCATGCAGTTTTTTCCCGCTTCCAGTTCACCTGCTGTTTTAATATCCCTGAAGGACTGAACGGGTAACAGGCCTTTTAAAATTTTCAATCCCTCCTCACAGCGTTGCCTGCGTATATTATATTCGCCCGAAGCCAATGAATGATGCACCCTGGTATTGATCAAAACAATTTTATACCCAGCCAATGACAATGGGAAATATTCATATTCCATACTTCGGCAATCCAATAATATTACATGGCCTTTCTTTCCATTCATATTGGCAAACTGATCCATGATGCCACATTGCACATTGGGAAAATTATGCTCCGCACGCTGGCATAACAATGCAAGCTCAACCCTGTTGAGCCCAATAGCAAACATTTCATTCAATGCGTACGCCAATCCGCCTTCAACCGCGGCGGATGAGCTCATACCTGATCCACGGGGAATATCACCGCCAAAAACACAGTTGAACCCATGGATTTTTTTTCCGGCTAAACCAAATTCATTAACTACGCTTAATACATAATTCCTCCAGCTTTCATTGCTTTTGATGTCATGTATGTTTACCAGGCAGTGTTCGTCAAAATCAACGGAATAAAAATGAATGTCATCTGTTTGGTTTTCGGATATGGCGTAATACACACCTTTATTAATAGCGGCAGGCATTACAAACCCATCATTATAATCCACATGTTCACCAATGAGGTTGATTCGTCCGGGAGAAAAAAATAATTTGGGTTGATTGGAAAAAATTTCAGAAAAACTTTTTAAAACTGATTTCGCGATAGTATCCATCCGGTTAAATTAGCGGGGTGATTTTATAAGAAGTTGTAAAAATAACATTTTCTCCGGGCTGTAGCGTTAATAAACCCATTTTATTGTTGAAGGCATCCGGTGCGGCACTTAGGTTTTCAATGGCAATACTTTTGCGGTGCGGTGGTGTATAAATTTGGAGGTAAGGGTAATGTTTATCCGGACGGATTTCTATCCGTAATTTTTTCTCTTCATCCCTTAATACACAAAGCGGCTGGCATCCATTAGCTATCTCATCCGCGAAATTTATAGTAAAACAATTATCAAACGAAATATCACCTATTTTTTTCATAGAGTTAAAATCATGATAAGGGAGAAGCTCACCTGTAGGAATCAACGCATCATTAAAAACCAATATTTCCTTGGATTGGAATTCGAGGAAAAGCCCATCAATTTTTCCACCAAGCGTAAAATAAGGGTGCCATCCATCCTGCATGGGAATAAGCCCTTTATCCTTATTAATTATTTCGGTAACAATGGTAAGCTCATTATCTTTTTTTAAATGGTAGGCTACCACGCAATCATAATGAAAGGGATAACCTCCATCACTTCCAGTATAGGAATATTTTAAAGCGGCTCCCGCACTCGTTTCATCCGCGTATTGATTCATTACTTTAAACGCCGCATCGTACAATAAGCCATGCAGTGCGCTTCCATCCAATAAAAATTTTTCGATAGCATATCCCTTCCCACCAAACCGGTAAGCCGCTTTATTTATCCTGCAGGCGAAGGGGGATAGTTTACAACCCTTAAAACCTTTGGATGTTACATT
>JAVHOI010000466.1:0-22053 GCA_036169975.1 Ferruginibacter sp. | reverse complement strand
AACTCTGGCAGGTTATTTACACCCAACTTTTCAAACAACCGCGCCTTATGAGTACCAACAGTTGAAGAATTGATGGATAGCAATTCGGAAATCTGACTACCGGATTTACCAGTAATTAATAAATTGGCTATTTCAAATTCCCTTGCGCTTAATTTTTCGAAAGGGTTACCGGGTTGTGATGAGCCAATCTCCGCGGCAAGGTGTTCGGCCAGGTCTTCACTGATGTATTTACGGTTATTCAAAACCAGCTCCACGGCCTTTTTCAATTCGGTTAACCCAGCATTCTTTGAGACAAAGCCCATTGCACCGGCTTTCAAAAATCTTTTGGCATATACGTTTTCCGAACTCATGGAGAACATGAGTACCCTCGTATCCGCATATCTTGTTTTGATGTATGCCATTAAGCCAGCGGTATCCGTATCCGGCATCTGAACATCCATTATTAAAAGATCGTATTTCCGCGCCTTTAGCTGGCTTAGCGCTGATTCCTCATCCTTAGCCTCATAAATATCACAGGGCTTGAATAATTCCTGCAACACATTCATTACTCCTGAACGTACTATCTCGTGATCATCAATTATTAAAAAATTTTTCATAACAAGTTTTATTTCGGGTTAAATTAAAAATGTAGAAACATCCCTACATAAGAGCTAAAATTTTTTCTACAAGTTCATTTAAGATATTAATACCCTTTGTGTAAGAACTTAGTTCCGTGCTTATTATTGTACAATAAATGGAAATTTCTTAACTATATGCAATAAATCCTGATGTTAATCTTACAGAATAATTTGATCATAAAACTGATTTCAACCCGGTGTTATTTTTAAATAGGAATAATAGCTAAAATCAATCTTTCTTAATTCCTAATTGCCGCAATAAAATTACTTATTTTAAGTTAATAACCCTGAGGTTAGTTTTGAACCCGGGATTCACCTCGTCCAAAAACCATAATTCTTTTTAATGTTTTTTAAAATAAATGAAACCCTTTCAAAAGGTAAAAATTGCCTTCCCAAAAAAATTTCCTGCCGTTTATAATAAGTACCTTTAACAATAGTCCTGAACCGCCGTTGGCGTTGAAAGTTTTGTGCAGGAAATCCCGCCCAATGCAATAACGCGGGATTTATTTTAAAAAAAAGACAGTTGAATATTAAATATGCACCGGAAAGAATAAGATGCTTTTAAATCAATATTGAAAAATTGAAAACAAATAAGATAAAAAATATAACGCTCACAGGCAGCAATGGAGAATTGGAGACTGCTTCTTCCAGGTTGGAAGCGGTGAACAATGAATTAAAAATAAAAGAAAAACAATTGTTGGAACTTGATATGCAGGTACAGGCAAGCCAGCGGAAATACAAATCGGTATTTGACAATTCGATGGGTGCCCTTTTTCTTACGAGAACGAATGGGCAGATATTGGAAGCCAATCCCACCGCCTGTAAAATGTTTGGCTATACCGAAGCAGAGTTTAAACGAATTGGAAGGCAGGGGATTATTGATCATACTACCCCACGGTTTCAGGATAAAATGCAAGAAAGGAAGGAAACGGGCAATACCTCCGGAGAAATAACCGGGATAAAAAAGAATGGCCAGCGTTTTCCCTGCGAATTTTCATCCAGGGTTTATATGGAAATGAATGGTGAAGAAAGAACCAGCACGATGGTAACAGACATCAGTATCCGAAAAAAGCAGGAGGAAGAAATCATAAAGCATCAGCAATTGCTCAGTCTGGCAGAAAACATTTCCAGCATGGGCAGTTTTATATTAAATCTGCAGACCAATAAGTTGATATGGTCGGATGAACTATATAGGATTTTTGGGGTTACCCCGGGCGAATTTGAACCCACCATTGAAAACAAATTTTCATTAATTCATGAAGCAGACAGGGATACGGTAGCGGAAATTTATAAAAACGCGATTGAAAAAGGTGGTAACTATTTTTTTGAAAAAAGGATAATTCGGCCTGATGGAAGCATACGGAATATCCTGTCGCAGGGAAGGGTGGAGAAAGATGAAAATGGCATACCCTTGCAATTGGCAGGTATTTTTAAAGATATCACCCGTGAAAAAAAAATCAACGAAAAGCTAAAGAGAAGTGAAGCGTATTTCAAAGGGGCTTTTGATAATTCCGCCATCGGCATGGCGCTGATAGGCCCTGATGGAAGCTGGAAAGAAGTAAATGACAGTGTTTGTAAAATAGTTGGTTACAGCAGGGAAGAGTTGATGAAACTTACCTTTCAAGACATAACCCACCCCGATGACCTTAAGCTTGACCTGGAATATTTAAACGAACTGATAGACGGCAAACGGCAAAGTTATCAAATGGAAAAACGCTATTTCCATAAAAATGGAAATATCATCCGGGTATTGCTGGTTGTTTCGATGGTAAAAGATAAGGAAGGAAAGGTGTCGCGTTTTATTTCACAAATAGAAGATATCACCGATCGAAAGAGAATAGAAGAAGACTTACAATCCTCCGAAGAAAAATATAAGATATTATTTTATTCAAACCCTTTGCCAATATTGATTTATGATATTGAAACATTGGAAATACTGGATGTAAATGAACCGGCGATTGCCCATTATGGTTACAACAGGAATGAATTCTTAAACCTGACCATTAAGGATATACATACAGAAGGGCAAAAGCCTGAATTATATGCCATGGACAATAATTATATTCATCCTAATGGGATTATCCGTTTTGGTATTAAAGAGCAACGAAAAAAAAATGGCGATATCATAAAAGTTGAAATGTCGGGGCATTCCCTTTTTTTTAATGAGCGCAATTGCATGATAGTAGTCTGCAATGATGTTACTGAAAAACAAGCAGCCGAAGAAGCCCTTACATTAAGTAATGAAAGGTATAGGTATGTTACCAAAGCCACCTTTGATGCCGTATGGGATTGGGACTTGAAAAAAGATACGATATACCGGGGCGAAGGTTACCAGGCATTATTTGGCTATGATAAAAATAACCTTGCCGCGAATAAGGATGCCTGGTTTAAAATTATACACCCTGACGACTTTAAGCGGGTGAGTGAAGGAATTGAAAAATTTATTGCCAGTCCGGAAACTATTTGGTCTGCCGGATACCGGTATTTAAAAGCAGATGGCAATTACGCATTTGTAGCTGACAGGGGCCTGGTATTAAGGGATAGTAAAGGAGAAGGTATCCGGATGATTGGCGCCATGCAGGATATTACCTTGAAAAAAAGTGAAGAACAACAATTAAAACTTTTTGAATCCGTCATTACCAATACCAATGAAGGCGTGTTGATATCTGAAGCGGAGGCTTTTGATGAAACCGCGATAAAAATCGTGTATGTAAATGAAGCCTTCACAAATATGACAGGCTTTTCCAAAGATGAACTTATTGGCAGGTCCCCTTTTATACTTCAGGGTCCAAAAACAGACAAAAAATCATTGTTGCGCCTGCGGCAATCTGTAAAAAAAGGAGAGCATTGCGAAATAGAAACCATCTATTATAAAAAAAACGGCGAAGAATGCCGGGTCAGTTTTTCGATCGTGCCCATGACAGGTGAAAAGGGCCGGATTAGCCACTGGATCTCCATTGCAAGGGATATTACCCAACGCAATAGGCTGGAAGTTGAAAAGGAAGTTTTTATCAATCTTGTTCAATCACTCGGCAAACTGGAATTAGGTGAGGCCTGGTTCAAAATACTTCAAAGTATTTGCGTTTATTCCGGCTTTCAATATGCCGAAGCCTGGATGGTTAATATTGATCAATCCTATCTATTATTAAACAAAAGATGGACAAATGATGAAGGGATTGAAAAATTAATTACTGCCGGTAAAGCCATCAAAATTAAAAGGGGGGAAGGATTGACAGGCAATGCATGGAACAATGAAAAAGTAACTTATGTAAATGATATTACCAACCAAGCCGGTTACCTGTTTGCACAATTTGCCATTGAAAGCAAACTCAACAGCTCAGTGTACATCCCGGTTTTATTCAAGGGCCGTGCAATCGCGATGCTTGGTTTTTATTCGGGCCTTTTTGAAATTGACAACAACAGGTTCAAAAACTTATTTGATAATATCAGTCAGCAGTTGGGGCCTTACCTGCAAAATAAAAAATCGGAAGATGAGCTGGCAAGGTTCTTTAATCTTTCACCAGACTTCCTTGCCATCGCAGGTTCGGATGGCTATTTTAAAAAGATAAACCCTTCCTTTTCAAGAATATTGGGATACAGTTCAAAAGAACTTTTTGATAAACCGATTTCTGATTTTACCCATCCGGAAGACCGGAATATTACCGATGTCAAAAGGAACAACCTTATGAAAGGGATCCCGCTTTTAAATTTCGAAAACCGTTACCTAACAAAAAGCGGTGAAACCCGGTGGCTTTCCTGGACCTCAACCCCATTGCCCGAAGAGGGGCTCATCTTTGCTGTGGCAAAGGATACCACGGAAAAAAGAAAATCAGATGAAGAAAGAAAACACATCCTCGAAAGTATTGGTGATGGTTTTTTCGCGGTAGATAAAAACTGGATGGTTACCTATTGGAATAAAATGTCGGAACAATTATTAAAAGTAAACAGGGAAAATATTGTTGGCCGAAATTTGTGGGATGTATTTGCCGAAGCCATCCCTTATTCCTTTTTAACCAATTACCAAAAGGCTATTGATAACAATGAAGCTGTACATTTTGAAGATTTTTATGAGCCGCTGAATATTTGGCTTGAAGTAAGCGCCTACCCTTCCCATGATGGCCTCTCAGTTTATTTTAAAGATATCAGCTTGCGTAAAAAATCAGAGGATGCTATCAGGACAAGTAATGAACGCTATGATATGGTGGCTAAAGCTACCAATGATGCCATCTGGGATTGGGATTTAATAACAAATAAAGTGATAAGGCCAGGTAAGCGTTTGGAAACTTTGTTTGGATATAATGGCTGCGAAGCAGCGGAGGTGGATCATTTCTGGAGTACACATGTACATCCCGGCGATTGGGAGGAGGTTACCAAAAAGCGGAACGACCTTTTCGATAACCCTGCCGAAAATTATTGGGAAGGCGAATACCGCTTTCTTACTACATCCGGTGAGTATGCTTATGTTCATGATAAAGGATACATTATCCGCGACAAGGAAGGCAAGGCGATCCGAATGATTGGCGCTTCGCAGGATATTACTAAAGAAAAGGAACAGGTAAATGAAATAATCAGGATACAACAAAACCTTGATTCCTTAATTAATACCACGACTGATTTAATATGGTCAATCAATGCCGGCTTCAAAATCATCGCGGCAAATAAAGCGTATAGTGATGCCATACAGGCCATATCCGGCAAGCATGTTAAAGAAGGGGATATCGTCCTTTTCCCTTCAACCGGAATAGCGATAAAGGATAAATGGAAAGCATCCTATAAAAGGGCATTATCCGGCGAAACATTCCATATAGAAGAATCGCTTTGCAATCCGTCTATCCGCAGCCCATGGCATACCATTGTTTCCTTTTCCCCCATCATCAATAAAGATGGTATGATTACAGGAGTAGCCTGCTTCGCAAAGGATGTAACGGATTTAATAAATGCAGGGCAAAAACTCGGGGAATTAAATATTTCATTGGAAAAAAGGGCGGAAGAACTGGCATCTTCCAATACCGAACTGGAGCGTTTTGCTTTTGTAGCTTCGCACGACCTGCAGGAACCATTGCGTATGGTCAGCAGCTTTCTTCAGTTGCTTGAAAAAAAATACAATGGCCAATTGGACGATACCGCCAGGAAATATATCCACTTCTCTGTGGATGGCGCCGACAGAATGAAGCGGCTCATTAACGACCTGCTGCAATATTCAAGATTAGGCACAGCCTCTTTGGATGTTGCGCCGGTTGATATGAATGAGGTGCTTGCCGATGTACTCAGGCTGTTTAAAAATGAAGTACATACTATTGACGCGGAAATTATAGTTGAAAATTTGCCCGTCATTTATGCGGGAAAACCAGCCATGGCACAATTGATGCAAAACCTTATTGGCAATGCACTCAAATACCGGAGCAAAGAAAAACCTGTGATAACTATTTCCGGAAAAAAAGGAGAAAACGAATGGACCTTTACCGTAAAGGATAATGGAATAGGCATTGACTCAAAGTACATGGAAAAAATATTCGTCATTTTTCAGCGATTGCACAATAAGGATGAATATGGCGGCACTGGCATCGGGCTTGCAATATGTAAAAAAATCATTGAACGCTACCAGGGTAAAATATGGGTGGAATCTGAACCGGGTAACGGAAGTAAGTTTATATTTGCCATTCCCAAAAAACAAAGCTAATCTAATGACCCCTATACACATATTACTGGTAGAAGATAACGAAGGCGATATTATTTTAACCATGGAAGCCCTTAAAGAAGGAAAAGTAAGTAACAAAATATCAATAGCCCGGGATGGTGAGCAAGCCATTGAGTTTCTGAATAAGCAAGGTGTGTATAACCAGGTGGAGCGGCCCGACCTGATTTTGCTGGATATTAACCTGCCCCGTATTGATGGCAAAGAAGTGTTGATTTACATTAAGAATAATCAACAATTAAAAGCCATACCAGTGGTAATGCTTACCACATCCACCTCGGAAAATGATATACTTGAATCTTATGAAAATCATGCCAACTGTTTTATATCAAAACCGATGGACCTTGATAAGTTTTTTGAGATGGTTCAAAAAATTGAAAATTTCTGGATTTCCATTGTACAACTTCCCCAAAATAATTAATCATGTTGCTCAATACCGCAATTAATATTTTAATGATTGAAGATAATACCGGCGATCAGTTTTTACTATCCGAATTATTGAATGTATCAGGTATTAATATAAAAAAACGCTATAACGCAACCAGATTAGATGAAGCATTGGAGCAGTTAAAGCAACCAATAGATATTATATTATTAGATCTTTCACTACCGGATAGTACGGGCATTGATACATTCAATTCCCTATTGAAACATGCCGGCAAAATCCCTGTTGTCATTTTATCCGGCCTTGCGGATACCACACTGGCGCTGGAAGCCATTACACTTGGCGCACAGGATTACCTGATAAAAGGGAACTTTGATGAAAAGCTGCTGGCTAAAACCATCCGTTACAGTATTGAGCGGAAAAAAAATATGGAAGCCCTGCAGGAAAGTATTGAACGCTACAACCTGGTAAGCAAAGCCACCAATGATATGGTGTGGGACTGGAATGTGGTAACCGGTGAAGTTTATAGAAATGTTGAAAGCTGGAATAAAATTTTTGGAAGTAACTTAAAAGAGCTGGAGCCTACTACCCAGTTTTTTGATAACCTTGTGCATCCGGAGGATAAAGCGCCAACCTTAAAAAAGATAAATGATATTTTAGAAAATCCCGGCCTGTTTATTTTTGATGTGGAGTGCAGGGTAAAAAAAGAAAATGACGCTTATGCGTATATTACCGACAGGGGCTTTATTATCCGGGATGAATCCGGCAAAGCAATTCGTGTGATTGGCGCTTCGCAAAATATTACCGAAAGAAAAGAGGCGGAAGCCATTTTAAAATCATCCGAAGAGCGTTACCGGAATTTATTTAATAACAACCCTGCCTGTATATTAATTTGGGCTCTGGATGATTTTAGTATATTGGAAGTAAACGATTCGGCAATTGAACAATACAATTACACGAAAGAAGAATTTTTAAAGATGACGGTATTGGGTCTGCGGGATGCTGAAGACCAGCAGGCGATAATAGAACTTGCCCAAAAAGCGAGGGAAGATATTTTTTTTGAAGTGGATGCCACCTGGAAACACCTTAACAAGGCGGGGGAATATATGTATATGGATATCCATTCGCATAGAATAGAATACAGGGGTAAACCCGTGATACTTGCACTGGCCAATAACGTAACCGAGAAAATTTTATTGGAAAAAAAATTAGAAGACGAACAGGTAAAAAAACACCAGGAAATTACCGAAGCTGTAATAATGGCACAGGAAAAAGAACGGCAGGAAATAGGCGCGGAGTTGCATGATAATGTGAGCCAGATATTGGCAAGCTCAAGGCTGTACCTGGGCCTTGCTAAAAGGGATATACATCAACCCAACCAATTTCTTGATGAAACGGAAATCCTTATTAGTTCGGCTATCGCGGAAATAAGGGCACTGTCCCATTCATTAATTCCCCCTTCGCTGGATGATGCCGAACTGGCAGAGTCGTTGAATAATATTATTGATACCCTCTCAAAAACCGGCACCATGAAAGTTCAAGCAGATCTTAAAAGGTTTAATGAAAATTCCACTTCCGATAAATTAAAACTGGGGATATACAGAATCGTTCAGGAACAATTTAATAATATCCTTAAATATTCAAAAGCCACTACTGTGCATCTTTCCATTGCCCATGAAAACGGAAAAGTTTTGTTGAATATAAAAGATAATGGCATCGGTTTCGACCAAGCGAAAAAAACAGATGGCGTTGGCCTGCTCAATATTAAAACAAGAGCCTCCATATTTAATGGTAAGGTAAAAGTAATTTCTTCACCGGGTAATGGTTGCGAACTAATGGTGACTTTTGAGTGAACCTTTTCACCACTTCTTACTTCACTTCCAGAATATTAAAAGTATAAGGAGGCATAATAAAATATTCATTGTCCGGGCCAACCGTAAAAAACTTATCGCTCCAGTGATCGTATAGCCGATTGGGTGAAGGACCGTGTTGCTTAAATGCCGCCCAGGTTAAAAACGACGTTTGAGCGCTGAAATTAAAAACACAATACAGCTTTTGTTCATCCAATGTACGCAGGAAACCAGCTACATGAATATTATGCGGACTAAGCCAGGTTATATTTTTATAGTCGCCCACTACCCCCAACTTTTTTCTTATATTAATTAATTGCTTAGTGCCAGAAAAAATCCGCTGTTCAATGGTTCCTTCTATTTCAATATTTTCATTTTTTACCCAATCAATTACAGGCCTGTGCATCCAGCGGTTATCATAGCTTTTACCCGGTTCATCCAGGTACGAATAATCATTTGTATATCCCGCCTCATCGCCATAAAAAAGCATAGGGATACCACCAATAAAAAAACTTTGCGCCTGCATCAGCAATATTTTATTGATTGAAACAGCTATCCCCTCCTGATAATTTTCCCTGACTGCTTTTTCAAGCCCGCAAAGGGAAGCAAGCGATCCGCTGATACGGGCATCCTGTGTTTTGGGGTTAACGGAAAAAAGCGCTCCCATTGCGGGTGACCCCGGATGGACACCCGCATAATACTCCTGTAAAAATTTCCTGTGCTGGTAAGGATTAAATCCGGCATTGCGGATCATATAATCATCATACCCCAAACCAATATCATCATGGCACCGGTTATAAGTAATCCACGAAGTGCCATAAGGTTTTTGTAAAATTTCGTGCTGGGCTGCCAGCATCACCCTTGTATCGCCGGTAGCAAGCGCATCCCACTGCAAAGCCATCTGGGTGGCATTGTAAGCGAAATCGCATTCCCTGGCAGAGTACAAACCTGTGCCAAAATATTTCATGATTTCTTTAGGCGCTACTATCGCCTCACCCAACAAAGCCATACCCGGTGTGGCTATCTGCACACATTGCTTTATCAATCTTAACAAGGTGTGGGCCTGCGGTAAATTCTGACTAATAGTGCCCAATCGCTTCCAGATAAACGCCGGCGCATCTATCCGCAAAATGTCTATCCCAAGGTTTGCGTAAAAGAAAATATTATCCAGCATTTCTATGAATACTTCCGGATTGGTAAAATTCAAATCCCATTGGTATTGATGAAAAATAGTCATTACCCATTTACCACATTCCGCATTCCAGGTAAAATTTCCGGGTGAACTTTCGGGGAAAATATCGGGCATCGTTTTATCAAACTCATCAGGGATGCCCCGGTCATCATACATGTAAAAATAATCCTGGTATTTTTTATCACCCTGCTTCGCCTTTACCGCCCATTGATGATGATGCGAAGTATGATTGAGTACTATATCCATCATCAGGTACATGTTCTTTTTGCACATACCCAACTGCACTTTTTGCAGGTCGCCCATTGTACCAAAGCGTTCATCCACCTTTCTAAAATCAGACACGGCATACCCGCCATCGCTTTCCCCTTCGGGGCTTTCCATCACCGGCATCAGGTGCAATAAATTAACCCCCAGTTTTTTAAAATACGGTAATTTTTTTTCGAGGTTTGCAAGTCCGCCACAAAAGCGATCCACGTATAAACTCATCCCTGTTATTTCATTGCTTAAAAACCAATTACCCCTGTTTTCTTTTTCTTCATCTCTTTGCTTTAGGGTGGCCGGGCGTTTTATATTAGCTTCCGCAATGGTATTAATCAACCGGCTGAAAATTTCTTCCTGCCCCGGATGCCTGCCATATAATTCGCTATACAAAAAATGTATTGAAGCAGCATTCGCTACAAATCTTGTATAAAACAAATTGTCTTTACCACCAATATCAATTTTCTTTTTATGCAGGGCCTTGTTGATGAGTTGATGCAACTGTGGATTGTACACGGTCTTTTTTTTTAATTAAATATCTGGTTACTTAAATGCTTAAAGGCATCCATGGCGCCCATGTACTCGCAGGTACGGGCGCCGGCTTTATTGCCATTGGTTACAATATGCGCCCATTGCTGAGCAGACAAAGATTTTATTTCAGGTAAAGATTTATCACAAAGCTGGTACAATACCGCGCCAACAAACGCATCGCCCGCACCAGTGGTGTCAACCGGCTTTACAGGTATGCTGGGGATGATGGTTGTTGTATTATCAAATCCTAGCATGGTACCTTCTTTGCCTAAAGTTATTGCGAATGTTGCCGTTGTTTTTTCGAGTAAAATTTTTGCCGCATCCTGCAAGGTGGTACAGCCAGTAATCAACAGGGCTTCTTCATCACTTAATTTAAAAAAATGGCAGCAGGCTAAAAAATTCCAGGACTGGTCAATAAAAGCCTGGTCATTATTTTTAAATAATAATTGCCGGTAGTTGGGATCAAAGCTGATGAAGATATTTTTTTGTAATGCTTTTTGCAACAGGTGTTGGTAGGCCGCCTGCAAAGGACCAGGTAAAAAACCGGTAGCCGAGCCGAAATGAATAATGGAAACATCCTCCAGGCCAATACCATCCGCCTCCTCCCGGGTTAATTGCCCGTCGGCGCCGCGGTTAAAATAAAAATCCCTTTCGCCATCTTCCATCAGCGAAACAAAAGCGAATGTGGTAAAATAATTACTATCCTGCAGCATGTATTTCGTGGACACGCCAAAGTGTTGCATCTCTGCTACTAGTTGGTTTCCGAAAGGATCGGTACCTACTTTAGCGGCAAGCTCTACCTGACCACCAAGGGCGGCAATTGCAGCCGCGACATTGGTAGGGGCGCCCCCGGTTTTCTTTAAAAAATTATTCCCTTCAGACAGGGATTTTCCTTTATCAACACAGATCATATCAATCAGTGCTTCGCCGATGCAGAGTATCTTGCTCATATATGTAGTGTAGTTGTTTTATCCATATCTTCTAAAGCGATCCCTTTTGTTTCCGGCATCATCCGCCAAACAAATATTAACTGCAGCACCATCATGGCGCAGAAAAATCCGAATATTTTAGCACCGCCGATATTGGGGTTCCCTGCAAAAAAAGGAAATACCTGCGCTACTATGGCGGCCCACACCCAATGCGTAAGGCAACCGAAAGATGTGCCGGTAGCCCGTACTGAATTGGGGAAAATTTCGGAAATAAAAACCCATATCACCGCACCCTGGCCAACAGCATGCGCAGCAATAAACATAAACACGTACCAGGTAATAAATTCGCCTGAGCCGCTATTGAAAGAAAATGAAATCAGCCCTAATGAAACAATGTAGCCGATAGAGCCAATGAACATCAAAGTCCTTCTTCCAAACTTATCAATCAACGACCAGCCAATCACCGTGAATACCAGGTTGACTACTCCAATGCCGGCAGTACTTAAAAAGGCCGCATCTTTTCCAATGCCTGCCATTTCAAAAACTCTTGGCGCAAAATAGATGATAGCATTGATTCCGGACAACTGGTTAAAAGTGGCGAGTAAAAAAGCCAGCAACAATGGTTTGTAAAATTTTTTATTAAATAAAGGTTCTTGTTTTTGATGAGCGCCTGCCTTTATTTCATTGATGGTTTTATCAATATTATCTTCGGTAATGCTCAACACTTCTCTTGCATGTGCTTCATCATTTTTAAACAGCAACAACCACCTCGGTGTTTCCGGCACGGTGAGCATAAATGCGGAAAACAGTAAGGAGGGAATGGCCACCACGCCCAGCATCCAGCGCCAGTCGTTGTTGCCACCAACACCCTGTAGCAGGTAGTTTGATAAGTAAGCAATGAGGATACCGCTCACTACATTCAGTTGAAATGAGATCACCAAACGGCCACGGTATTTTGCTGGCGCTATTTCTGAAATATACACCGGCGCTACTACCGAAGAAGCGCCAATACTTAATCCGCTTATAAAACGAAAGAACATGAATGTGTACACATCCTGCGCAAGCGCTGCGCCAACGGAGGAAATAAAAAACAAAATGCCAATCCAGATCAGCGTTTTTTTCCGGCCCATTTTATTGGCTGGAATATTGCCAAATGCCGCACCAAAAGCGGTTCCATACAATGCCATGGCAATTGCGGTTCCCTGTTGCCAGTCGCTAAGGCTCCAAAGTTTTTGAATGGCCTTCTCCGCACCGGAAATAACCGCCACGTCCAGCCCAAATAATAAACCGCCAAGCCCGACAGCGATTGACCAGATGATAATTTTTTTGTTCATGTAAGGTTTTTAAATTTTAAAAATCATTCTTATTTTTTTAATTGCTATCGCTTGCTCTAAAAATTCGCAGACTTTAAAGCCCCTCCTTCGGAGGGGTAGGGGGAGGCTAAGATTTGATTGAATTCCAGCCGTTCGCCATCTGGCCCGGTGATGTTAAAATACCTGCAGCCATTTTTCCAGAAAGGCAAAAATACCGGCTGCGCTTCCATGATATTGAAGGACTCATTTTTCAATGTTGAAAATGTTTCATCAATATCATCTACATCAAAGGCGATATGATCAATATGGCCGTTCCGCCTGTTTTGAATTTCAGCCAATTCTTTTTCAGGCAATTGGTACAGTTCAATGATCATTTCATTCCACTGCATCATGGCAACTATTCCTTTTGCGCCGTTGTGATCAAAAGTGGAACTCATCACATTTTTAAAACCCAGCCTTACATAAAAAGCTTCTGATACATTCAGGTCGCTAACCGGAATACCAATATGCTGAATATGATTAATTTTTATTTCCATTAGCCTTTCAAACCCACCAAAGGAGGGATTTATGGATAGTTTTTTATAGTTGAATTATTGATGCCCCAAACGGTTTTAATGTTTCGCTTATACCTGTTGCTGAATAATTATTTATTAAAACTATCGCTTTGCTTAAATCAATACCCGTGTGTGCAGTCGCATTTTTACCGGTGAAATTCAACAGCACCAAAAATTTCTTTCCATCCAGTTCCCTTGTGTAAGCATACACGTCAGGATTATTTTTATCAAGCAAAGTATATTTACCATACACCAATGCGGCATTTCCCTTTCTCAGCTTCACCATTTTTCTAAAATAATTCAAACAACTATTGGTGTCCTTTTCCTGAACCGCTACATTCAGACTGGTGTAATTGGGATTTGTTTTCAGCCAGGGCGTGCCAGTGGTGAACCCTGCATTGCCGCTGCTATCCCACTGCATGGGTGTGCGGCCATTATCACGGCAACTGAATCGTATGCCGGCCATGAATTTTTTCATATCGCCACCAATATTTTTTTGGTGCTGGTATTCATTCAGCGTGGGCATATCCTTATAATCTTCTATTTTATCAAAGCCCGCATTGGTCATTCCCAACTCATCGCCAAAATAATAGTAAGGCGTGCCCCGCATGCTCAGCAAGAAAGTAGTTAGCATTTTAGAAGACAGGTCCCTGAAAGCCGGACTGTCATTTCCAAACCTGCTTACCAACCTTGCCTGGTCGTGATTGGCGAGATAAATGGAGAGCCAGCCTTTATCCGCAAAGGCGCTGTCCCAACGGGTAAACACTTCCTTTAATTTTAATACACTATAGCCTTCGGGTTTGGCAAGATCCACTGCTTCAAAAGCATACGCCATCCCCAGTTCTTTGCGGTCCGCATCTACCAAATCGTGTGCATCCTGAAATGAATTGCCTGCACCTTCGGCTACGGTCATTAAATCATATTTACTAAATACCTGCTTGTTCATTTCCTTTAAATAATCATGCAGGTGGGGCCCCATGGCATAGTATTGTATAAAGTTTTTTTCAAACCCGGCAGGGAATGCAGGGAAGGTCGTATCCTTGGCAGCAAACTGAAAAGCATCCAGCCTGAAGCCATCAATACCTTTATCGGCCCAAAATTCCATCATGTCATAAACTTCCTGTCGCAGTTTTGGGTTTTCCCAATTTAAATCCGGTTGCTTCCTGGAAAAATAATGTAAATAATAAGCATTGGTGAGTGAGTCATATTTCCAGGCATCGTGGTTTACGTCAAACAAACTGTAGCGGTAGGCGGGCTTTCCTCTTTCCGCATTCCACCAGTGATAATAATCGCGGTACGGACTGGTTCTTGAACCCCGGCTTTGCTTAAACCATTCATGTTCATCGCTGCTGTGATTCACCACCATATCCATTACCAGCTTAATGCCCCGGCCATGCATTCCTTTTAGTAATGCGTTAAAGTCTTCCATCGTACCAAAATCTTTCATGATGTTTCGGTAGTCACTTACATCATACCCATTGTCATCGTTGGGAGAACTGTAAATCGGGTTGAGCCACACGGCATCAATTCCCAAACTTTTGATATAATCCAGTTTGGAAATAATTCCTTTCAAATCGCCAATACCATCACCATCGCTGTCTTTAAAACTTCTGGGATAAATTTGATATACCACCGCTTCTTTCCACCATTTTTTATCTGAAGGATCCTTGCCGGATGTTTCTTTTTTAGTATTGGCAGAATTGCAGGAACTGCCCAGGAAGGCAATGATTAATAAACAGGCTGAAATATTTATTAATGATTTTATCATGTTTATTTTTCTACGTTTATAAATATTTTTAATACTATTCAACAATCACCTTCTAAGAAGGCGGATTGAATGCAGTGCCCAAAGGGCTTTTTAAAATACAGCTTTTTACAAAAAAAATACAAAAAAAACAATTTTAAAGTCAAAGCCGTCAGGACATTACCACCAGCAAAGCAGGTGGTTTTAAAAGCTAAATAAAGCAAGTATATTAAAATCACCTACTGCCAATCAGCAGAAGCGCTCCTGTAAAATGCTGTTGCCTTCAACTCCCCCTTCGGGGGATTTAGGGGGCTTTTTCTAATGTCCTCCGCCACCTGCCAAACTTATTTCACCCGCAGGTTTATCGGCTTTTATTAACAAGGTTAGCAAAGCGGCAATTAATAAAAACGCACCCGCAAAGGAAATGGCATTCCGTGGATCGCTGTTTAAAAAATGCTTTAGGATAAAACCAAATGTGGTGGTTTGAATAAACATCGGTATTACAATCATCATGTTGATGATGCCCATATAAACACCATATCTTTCCTTGGGTATTTTACTAACTACCATTAAATAGGGAATGCCCATCATGCTGGCCCAGCCTATGCCAAAACCGGTAATAGCAGGGAAGAGCAGGTACTTATTTTCAATATGGGGAAAGGCCAGGAACCCAATGCCAGCCAATAACAGGCATCCGAAGTGGACCAGCTTTGGTGAATACTTTTTTGCAAACCATACCAGGCCAAAGGCACACAAAAAAGTAACAATATTGTACCAGCCATTTACAAGGCCGGTCCAGCTAACGGCTTCCTCATATAATTTTTCATTTTGCTTTGGCGTTGTATTCCAAACAGAAAGTGCGATGCTTTTTGAAGAGTTTTGCCAGTAACAAAACAACGCATACCATTGAAATAAATACACCAAAGCCAGTTGCCACATTACTTTGGGCATACTCAATATGGCATCTATAATTTCAATATTTTGGGCAAATAAAATTTTTATGGAAGGGTGGTGACCCGCATAATCCAACACCCTTCTGTATAATCCTTTTGAAAAAATGGAAGGGATGATTAGCAATACCAAAACAATGTAGGCGATAATGGTAGTAAGGATAGATAAAAAGAACTGGATAACCGGTGCAGGCATCCCCTCATTTTTTTCTTTTAACTCAGCCAGTTCATTTGCGGAAGGAGGGATTTCAGGTGTTTTACTGATACTCCATAATACTGAACCGATGGAACAGGCAGCGCCTAAAAAAAAGGAAGCGAAAACCCAGGTGGGCAGCTTACCCGTTTTGCCAATAAATATCATGGGAAAAATAAATAATGAAACATTTGCCAGCGTTTGTCCGAAGCCGGTAAAAAAGCTTTGCGCCTGAAAGCCGGTTGGCTGCTGGGTTGCATCCAATTTATCCGCGATAAAAGCCCGGTAGGGTTCCATGGCGGTATTGTTACCCGCATCTAAAATCCACAGCAAACCGGCAGCCATCCATAGGGCACTGCTGAACGGAAAGAGAAATAGGGCGATACTGCAAATCATGGCGCCAATAAAAAAATAGGGTGTCCTTCTGCCAAACTTTGGATGCCAGGTTTTATCGCTAAGTGCGCCGATGATCGGTTGAATAATTAACCCCGTTAATGGGCCTGCAAGGTTAAGCCAGGGAATTTCGTCAGGGCTTGCGCCTAAAAAATCATAAATGGGATTTACGGCGCTTTGCTGCAAACCGAAACTGTATTGTATTCCAAAGAAACCAACGTTCATGTTGATGATTTGCCAAAAACGCATGGTTGGTTTAGTTGTACTCATAGCAATCGTTTAATGAATATATTTCAAATGTAACAAAAACAGTTTGATTCAAATACCGCAAAGGTTTGTGGTGGATAAGAAAAGAGGAAGTGCAGCCCCCCGGCCCCGCCACGGCGGGGAGAAATGCAAAATACAGAGAACTTATTTTTGTATTGAATATACTATCCTTATACTTCGCAAGGGATAAATTAGTAACTTTTAAATCCGATAGATTCTGTGTAAATTTTGAAAAATTTATTATGCCTCCTTCTTTTTAAAGCTATTTCAAATGTGTCAACAACCAGTCTTAAATCCTTAGTAGAATATTAACCCAATTAGATCTCAACCCTGTCTGCCTGATGCAGTCAGGCAGGCTTATTAACTAATTGCCCCAGGTTGGCAGTACCTATTTTGAATTAATTATAAATAAGGTAATAAGGTCAAACTACTAATTCAATTTTACTCCACTAAGGTTTGAGAAAGTTAACTGTTTTACCCCTTGCCTAGTATAAAAGTAAAATCACAGGGAAGGGAATATGCCATTACTTCTCCTATTCAAATACCGGCAGCCTTTAAACGAAAACAGTGACTAATAATTACTTCAACCCGTACAATTTTTTCAATGCCAGGTAAACCCCGTTCGTCCAGCCAAAGCCGTCCTGCGATTTGTATTCGCCTCCGCCTGCTTCTTTGGTAAGGTCTTCCACATTGTATTTTTCCATCATTTTACCGGTGGCTGCATACACTTTTTCATTGAGGGCCAACCATCGCCGGGCAATGGTTTTGGCAGTTTCATTTTTATTATAATTTTTTAAACCACTAACTGTTACCCATTGCAGTGGCGCCCATCCGTTTGGCGCATCCCATTGCTGGCCGGTATGCTGTGTGGTAGTTACAATGCCGCCATCTTTTAAAAGGTATTTCTTGGTATTAGCTTCTACCCTGGCAGCTTGTGTATTGCCGGCAATTTTCACAAACAATGGGAAAAGGCCTGCCGCGGTAATTTCAGTATTTTGCCTTTTGTTTACCGCATTGTAATCATAAAAAAAACCGGATTTATTATCCCAGCAATATTTCAGGATCGCCGCTTTTCTATTATTCGCTTTTTGTAAATACAATGCGGCCGGGTTCTTAAAACCGGTCATTTTTTTTGCTTTTGAAATATTCATCTCCAGCATGTACAGCAGACAATTCAGATCTACCGGAATGATATTGATAGTTTGAATGGTTTCAATCGTCTTTCCATCCGCAAACCAGCGGCTGCTGAAGTCCCAGCCACTTTCGGCTCCGGAACGAAGGTTTAAGTTTACAACAGCTTTTTTATCCGCCAGTATCCTTTTTAATGCTTCGGGCGAAGTAACCCTTATGCGCATCGCTAATTCGTGGGCCGCCGCCTCCGCCACCTCATAATCTTCTTTGTAACTTTCGGGCCTTGGGCTACTATTCTCATCACAATAACGGTTTAATAAAGTACCATCATCCAGCATTATCAAATGCTTTAAGGCGGCGCCCTTTTTTATTTTGTCAGCTCCATCCATCCAGTAAGCATATTCCTTTTCCATTGCCGGCAAATAGGTTTTGTAAATAGAGGCGCCTTTTATACCAGCCAATAATTCCACTATCATGCTAAAAAACGGCGGCTGGCTCCTGCTTAAATAATAGCTGCGGTTACCATTGGGTATATGCCCGTAAGTGTTGATGAGGTAGGCAAAATTTTTCACCATATTTTCAATCATTTCCACTTCCCCGCTTTCCCTTAAACCAAGCATGGTAAAGTAACTGTCCCAATAATAAATTTCCCTAAACCGACCACCAGGAACAATGTAAGTATTGGGCAATGGTAATAGGGAATTGCCTAATGGATTTTTAAATTCACTGAGCGAAGAAGAAAAATCAGCCTTTCTTTTTAAGGCGCCCCAAAGGTTTTTAATATGCATTGAAACATCTTTCTCCTGCTGAATATAATTTAATTGGGGCGGTGCGGGGGGCAAATCAAAATTATCGGTTACAAATTTTTTAAGATCCATATTGGCTCCTTTCATCATGCCATAATCGTACATGATATCCTTTACATTTCTTTTGGGCGTGCAATCCACAAATATTTTTCCATCCGGAAATATTTTTTGCAATTGTACATCCTGGAACAACTGTCCATAAATTTTATCAGGCGAAGCTGGTGACTGGGCATTGCATTCGTGCAGGCTGATCAATGCGAGCAGTTGAAGCATTATTATAATTTTAAAAGTCATACTATTTTATTTGAATTCAAATACCAACTTTTTGAATAGTTATTAAAGTAACAAAAGCAAAATCATAAATATATGAAGACGATGGGATAATTGGTAAAATAATAGTTAGATGTATCCGTAAACAGAGATAATATTATTGATTTAAGAAAAAAAATATTCATCATTCCGGCTGTCCAATGCTGTCGAATCAGGGAGTTTAAAAATTTGAAATCAAATTTTTAAATTATACCGGAAATATTATTTTAGTCCGGCTCTTTAATACTATTTTTCAAAGCAACATAAACCCCATTTGTCCAGCCAAAACCATCCTGGCCGGGGTATTCACCACCACCCGCAGGTTTATTGAGATCTTCCACATTATATTTTTCCATTAGCTTACCGGTATCACGAAACACCTTTTCAATTAAGGACAACCAGCGTTTGGCGATATCTTTCGAGAGGGAATGATACAGGTAATTGTTTAACCCAATATACGCTATCCATTGCAAAGGCGCCCATCCGTTTGGCGCATCCCATTGCTGGCCCGAATGATTGGTGGTGGTAATGATGCCACCTTCCTTCAATAAACATTTTTCCGTAATATGCGCAACAGCCTTTGCCTGTTCAGGTGAGGCAATCTTTACAAACAATGGGTATAAACCGGCGGCGGTAATGTTCCGTTGTTGCTTTGTTTCCGCAAGGTTATAATCGCAGAAAAAATTTTGCTCCATATTCCAGCAGTATTTTAGAATTGCTTCCCTTCTTTTCTCCGCTTTTTCTTCAAATCTTTTTGCATTACCTTCATCCCCTTTCAATGAATTCGCTTTTGCAATGGTAAGCTCCAAAGTATATAGTAAACAATTTAAATCTACAGGAACAATATCGGTGGTTTGAATGGTATTGAAACTGTTTTCATCCGCAAACCAACGACTGCTAAAATCCCATCCACTTTCCGCACCTGCCCTGATATTGGTAAATATTTTTTCAGCGGGTTGCATACTTGTTTTACTACAATGCACATCTTCCGCATAACTTTCCTGCCTTGGCTGCGGATTATTATCGTAGTACCTGTTTAATAATTCCCCGCCCGGCATTTGTACTACACGGTGATTCCCTTTGGCGGTTTTTATTTCTTCTGCTCCATACTGCCAGAAACCATATTCCTTCTCCAGTTCATTTTTAAATTGAAGGTACACGCCATCGTCTCTCTTTATAGTGGCAAGCAACTTAACCATTAAAGCAAAAAAAGGTGGCTGGCTCCGGCTTACATAATACCTGCGGTTTCCATTGGGTATATGCCCGTAAGTGCGTATCAGGTATGCGAAATTATTGATCATACTTTCAATAAGGTCTATCCGGCAGTGCTGCTGAAGGCCAAGCATGGTAAAGTAAGAATCCCAATAATATATCTCCCGAAACCTGCCTCCGGGAACGATGTAAGTAAACGGTAAAGGAATCAGCGAACTTTCTTCACCTACGGAACTGCGGGTGAGTGTGTTCCAGAGTTGCCGGATATTTTCTTCAACAGATTGCTCTTTGTTACTCAGATATTCGGATCCGAAAACCGGGGGCATTTCAAAATTGCTTTCAACAAATGTTTTAAGATCAAACCCCTGCTTATCTTTTTGCGACACGTATTTTTTTTCTATTACTTCAAGTCCGAATTTGGCAACACAGTCCACAAAAGTTTTACCATCCTCCAATACCCCGTTTAACTGAACATCTTCAAAAAGGGCCTGTAGTTCATAAATTTCCTTCTTAATCATGAAAAATTGTAATTTTTATAAAAAATATTATTCTGAAATATCCCCGGACAGTAAAAGACGACAGGTATTCTGTCATTTAACTATTTTTTGAACCCGGTAAAAAACGACCAGTAAAATAATTAAAATTGTAATGGGGATTAGTGAAAAGTAAAATGCAGCCTGCCCGCCATAGGCCTGGAAAATATTGCCCGTAATGATGGATCCGGTGGTGCCACCAAGCGCTGAAAAAATTACGATCAACCCCGACATGTAACCATGCTTTTTAACGGGAAGGGAACTCAATATCACGGAATTGATAGCAGGATAAACCGGCGCCAGCAAAAAACCAATTAGCGGAAAAACAAATGTTGCGAGTGGTGCGGTTGACCAGCCGGCAATGACAACGCCTCCCGCATTATTCGCCAGGGGTATGGCGGCAAGTACCAATACCGCGGCGCCAATTAAACAGGTAACCAACACATAAAGCCAATTTAATTTTCTTAATACGATGCCCGCAATAAACCTTCCTATAGCAGAGGAAGCTGCAAGAATACTGGTCATTTGAATGCTCAATGTTGGCGGCAAATGAAGCACTTTGCTATTGTAAGTAGGCAACCAGCTCATAATGCTTTGCTCAATCAATACATAGATAAACGCACTGGCAACAAAAACAATGACGATGGGTAATACAATCAGTTTAAACATTTCTCCGAAATCATTGGTGAGCGGCTTATGGCCTGTCTCCTTTACCGACGACTCATCCAATGGCGAGCTTAGCAATAATATAAAAGCAATGGCTACAATGCCCGCCAATAAATAATATACTTTTAACCACTCTGTTGACCGCGGATTTTTGTCATCAACAAAAGCGCTGAAAATAAAATAACCGGTAAGGATGCCCACCATAAAAAAGGATTCGATAAAATTCATAAAACTTGCGTGTTCCTTCTTATCGGTTGTAATAATGCCAATGGTAGCAAACACGGAAACTTTGATCATCGCGAAACTTGCACCGGTAGCCGCAAACAATAATTTAGTCATTAAAAAACCCGGGTATAAAGGCATAATCAAACAAACCACGCTAATAAAACCCAGCGAAATAAGCATTGATTTTTTATACCCAATCCGGTTTATGTACGAAGCGATGAAGAAGGAAACAATCGCAATGCTCATGTCTTTAAAGGCTTCCAATATGCTTGCGGATGATTCTGAAACATCGTAATTACT
>JAVHOI010000465.1:4204-6302 GCA_036169975.1 Ferruginibacter sp. | reverse complement strand
TTTATCATACCCTGGCAACAGCCTTTACCACGTTCGGCTGTATTACCAATCAATACCCTTGTGATGCGGGCTGACCTGTTTTTCCAGCTAATGCCACCTAAGGATATATGCCCTATCGTTGCGCCTGTGGCATCCACCGCTTTATAAATAAACGCATCCGAATCATTCCTGATATTGGTATCTTTTATATACCAATCAAGGCTTTCTGGTGAAAGTGGAAACCTGAAAAGGTTACCCGCCCAGTTGGTTAATATTTCTTCATCAGGTATCCATGCAATCAGTTGCCCGAAATCCGCTTGTTGAAAAGGCGCTAATCTGATCATAACAATTCTGGTTTACTTTTTATTTTGGTAGTTGTTTAAACGAAAGTAACATTTGAATAACAATGGCTGGCATAATTAAAATAATCATGAAAAAATATCCTGATCAGGTTGGCAATAATAGTTATTTATGATAAGAGAAAAATTAATGATTTTTTATTTTACCAAAAGAAAAAATGATTGCGCAGCATAACCTTAAACATCAATCAATAATCTTCCGCTCCCAAAAGGATTTTTTTATTTCATGATGGTTTCCTGACAGCATGCCTGTTTTTATTTGGATTTTGCCAAAGCAAAATAATAACGCCAGTAGTTAACTTTCTTTTCTCAACTTTGCCTCACAATTAATCATTATGCCGTTATTTTATTCAAGGCCATTTTCATTGCTCTGCCTCACCTTTTGTTTCGCCTGTTGTTTTACTTTAAGCAATTCCCTTCTTGCCCAACCGGGTACTAATATCAGCAGCCTTAAATTTTTAGGCCAGTATCAAATACCCTACAACCTGCACTTCAACAACACCACGGTTGGTGGTTTATCCGGCATAGATTACGATGCGGCAAATAAACGCTACTATATCATCAGCGATGACAGGAGCACCTTTGGACCTGCACGATTTTATACCGCTGCTATTTTCTTTACACAAAAAGGAATTGACAGCATCCATTTTACCGGGGTTTACAGCATGCTGCAACCTAACGGAAAGATTTACCCCAATAGTAAACAGGATCGCTACCATACACCCGATCCGGAAGCAATGCGATATAACCCTTTGATCAAAAAATTAGTGTGGAGCAGCGAAGGGGAAAGAATTGTAAATAAAAAAAATACCGTATTGGAAAACCCCGCCATCACCACTATCTCCTTAAAAGGAAAATATGTAAATAGTTATTTGCTGCCGCCAAATCTTAAAATGCATGCCATAGAAAAAGGGCCCCGCCAAAACGGCGTATTGGAAGGAATAGCCTTCGCGGATAATTATAAAACGCTTTTTGTAAATGTAGAAGAACCTTTATACGAAGATGGGCCAAGGGCGGACACTTCAGACAATAATGCATTTATCCGCATTTTAAAATTTGATATAGCCACCCGAAGAAATATCAAACAGTTTGGTTACAAATTGGAACCGGTGGCACACCCTCCTTTTCCCGCTGATGCATTTAAAATAAACGGGGTGCCCGATATACTTTCTGTGGGGAAAAATAAATTATTGGTGATTGAACGTTCTTTCTCGTCAGGGCGCCTGGACTGTACCATCAAAGTATTTATCGCTGATCTGGATAAAGCGACTGACATTAAAAATACGGGATCAATAAAAAACAAAATCGGTTTTGTTCCCGCTGCCAAAAAATTATTGCTGAATATGGATGGGCTTGGAATATTCATAGACAATATTGAGGGTGTTACTTTTGGCCCGCCATTACCTAATGGGCATAAAACATTGGTATTTGTGGCGGATAATAATTTTAATCCTTTGCAACAATCTCAATTGCTATTGTTTGAAGTGATGGAATAGACAAGCTTTAATTTTCACCAACCTGATTTCATAGTTTAAAGAATAGAAAGTAAGAATATCCGTTTATAAAAAATCAAATAAATTATTTCAGGTAAAAATTTATCTTTCATCTAATTAAAAATCCATTATGAAGAAAATATTTATTCCGCTAATCATTTCCAACTTGATGATTGCCTGCAACAATAACACCGGATCATCCATTACAAACCTTAAATCCATTGAAGTGAATTATCCTTCCACAAAAAAAGATACGCTTATAAAAGA
>JAVHOI010000465.1:0-4104 GCA_036169975.1 Ferruginibacter sp. | reverse complement strand
TTAAATCCATTGAAGTGAATTATCCTTCCACAAAAAAAGATACGCTTATAAAAGACGATTATTTTGGAACAACTGTAGCCGATCCCTACCGTTGGCTTGAAGCTGACACCAGTGCCGAAACCGGCGCCTGGGTAAAAGCTGAAAACGAAGTAACGGAAAACTACCTGAAACAAATCCCCTTCAGGGAGGCCATCGGCAAACGATACGAAAACCTATTTAATTATGAAAAATTTTCAGCGCCAACCAGGGAAGGGAATTACATTTACTATAATAAAAATTCGGGCCTTCAAAACCAATCGGCAATGTACAGGGAAAGCATGGATGGTGGCGCCGCCGAATTATTTTTAGACCCGAATACCTTTTCAAAAGATGGCACCACTTCGCTGTCAGGAATTAATTTTTCTAAAGACGGATCGCTGGCGGCATACAATGTTTCGGAAGGGGGCAGCGACTGGCAAAAAATGATTGTGATTGATGCCGCCACAAAAAAGCAAGTGGGTGATACCATGCTGGATATTAAATTTGGCTCTGCAGCCTGGAAAGGGAATGAAGGCTTTTATTACAGCACTTATGACCGGCCAAAGCAAGGTAGTTTTCTTGCCGGGGTAACGGATACCCACAAACTATTTTATCACGAAATGGGTACGCCGCAAAAGGAAGATAAACTCATATATGGAGGCCCATCGCAACCCAAACGCTATATCTCCGCAGGGGTAAGCGAAGATGGACATTGGCTGATTATTTATGGCGCCAATACTACTTATGGCAATGAATTACACATCCTGGATTTATCTAAACCCAATGCAGCCATAATTCCTTTAATAACTGATATGAAGAACGACCACAGGATTGTAGAAGTGGACGCCAATAATTTTTATATTCAAACGGATAGGAATGCGCCAACCTCCAAATTGGTGGCCATGCCTGTTTCCAGTCCTTCAGAAGGTAATTGGAAAACGGTAGTGGATGCCAAACCTGAAGTACTCAGTGCTTCTTCGGCAGGCGGCTATATTTATTGCACCTACTTAAAAGACGCTGTAACAAAAGTTTATCAATATAATAAGGCAGGTAAGCAAATACGTGAAATCGTATTGCCCGGTTTGGGCAGCGCCAATGGTTTTTCAGCCAAACAACAGGATAAGGAATTGTACTATGGCTTTTCGGCCTATACTACGCCTTATACTATTTTTAAACTCAACATAGAAACAGGCCAAACCGCATTATATAAAAAACCAACGGTACAATTCAACCCGGAAGAATATGAATCAAAACAGGTGTTTTATACTTCGAAAGACGGAACGAAAATCCCGATGATCATTACCCATAAAAAAGGGATTGAATTAAGTGGGAAGAACCCTTGTTTGCTTTATGGCTATGGTGGATTTGGCATAAGCCTTACGCCTTCCTTCAGCACATCCAATATTATTTTGTTGGAGAATGGCGGGATCTATGCCGTACCCAATATCCGGGGTGGCGGCGAATACGGCGAGGAATGGCACGGGCAGGGGATTAAAACAAAAAAACAAAATGTATTTGATGATTTTATAGCAGCCGCCCAATACCTGGTGGATAACAAATATACATCAAGGGATATGCTGGCTATTGAAGGCCGCAGCAATGGGGGTTTGCTGGTGGGCGCCTGTATTACGCAGCAACCCGGAATGTGTAAAGTCGCTTTCCCGGGAGTGGGTGTATTGGATATGTTGCGGTATCATAAATTTACAGCCGGTGCAGGCTGGGCTTATGATTATGGCACATCCGCAGACAGCAAGGAAATGTTTGACTATCTGTACAAATATTCTCCGCTGCACAATGTGAAGGAAGCTTCTTATCCGGCCACGATGATCACCACGGCTGATCACGACGACAGGGTAGTGCCTGCACATTCTTTCAAGTTCGCGGCTACGCTTCAGGAAAAACAAAACGGCAACAACCCTGTTTTAATCAGGATTGAAACAAAGGCCGGGCATGGCGCCGGCAGAAGTACAAAGCAAATGATAGCGGAACAAAAGGATAAATGGAGTTTTATGTTTTTTAACATTGGATTGAAACCAATATATTAACTTCCACCCACACTTGCATAAGAGAGGGCACTTTTTAAAAGGTGCCACCACTTATGCAAGTAATTTTTTTAAATACGAAAATATTTACCAGACCGTAATACTCCAGGTCTTTTTAAAATCTTTACCGGCAGGTAAATTAATAATCCCTTCCTTGTCCATTAAAACCTGGCTGGTATCAATACTATCTGCTATGCCGCACCAGGGTTCAATACAAATAAAATCCGCATCCTTCGCGGCTCAGATGCCGAGGTATGGAAAACCTTTAAATGAAAAAGCAAAACCCGCAGGATGCTTCCGCGATTTTACCTGCACTTCATCTGACAAAAGATTTTTAAAAACAATCGCATCTTTATAAAACAAGGCTTTTGATAATTGTAATTGATTGGTATTATTTAACAAGGGTAAAGGCGATGTTTCTATTAATCCATCTGCGCTAATAGGCCAACGCCCGGCATTTTCCATTTTATTAAACAATAAATAATAATCGGTATAATCCAGCTCAACGGCTATGGGTAATTTAAAAGCAGGATGGCCACCAACAGAAAACAACATTCTTTCAGCGCCTTTATTTTTAACGATGTAGGTAACCGATAACCTGCTTTTTTCAATAGTATAATTAATAGAGAAGCTGAATTGAAACGGGAAAACCTGTAAGGTACTTTTGTCATTTTTTAATTCAAAAGTGATGGATGATGGCGCCTGCTCCTTAACCGAAAATATTTTATCCCTTGCAAACCCATGCCTGCCGAGTTCATAACTTTTATTTTCAAAAAAATATTTGTTATCCTTCAGGGTGCCTACAACAGGAAATAATACGGGTGATTTCTTTCCCCAGAAATCAGGGTCGCCGCTCCATAAATATTCCTGGCTGGTCAGCTTACTAAAAAGGCTGCTCAACTCCGCCCCTGCCGGGTTAACCACTACACGGAGCATCTCATTTTCTATGGTGTACATAAAGAAATTTTTTTAATTTATCAGTTACAAAATTTTGAAAGTCTTTTCTCCATCCGTAGTTTGGTAAATCAATGTTATTGAAAATTAAATGTAACTAAAATTTGTAAGAGACGTTATAGCATTCCAAATGTTAAAACTCATTTTATCTTTATACCCCTGTCAACTTTGAAGTAAATTTGAAGTCTATAAAAATAAAAAGTATGAAAACTTCAAAAAATATTTTCCGGGTATTAGCAGCACTGGCCTTTACGCTATTTTTATCATCAGCAATTTATGCGCAGAATAACCGTGGCAGGAATGACAGGGATCGTCGGCATGACAATTATTATGGCTCCCGTTCAAGGGTTTCCATTGGTATTGGATACAACCCTTATTACAATTATCACCCTGCCTTCAGGCCACGCATTTACTATCGACCCGCATACAGGCTACCATATCGTTATAATCATTATGGACCAGCTTTTGGTATAAGGATTAATGTTTTGCCTTTTGGATACAGCCAATTCCTTATTGGCAGTGATCCATTTTATTATTATGACGGCATTTATTACCGCCCCTACAAAACCGGTGGTTACACAGTAACCCAACCCCCCTTGGGAGCTATTGTTAAGCATTTACCTTCCGGCGCTAAAGTAACCGTAATTGACGGACAAAAATATTATGAACTTGGCGGGACTTTTTATCAGGAAAGGATTACGGCCAACAATAAATTACGCTATGAAGTAGTGGGTACGAATGGTGTATTAAATACTACCAATGCCGATGCGGTTGATGATGATGAAACTTTTCAGGCTCCTGCTACTCAAGGTACCAACAATATTGCGACAGTGCCGGTGAATGGTTCAGTAGTAAACCAGTTGCCAGCCGGTTGCACAGCAATTATTATTAACCAACAAAAATTTTATGTATCTCCTGCAGGTGTTTATTACCAGGAAATAATGGATGGTAATAACATAACTTATAAAGTAGCAGGCGCTGCTACTTCCGTATCACAATAACAAGAACTGAATATCCCTGGCTTTGCCCGTAATATTGGAGATAGCTTTACATCAAAGCTATCTCCAACATCATCGCTTACTTTTTATAA
>JAVHOI010000464.1:0-1380 GCA_036169975.1 Ferruginibacter sp. | reverse complement strand
GACGCCTGGTATGGAATGGCGATGGCTGTAAATACATTCGGGCTTCATTTTCCTGAATTTGTAGAGAGCGATGAGCCATTATTAAGGGCTGAAGGATTATATCATATCCTTTTGCAAAAACCTGTAGGATACGATATAGCGCTGCATCCGCATAGTAATTTCCTGTTTTTAACGGGCGCCAATATGGCCGGCAAAAGCACTTTTATCAAAGCGGTTGGTGACGCGGTTTTTCTGGCGCATATAGGAATGGGCGTTCCGGCGCAAAGCATGCGGCTGAGCCTCTTTGACGGATTGCTAAGCAATATTAATGTAATGGATAACCTGCTGAAAGGGGAAAGTTTTTTTTACAACGAAGTGCAACGCATCAAGTCAACAGTACACAAAATTTCTGATGGCAGGAAGTGGCTGATATTGATTGATGAATTATTTAAAGGCACCAATGTGGAGGATGCCATGAAGTGCTCTTCCACCGTGATTGAAGGTTTGCTGAAAATAAAAAATTCCCTCTTCATTTTATCTACGCACCTCTACGAAATTGGTGAGGGATTAAAAAAATATCCGAATATCAATTTCAATTATTTTGAAACTGTTGTAACAGATGACCAGTTGTTGTTTAACTATCAATTGAAAGAAGGAATAAGTAACGACCGCCTGGGCTACCTCATCCTAAAAAATGAAGGTGTGGTGGATATGCTTCAAAAATTATAGTGCATATTAAAACACCATTTTAACTTCATAACTCCTGACCTGATTGTGAAGTAAAAATATTGGGTTTTGAAAATCAGGGTTAAATCCGTTCCGGGAAAAATTGTTTCTGTATCATTGAGCGGTTTCGAGATGGTTGTAACTATTTGGTTTTACCTAAGAGTGTACAGCGTATGCAACGTTACTGTAAGTGTTTTGTTATTGTAGGCAGGCATTATATTTACCGGTGTTTGGATGATTTGTTTTATCAGCATTCTTTTCTCATCATCCGCTTTGCTGAAGTACAGTAGCTCGTTGGCCAGTGCGGTCTCTGCACGGTAACAGATCATTTTATTGATATTGATAAATAACCTGCCTTCCGTTTTTAATTTGTTCCGCTTGTCATTGGGCATTTCCGGTAGTTTTATTTTTTCCTCCATCTTCCGCCTTTGCTTCATCAGTGTTTCAATGAGTTGCTGCTTTGCCTTTATGGCGTCAATAAGGGTGTTTTGTTTGTCAGGTATTGGAGCAATATTATCCAAAGTTGTGTCAAAGTTTTTTTCTATTATCTCCATCCATAAGGTGGCTCAACCCGGCTGGATAGTGTTGCTTTAGGTGTCTCCGGGATTTTTAATTAGGGACGCTAACAGAAACCGGCATCAGCGTATAAATGAAATACTCAAAAAAATGAAACTG
>JAVHOI010000463.1:0-6332 GCA_036169975.1 Ferruginibacter sp. | reverse complement strand
CGCCTTGTTGGGTACGCCAGGCTTCTATGCCAGGCAATTAGTAGCTGCCGGGAAGGCTCCGGGCAATAACCAAAACTTATTGCATTTTCTGATTTGGAAAAAGTGTGTTTAATAAAATAATCACCATTTTTGCAGAAAAAAATTATGCTTACAAACATTAATCCCAAACTGCCAATGCGTAACAAAGCCGCAACCAAAAATTATTACCTGAACAAGTTAGGTTTTCAGGAAGTTGGAAGTGATGACTTTGAAGGATATTTAATAGTAGAAAAGGACAATATACAAATTCATTTTTTTGAATTCAAGGAGCTTGACCCAAATGAAAACTATGGACAAGTTTATATCCGAACTGACAACATTGACAATCTTTTTCAGTCACTCTCAGACAAGAAAGTCGTAATACATCCTGCAGGACATTTGCAAGTAAAACCCTGGGGACAGAAAGAATTTGCTTTGCTTGACCCCGATAATAATTTACTAACTTTTGGCCAGGGTTTGTAGTAAGGGATACACTTTGTTGAAAAAAAATAATGTTTATAGGATTTTAAATATTTGTTTTTTTTCGTCCTTTTTTTTGACCTTACCTTCATCATCAATTTCAATGATGAGCAGCGGAAAGTATAGCTTTTATGAACGCCATAAGCCTTCCGAATTACCTTAATATAACTCTTCCTCCGGGTAAACTATTGCTATGAAAAATTGATAACCTGAATAAAATATCTCCCAATAATACCAACAAATAAATTGTAAAATATTTTCAAATCAGTTTTTTCCGTTGTTGTAATATTGCAATGGAGCCAATTAACTATTTGCTAAAATCTTCAACCACTTATATAATTTTCGATCTCAATTAGTTTGCTTACAGTATTTTTGGGTTATGCGAAAATCGCTTCACATTCTACTCAATTCATTACGGCTTACCCTGCAGGAGCTTAGGGTAAATAAACTTCGTACTTCGCTAAGCCTTACCGGTGTAGCCTTTGGTATATTTTGTATCATTGGCGTATTGGCTACGGTTAACAGCCTGGAGCGTAATATCCAGAACGAAGTAAGCAGCCTGGGCAGCAACACCATTTACATTGATAAATGGGAATACAGTGGCGGGCCTGATAAGCCCTGGTGGAAATTCAGGTCGAGGCCGGTAATGAAGTACGAAGAAATGAATTTAGTTAAAGAACGTTCTCAATTGGTAGATGATGTCAGTTTCCTTATCCGGTCCGGAGGCAACTTATCCCACGATGATGATATTATTCAGAATGCTTCCGTTTATGGCATTGTAGAAGGGCAGATGACAATACAACCAATTTCTTTTGATCAGGGCCGTTATATATCATCTGCTGAATTTAACAGCGGTTCAGCCGTTGGACTGATTGGCTATGATAATGCCGGGAAATTATATGGCTCCGCTGAAAGGGCATTGGGAAAAAATTTTGATATAAAAGGAAAAAGGGTAAGCATTGTTGGTGTAATAAAAAAAGAAGGTAAAAATTTTATTGGATGGGATTACGACAATTGCATCATGCTGCCCTATAAATTTTGCAAACAGATAGTAGATGAAGACAATGCTAACCCTGTACTTATCGCCAAAGGAAAAGATAAAGTAACACCAACAGCTTTAATGAATGAACTGGAAGGAATCATGCGACAGATCCGGAGGCTTAGCCCTACCCAGGAAGATAATTTTTCACTAAACAGCGTGGAGGCATTCAGCAAGGCGATCACCGGCTTATTTGGAACAGTAAATATTGTAGGTGGATTAATTGGTGTGATCAGCCTGGTGGTAGGTATGTTTGGAATTGCCAATATCATGTTTGTAACGGTAAAAGAAAGAACAAGTGTTATCGGGCTTAAGAAAGCGATTGGTGCAAAAAGGGGCAGTATATTATTCGAATTTTTGCTGGAAGCCACCATCCTTTGCCTGATGGGTGGCGCCATAGGTTTATTTTTTGTATATATCCTTACATTAATACTTTCCGGGCCGCTCAAATTCCCGGTTTATGTTTCGATTCCATTATTGGTAAGCACCGTTATTATTTGTTTAATCGTAGGTATTTTGGCAGGTATATTCCCCGCTTCAAGAGCGGCGAGGATGGATCCTGTAGTGGCAATAAGGAGTTAGAAGAAAAACAACAAAGCCTCCCTGCCCTCCAAAGGAGGGTTCTTAGTCCCCGAATGTTTAATGTATCTTTTTTGTATTCGGTTAATTTTTAGCCAATCCAATTTGTTTTGTATTAGTTTCCTTGATTATTTTTTTTATTTTTAAACGAATAGTATCAGCGCCAAATCATTAACCCTACAGTCATTTTTTATCATCGAATTTATTTTGTCTATACGGGCAAATTAAAACTTTGCATTCAACTACTTTTGCAAAATGGATCACGCTTCAATTAACGCCCCTTCCGGAACATCCCGATTATTTCGGGAAGGGGATGGCATTACCATTTTAGCCATCGAATCTTCCTGCGATGACACCTCGGCTTCCATCTGTAAAAATGGAAAAATATTATCCAATGTCATTGCCAATCAAACAGTACATGAAAAATATGGAGGTGTGGTGCCGGAACTGGCCAGCAGGGCACATTTGCAAAATATCGTACCCGTAGTAGATACGGCATTACGCAGCGCCAAATGTGAACTTTCAGCTATTGACGCAATAGCCTTTACACGGGCTCCCGGATTGATTGGCTCATTGCTGGTCGGTGCGCAGTTTGCGAAATCGCTTGCGCTTGCACTGGATAAACCGCTGATAGCGGTGCATCACATGCAGGCACATGTGCTGGCAAATTTAATACCTGATGAAAAGCCTTTCTTTCCTTTCTTATGCCTTACCGTAAGCGGGGGCCATACCCAGATCGTTCTTTGCCAATCCGCTACCAACATTAAAGTAATAGGTGAAACCATTGATGATGCGGCAGGTGAAGCTTTTGATAAAACCGCCAAACTATTAGGGCTTCCCTATCCCGGCGGGCCATTGATAGATAAATATGCGGCTAACGGCAACCCTAAACGATTTAAGTTTCCTGAACCACAAATACCTGGATTGAATTTCAGCTTTAGCGGATTAAAAACTTCCATTTTATATTTTTTAAAAAATGCCGGCACCAGCAATCTTTTCAAAGAAGAATTTACGGCAACCGGAGAGACGAGAAAAAATTTCATAGATGATAATCTTGCTGATATCTGTGCATCCATTCAGGACAGGATCATCTACATACTAATCAATAAACTGAGAAAAGCGGCTAAGGAAAATGGCATTAATCAAATTTGTATAGCCGGCGGTGTAAGTGCGAACAGTGGCTTGCGTAAGGCGCTGAAAGATACCGGTGAAAAATTGGGCTGGCAAACTTTTATTCCCGCACTTGAATACTGTACGGATAACGCCGCGATGATCGCTATTACGGCCTATTATAAATTTTTAGAAAAAGATTTTGTGGAATTGAATATCAGCCCCTCAGCAAGAGCGGTTTGGTAACGTTTAGACGGGTGAAAGTTAAAGGTTTAAGGTTTAGGGTTTAAGGTTCGGAGAATTCTTCCTTCCCATTTTATATTTAATTTATTCGCATTAATCCCATAGCTATTGTGCATTCATGGCTAACAACTATTTTAAATTCAAACAATTTACAGTTCACCAGGATCACTGTGCTATGAAAGTGTGCACCGATGCCTGTATATTTGGAGCTTATGTTGCCAGGCATATCAATAAACTACAACTGCCTGCAAATAACATTTTGGATATTGGCGCTGGTACTGGTTTATTAAGTTTGATGCTGTCACAAAAAACGACTGGAACTATTGATGCCGTTGAAATAGATGAAGCTGCATCACAGCAGGCAAAGCTTAATTTTGCGCAATCACCCTGGATGGAGCGGCTGCATATTTATCATGAAGACGCCTTACAGTTTTATCCTGAAAAAAAATATGATTGTATTATTTCAAACCCCCCGTTTTTTGAAGGTGACCTGAAATCGCGTAATAAAAAATTGAACGCCGCTAAACATGATAGCACACTTACACTCGATCAACTGTTAGTCTTATCGCATAACCATTTATCACCACATGGATTTTTAGCAATACTACTCCCTTGCCACCGCATGGATTTTTTTATTGAAATAGCGATAGCCGTTAATTATTTTTTAAATGAGCAGCTTCTTATTCAACATACCAAAACGCACCCTTTCTTCAGGGGCATTTTATTTTTTAGCCATCATGAAAAACCTTTTGCTACCAACAAACTTGCAATCAAAAATGAAACGGGAACATACACGCCGGAGTTTATCGAGTTGCTGGAAGAATATTATTTGTAAAGACGGTTTAAGGAGAGAGGCATAGGTAAAAGGCTTAGGATAAAAGGATTAAGGTTTATGGTTAGCTTCCTGGTCCTTGCTTCACTTTTAAAACATCCCTATCATTTCGTGAATGCTTTGGGGGCAGCATATTCCTTCATGTAAGCATAATCGTCAGTAAGCCTGCCTTCCTTTACAATTGTAGCTTTACTGATGGTTTCACTACCGCCGGCCCGGATATCATCCAACACGAATTTGATAAGCTGTTCGCCAAAATACCGGCTTGCATCCCTTGGTAATTCATTGGGCAAATTGCCCACCGACATTACATCCAACGAGTTGGGCAAATAGGGTGCGGTCCGTTGAAAAGTATTTTTATCTATTCCATATACAGGGTCATCAATAGTGGTATCCCCCAGGTTGCAAGGTATGGAACCAGCTTTGTCATCGGTAATATCCGCAATGGTGGAAATGCGGAAACCAGCCTGCTTCATATCCTCCAGTTCAAATAAACGGGGTGCTTTGGGATCCCAGTAAATTCCATTGATGAGCAAATCAGTCCCGGAAATAAATCTGCTGAATTTGCAATAATAATTTTCCGGATGATCATGAAAATCTTCCCGGTTGTATGTTCCATTATCTTTAGGAGCATACAAATCAATACCTTTCAAATGAACATATACCGGGTAGGTAAATTCACGGTCCAGGTATTCATCCACCTCTACTTCATGTATCCCCAACAGGTTCATAATTTCAAGTACCCCATGTGCTACACGGCCTGTACCCGTAACCGCAATTTTAATGTTGGGTACTTTTAATCCAAAATAGGTATGTACCAGTTTTTGAAAACTATTTACCGAACCAACCCGCTGTAATTTAAACAGGCCGGTACGGTTGCCATAAGCCAGCATACCATTGTGGGCGCCAACAATACCAGCAAAAAAACCAAAGCCAATGATACGGGTACCATCTTCATGCTCCAGGCATTCGTAATCCATGAGGGTGATTTTTTTTTCAATAACAGCCCTGATCAGCTTTTGATTATAGGGTTGCATTTTTCTGGTGTGCGAAAAAAACAGATAGGCCTTTCCTTCAATCAGCATGTCAACCGGCACTTCTTTTATGCCCATCAAAACATCACATCCGCTCATATCTTCCTTTACTTCAATCCCGGCCATTTCGTACTCTTTATCACTGTAACAACGGATAGCGCTATGCTGCACCGTAACGTTTATGTCCTGAAAATTTTTGTGCAACCATTTGCATTGGGCAGGTGTAAGTGGCACCCGGTTATCGGCAGGTATCTTGCCTTCCCTTATTAATCCAATCTTTAGCATCAATCGTAAAATTTGTTGCAATTTATTACATCCTTATTTAGTAACCACAACTAAATGCAACAACAAAAATAATCGCAACCATTATTATGCTTAAAGGCATAGTGGGTATCTTTGCGCCATGAATTATTTTGAATTATTTGATATGCCGGTTTGCTTGCGGGTAGATAAGCATGTGCTGGCAAAAAAATATTTTGAATTGCAAAAGCAACATCACCCAGATTTTTATACCAAGGCGGGTGATGCCGAACAAGAAGAAGCGCTTGAAAAATCTTCCCAAATTAATAAGGCGTTGAAAGTATTACAACACCCGGATCTAACCATTCAGTATGTTTTGAAGTTGAAAGGGTTACTAAATGAAAATGAAAAATACGCTTTGCCCCCGGGCTTTTTAATGGAAATGATGGATTTGAATGAAAAATTATCAGGGCAGGATCCGGAAACTTTCACAAAGGAAATAGAAGGATTGAACAATGATCTGTATGAAGAAGTAAGAGACATTATTGAAAATTACAATGCCGATTCGGTTACCACCGAAAACCTCTTAAAAGTAAAAGAATATTATTTCAGGAAAAAATACCTGCAACGTATTTTGGACAGAATGGATGATTAACGTAATATTGCAGCCCTGTTAGAAGATGGAAGGTTAACAATGAGATTGCCCATGTGGCGGAATTGGTAGACGCAGCAGACTCAAAATCTGCCGTTCGCAAGG
>JAVHOI010000462.1:4751-6344 GCA_036169975.1 Ferruginibacter sp. | reverse complement strand
CGAATTTGACGGACTCATTTTTGCCATTTCTTTTAATTACATGCATAGCGATCAAAACTTTATTTAGAGGGGAAAATGTTTTTTATTTTTTTTGAGAGATGGAAACTAAATATTAAAATGAACTTCTTCATCTTAATATTATCCACAGGTGTTAATTACTTTTTAAAAATCTTCTTCGAGCGAAAATGCCTGTGATTCTTTGGTACCCATCACGCCCGACTTTTGATAATCGCCTACTCTTTTTTCAAAGAAATTGGTTTTGCCCTGCAGGGATATCATTTCCATAAAATCAAACGGATTGATGGCATTAAACATTTTAGGATAGCCCAGTTCGGCCAGCCAGCGGTCGGCTACAAATTCAATGTATTGCTGCATCAGCCTGGCATTCATGCCAATCAACGCGACCGGTAAAGCTTCGGTTATAAATTCCTTCTCAATTTCTACGGCATCCGCAATTATTTTAAACACGGCATCTTTTGTCAGCTTGTTTTCCAGCATGCCATAAAGCAAACAGGCGAATTCGCAATGCAATCCTTCATCACGGCTGATCAGTTCATTACTAAATGTCAGTCCTGGCATCAGGCCCCTTTTCTTCATCCAAAAGATGGAGCAAAAACTACCGCTGAAAAAAATACCTTCTACCGCGGCGAATGCAACAAGGCGTTCCGCGAAGTTCCCTTTACCTATCCAGCGCAATGCCCATTCCGCTTTTTTCTTTACCGCGGGTACCGTGTCAATGGCATGAAACAAACGCAGTTTTTCGTTCGGGTCTTTTATATAATTGTCTATTAATAATGCATAAGTTTCTGAATGGATATTTTCCATCATGATCTGGAAACCATAAAAACACCTTGCCTCGGGCAACTGCACTTCACTCATGAAATTAACCGCCAGGTTTTCATTTACGATGCCATCACTCGCCGAGAAAAATGCCAGGATATGAGAGATGAAATGGCGCTCGCCATCATTGAGGTTATCCCAATCTTTTTGATCGCCGCTTAAATCAATTTCCTCCGCCGTCCAAAAACCGGCTTCATGCTTTTTATACATTTCCCAAACCTTTGGATAATTGATTGGTAAAAGAACAAAGCGTTCCTTGTTTTCCCTTAAAAGTAATTCTGTGTTGTTTTCTGGCATGATGATGATGGTATTTATTCGTTTATTATAATGCAGTTTTGGAAACGGCCAACGACAGTAAACCCGGAGTTGAATGTTTGGGTTAAAACTATTGAAGTGCGGTTATCCTTATTGCGAAGATGTTGCACCAAATTGTTCAGGCAGGTAAGCTGACTTGTAACGGATCCCTTACCGGACGACTGACCGGCTTAGGATAATGAATCAATAACGTTACTTACAGTTGCGCAACAGTCCATGAATTGCACATGGTTCCCTGGTAATATCTACCTACATTTTGATACCTGAACAATATTATTAAGAACTATTGCAATAGTACAATCGCTTTGATTTTGAACCGGGAAAAGTTAATAACAACAATTTGTTAATAATGGCCGGAATCTTTGCTCAGTTTGAATTGTATAGACCCGCTTTATTTTTTACACATTTTTTTCACCAATTGGGTATAAAAAAACAGGG
>JAVHOI010000462.1:0-4651 GCA_036169975.1 Ferruginibacter sp. | reverse complement strand
TTTACCCCTATGTCAATAAACGCTCCAAAGCGGGTAATGTTTGTTACTACGCCCGGCACTTCCATTCCTGCCTTCACATCATCAATACTGTAAATATTGGCAAATTCAAAAGGCTGTGCTTCACTCCTCGGATCAAGCCCCGGCTTCGTTAATTCATTTAAAATATCTTTAATAGTCAGTTCCCCAATTTGTTCGCTTACGTATTTTTTCGCATCCACTTTTTTTAATAACTCTTCTTTACCAATCAGCTCATTCACCTTCACGCCCAAATCCTTTGCCATGGCTTCTACCACCGGGTAAGCTTCCGGATGCACAGCACTTTGGTCCAGCAGGTCATCCCCTTCTTTAATGCGTAAAAACCCTGCGCATTGTTCGTAAGCCTTTCCACCCAAACGGGGTACTTTCAGCAATTGTTTACGGCTGCTGAACCTGCCAATTTCATTCCGGTATTTAATGATGTTATCCGCCAATGTAGCGCCGATGCCGCTTACATAACCCAGCAAATGTTTACTGGCGGTATTCAGATTAACGCCTACATTATTTACGCAACTAATAACGGTAGCGTCGAGCCGCTCTTTCAGCCTGAACTGGTTTACATCATGCTGGTACTGCCCCACGCCAATACTTTTGGGATCCAGCTTTACCAATTCTGCCAACGGATCCATCAATCTACGGCCAATGCTTACCGCGCCACGAACAGTGATGTCTTCATTCGGAAATTCTTCCCTGGCGATTTCAGATGCTGAGTAAATAGAAGCGCCATCTTCATTTACTAAAAATACCGGCAAGCCAAGGTTTAATTTTTTGATGAAGTTGTCTGTTTCCCTCCCTGCGGTACCATCACCGATGGCAAATACTTCAATGCCGTATTGCTGTACTAAATTTTTAATTTTGATTTCTTCAGCCGCTACCCGGTTATGTTCGTGCGGAAATATCAAATCGGTTTTTTGCAACTCTCCCTTTTCATCCAGGCATACCACTTTACAACCTGTTCTGTATCCAGGATCAATGGCTAAAATCCTTTTACTGCCAATGGGCGGGCTCAATAAAAGTTGGCGTAAGTTTTCAGCGAATACATTGATGGCATCTTCATCCGCCTTTGCTTTCAGGGCTGTCCTGAATTCCGTTTCAAGGCTTGGTTGTAATAACCTGCGGTAGGCATCCTTTACAGCCTTTCTGACCTGGTCGCTGGAAGGGTTCATTCCTTTGATGTACAATTCTTCTACTATTTCCAGCGAAGCCTCTTCGGCAGGTGAAATGGCAAGGCGTAAAAAGCCTTCCAGAAAACCACGAAGCACCGCCAGTATCCTGTGAGATGGTGTTTTAGAAATCAGTTCCGAAAAATCAAAATAGTCCTTGTATTTAATGCCTTCCGTTTCTTTATCCGTTACCACTTTACTTTGCAGGGTGGCTTCCGTTTCAAACAGTTTTCGCAGTTTGGCCCTTACCTGCGCATCTTCATTAATCATTTCCGCGATGATATCCCTGGCACCCTGAAGCGCCGCATCCGCATCCAATACTTTTTCATTAATAAAGGTGGTGGCCGTTGCGATCAGGCCTATCTCTTTTTGCTCCAACAATGTGGTGGCCAAAGGTTCCAAACCATTTTCACGGGCAGTTTGCGCCCTGGTTTTACGCTTTGGTTTATAAGGCAGATAGATATCTTCCAGTTCGGCAATGGTAGTGGTATTATTAATTTTAGCCTGCAGGGCTTCCGTCATTTTCCCCAGATCAGTAATCGTTTTTTCTATAAATATTTTTCGTTCAGTAAATTCCTTTAAAAATTTAGCTTCGTCCTGTATTTGTTGAATCTGCACTTCATCCAGCGCTCCGGTTTTATCCTTCCGGTAACGGGCAATAAATGGAATGGTAGCGCCTTCTTCAAACAAGCTCAATACGGCTTCTACCTGCTGTAGTTTTATATTTAATTTTTGTGCGATGGGTTGTACGAATGGCGACATAATATTTTTTTAAAATGGGGTTGCGAAAGTAGGGGTGCGCAGGGAAAGAAAAAAGTAAAAATTTAATTTTGAAGGATTATGGGGTTAAACCAACAAACTAATTCGTTTTTCAGGATGCTGTTCTACAAATGAATAAATGCTATTACGAATGGTATCATTATCGGTATAGGGGATCAATAAATCTTTCAACCCGGATGTACTGATAACCTGCATGGAAGCAGGTAAATAACCCATTCCCCAAAAACTTCCCCTTTCAATTAACAGGCAAAGTTTTTCCGCTCCTTTTATCCCTTTATCCACTACCGCGAATGTGGGTAAGTTTTCTTCCAGCGCTTTCACCGCATTCTTTATTTTTTCATTGTAGCTAACCGGCGGTTCCAATAAAGCATAATCGCATTCAGAAAAAGGTGTTTTATCAATGAAACATAATTTTTCATGCAGGCCAAATTGTTCCACCATCTTTTTTAGCATTACCAGCCCTTCCTGCAACAAATTAAAACTGTACAGCCGGGGGAGGTTCTTCTTCTTTTTATCAATTGCCAAACGCAAATAACCACGGCTGTCTTCAAACAGGTACAGGGCAAATTTTTGCGCTGGTTGTTTTTGGCTATAATTATATTTTGGCCATAATTTTTTTATCTCCGTACTTTCCAATACAATGGCTTCTAATTCTGTGGCACATTCCTTAAAAGTTATTTTGCAAATGGTGCGTAAAAAATTTTGCCGCTTACGGTCGGCATCATTGTGCGTAAAATGGCTGCTCACCCTTTTCTTAATATTAATGGCCTTACCTACATAAATGATTTTGCCCTTCGCATCATGAAAATAATAAACGCCCGGGGCCGAAGGAAGTTGTAATATGTCCGCCTTTGTTAATTGCATTGGTAACCACTGCTCGCCGGATGATTTTTTTAGCATTTGCCCAATGTGCACATCAGCGCCATTTGCAAGGTAATGTTCAAAAAGTTTCACCGTTGCCTTTGCATCGCCCCCGGCCCTGTGCCTGTTATCAATTGGTAATTTTAAAGAGCGGCAAAGGTTACCAAGGCTATACGAAGGTAGCCCCGGAAATAATTTTCTGCCGAGGCGAACGGTACATAATTTTTTAGTGGTTAACTCAAAGCCTGCGGCTTTTAAATGATGTTTTATAAAGGAGTAATCGAAGTTTACGTTGTGGGCAATAAAAATTTGATCGTTAAGCAATTCAAATAAGGCAGATGCTATTTCATCAAAGACAGGCGCATCCGCCACCATTGTATTATCAATACCGGTGAGTGCGGTAATGTATTGTGGAATATTTTGTTGTGGATTGATGAGCGTTTCAAAATGCTTCACCACCCTTTTACCATCGTGGATATACACGGCTATTTCAGTGATTCCAAATGCGGCGGCATAACCGCCGGTTGTTTCTATATCTACTATTGCATACATGGGATGTCAAATGTAGTAATACTAAAGTAGTTAGTAATTACTTTTTTTATAAAGATGGCATCCTTATGTTAAAAACTAACACCCCTTAGTTTTGAAACCTTACTTTTGTACCCTAAATTAAAACGATTGCTTATGCAGTTTCAACTTTCAGAAGAACATGTAATGATTCAAAAAGCGGCACGTGATTTTGCGGTAACGGAATGCCTGCCCGGCGTGATTGAAAGAGATGATTTACAAAAATTTCCACGGGAACAAATAGAAAAATTGGCGGACCTCGGCTTTATGGGTATGATGGTAAAGCCGGAATATGGTGGCAGTGGCATGGATACCATCAGCTACGTGCTGGCCATGGAGGAGATTAGCAAAGTGGACGCCAGCGTGAGTGTATGTATGAGCGTCAATAACAGTTTGGTATGCTTTGGCCTGCAGGAATATGGAACCGAGGAACAGAAACAAAAATACCTGGTTCCACTGGCGCAGGGTAAAAAAGATGGGCAACTGTACATTGGCGCGTTTTTATTAAGTGAGCCCGAAGCCGGTAGTGACGCGACTTCCCAACAAACTACCGCGGAAGATAAAGGCGGTTATTATTTATTGAACGGCGTCAAAAACTGGATTACCAATGGCAATAGCGCCAGTGTATATTTGGTGATTGCTCAAACGGATGTCAGCAAGGGGAGCCATGGTATCAACGCATTCATAGTAGAAAAAAATTGGCCCGGAGTAACCGTAGGCGCCAAAGAAAACAAAATGGGCATCCGGGGCAGTGATACACATTCCATATTATTTAATGATGTAAAAGTGCCGAAGGAAAACCGCATTGGTGAAGATGGCTTTGGATTTAAGTTTGCCATGAAAACCCTGGCTGGTGGCCGTATTGGTATTGCATCGCAGGCATTGGGAATCGCAGGCGGCGCTTATGAAAGGGCATTGGCATACAGCAAACAACGGAAGGCATTTGGTAAAGAAATCATGCACCACCAGATCATTCAATTCAAGCTGGCGGATATGGCAACTAAAATTGAATGTGCCAGGTTGCTTTGCTTAAAAGCGGCGTGGGAAAAAGATGAACATTTAGACTATACCGTTAGTGGCAGTATGGCAAAAGTATTCGCATCAGAAACAGCTATGTGGACAGCTACCGAAGCCGTGCAGATACATGGTGGCTACGGCTTTGTAAAGGAATACCATGTAGAGCGCATGATGAGGGATGCCAAGATAACACAGATATATGAGGGTACAAGCGAAGTGCAAAGGAT
>JAVHOI010000461.1:0-6354 GCA_036169975.1 Ferruginibacter sp. | reverse complement strand
CCAATCCCAATTGTTACGCCATTACCATTTAAGTTTTTTCCATTCAATGCGTTGAGGCCGCTGATACCGTGTGCGCCAATATCATTATAATTGAGTGGCTTATCGGTAATGGATTGCAACTGAACAGCACTGATGAATGGCAACTCCGCAATGGTGTTGATGACCGCCATGCCCGCCTGGATAAATATAATATTGCCGTTGTCAAATTTCGTAGGCGTAATGATTGCGCCGGCTTTCCGCAATTGCTCCAATACGATTTTTCTGTCCACCGAAGGATAATAATTCACCGCGATTTTTTTTTCATTTGGCTTATTACCGGCAGGTTTATAATTTATCAGTTCCGGGTCAATTTTATAAAAAGCCGGTATAGTGTTAACAGAAGAAATATTAAATGCCCCCGCGAGCGCAAAATTAAAATCATTGTTAATCGTTGCCAGGTAAGCATTACCCGGAAGATAGGCATGCAATGCGACGCCGGCCTTCTTCAATTTTTCCCGTAACTGTCCGGATGGTAATGCCGAAAATTGCACCGCCACAAAGTATTGTTTTCCAAAGCCGGCCTTTTCAAGCCCTTCCCTTTTGAAAATATTTTTGCTCACATTATTTCCGGTTATAAATCTGCCATTGGAAAATAGTATCGCCTGTTCCGGTTGCTGGGCAAAAAGTACGGATGAAATAAATAAAATAATAACACTTAAAATATAATGGCCACCTGTTTTCATGAAATACATTTAATTGGACTTTGCTGTTTTTGGAAACAAGCAAAAATATAAAGTAAGTTACATTTAAAAGACAACTGTGTAAACGTTTTTGTTGCGGGATGTATTGCAATCCGTTAGCCATCGGATCCAACACCTATTGGATGTTGTATCAATAGTACTAAAGGTTTGCCAACCTGGGCGATAGTTTTTCAAATAAATAAGAGTCTATAAAAGGTTGGCAACCCTGTGCGAAATACTTTGGCTAATTCAATATTATATTTTCAATTTCCTTACCTGCTATTTGCAATGCTTCATTTGTCTTATCCTTTAATTGCTGTGCTTGTTGCCGCATGTCTGTTATATGTTTTGCTATTTCTTTTTGTTTGTCAAGCGGTGGAACTGGGATTTTAAAATGTGATACATCTTCTGGTGATAAATGTCCATTTGTTGCACCTGTAATATTTCTTTTGATTTCAGTTTGCATTAAACTACTTCTTAAAAAATAATAAACAAATGAATTGTCTGCAAATGAGTTAGTTTGAAACTTTACAATGTCGCCACCCAAATAAAATTCTCCACCATGGTTCCAATATGCAATTTTTCCAATTGTTGCACCTGTTATTACAACTAACACATCTTCAAGTTTTAATTTTTGTTCTTTGCTGAAAATATTTTTAGCTGTGAGTAAATCGTCAAGTGCAATAGTTCCATCAGCATTAATTGAGTTAATTTGAACTACTGATTTTTCACCTTCTTTTTCTTCTTGTTTTGGCAAACTTCCTTTAATTAAATTTCCTGTAATAATTTCAAGAAGCGGCTTAACTGGATAATTTTCATTCGCAATTACGGTTAGATTTTCAATAAATTTATTTTGATGAAAAAAGGGGTCAATTCTTTTATTGGCAATTTCTTTTAATGTTCTTGTAAACATTCTATTCTTTAAAGTATTTTTAGTTCGATTAGGCAAAATAACACCCAACTCTTTCAACAAATAATCATCAATACCTGAAAGTAGTTTTTCGGCTTCTGCTTCGTTCTTTTGTTTCTGCTCAATTACTTTATTGGTAATTTCTAAAATCCTTTTTTCTTCAATAATTGGAATGGAAAGCAATGCCGGATAATCTAATGCTGGTCTTGTTCCGCCTGCACTTCTACGGCTTGCTAACTTTTCGCCTATGTCGGAATTAAGAAAGGCTGCAAGTGTTTCGCTTATTTCTTTGCTTCCTGTTTTTATTACGCAAACGTGCTGATTAATATTTCCAATAAATCCTTCGGGTGCAACTGATGCAACAGGCATTCTTCCAACGCCTGTAATTTTTACCAACAAATCTCCTGCTGAAACCTGGCTGCGTTTCAACATTCCATTATGCGTTTGGTGATTGATATATTTGTAGTCGTCAAATTCTAAAACGCCTGCTAGCGAAAGGTTTTGACCTCTTAAAAATGGTATGCCGTTTTCTTTTTCTGAATAATACAGTTCGCTTTCTGTTGTCTTTGGTGTTGCTCCGCTTGAAACACTTACAACATAATCCCTTAATTTCTTTGGATTCTTAGCTAATACTTTCTTTTCAAGTTCTAATAATTCGGGAACGTAAAAGAAAGGGTCAAAGCGTTTTTCCAATTCACTTTTTTGCTAAATGAAAACTCGGTTTGATTTTAATTTGGGTGAAATAGTATAACTGCTCATTACTTTTTAGGTTTCTTAGACTTTAATTTTTTAGCAGTATTTTCTATTTGCTTTACAAAGTGTTTTTCTGCTTCGGATAGTTCGTTTTTTTGTTTGCTCTTTATATTGCTCATACGCTGCACTTGCTTTTTTTAATACTTGCTGGTGGCTTACTGTTTTTGCATTTTGTAAAATATTATTCCCGGTCATTCTTACAAAATCATCTAAGCGTTCAATCCAATCTTTCATATACATTGGCTTACGGTTTAGTGCCTGTATTTCTGCCAATTCTAAATAAGCAGTTACCATCCTGTTTAGTACATTTAGTTCATCTTCATTCAAATAGTTTTTAGCTATTTCGGTTTCCTGCTTTGTAGGTTTGCTTCCTTTAATATGTGTTAAAACAAGATTCGGTTTTTTTTGCATCAATCTTTTAATAAATAATTTCGGCTGCTGTGTGTCCGTGTGCTGCCCAGTTCATTTTATTTTGCACCGTTTGAAAAAACTGAATAGATATTTTTAACCTGGCATCGTAGTCAATACTGGTAGCATAAATATCTAAAATCTACCTCCAAAACACTTTTTCAGAAGAACGTATATCACGGATACGTACCAGTAATTCTATAAAATAATTACCGCCACCTGCTTGTTTCAGCAAATCATCATTCATTGTAAATCCTTTTACAATGTATTCTCTAAATCGGGCAGTAGCCCATTGGCGAAATTTTGTTCCCTGCTGGCTTTTTACCTGCCAGCTCCAGCTTCCATTGTCTGAAATAACAAAGAGTTACTACACTGTATATAAATGCCCGTCCGACTGGTCATCGGGGCGAAGTTGGATTATCCTAAAACAAAAGGGCGCCAGGTAAAAGGTTGTGTAATTATGCCTAATCATTTACATGCATTAATTGATTTTGGAATTTCCGAAAAAAATATAAATACAATTGTAAGTAATGGTAAAAGATTTATGCCTGCCGGTAGGCAGTGCTTATGAGATGGTAAAAACATTGCAGGAACAAAAAAATAAAGAAATACTTTCAAAAATCGCCGAAGCGGTAACTAAATCTGAAAAAGACAGAGTAAAATTACACCAGTTATTTGAACGGTCATTTGATTGTAAGCAAATAACATCGCAGCATTTCTTTACGCAAAAGCTATCTTATGTACATAGTAACCGGCCGGCCGGCGGGACCATGTAGCGGAGTTTGGAGATTAGTAGAAAATGCCGTGGATTGTATTCATAGTTCTGATAAATATTATGATACAGGAAAGCAAGGAGTCTTTTTGATAATGGGATTATATGCCTATGTAGCCGTGTCCCTCAACAGCACATAGTCCTGATTAGAGACACTGCTGGGAGTGATGCATGTAAGCCTGGTGCCAGATTGGGAATGTAATATGTAGTACAGTGTTTACAATTTTGTTACAATACACCTCCTGCCGGCCATAAATCAAGCATCCTTATTTTAGTCAACAATCACTTTTTGGGTTTGTACCGTATCATCAGCGATGGTTAAACGCAGCATATATATGCCTTTGGGCAAGCCGCTGATATTGTAACTATTGCCTGCATTGGGTGCAAATTGTTTTACCTTTTTACCTGTCAAATCAAATAGCTGAACTTGCTTAAAGCCCCGTAGGCCGTTGATGATGATGATGGCATCATGCGCCGGATTGGGGGCGATGCTTATGCTGTTGTTTAATGTAAATTCAATTTTGATAACAGGGCTGTATGTGTATTGGCCATCCTTATCCACCATTTTCAGGCGGTAAAAATTCTTTCCTGAAACAGGACTGTGATCAAATGAGGCATACCCATTTTGAACGTTGCTATTGAATGCTGCAACTGATCCCAGGCTTTTAAATTCAAGGCCATTGCTGCTTCTTTGCACAACAAAATGGGAGACATTGAACTCGTTAGAAGTATTCCAGCGCAACTGTACTGTTTTATTGATCATTGTTGCATTAAAAGATAAAAGCTTTAAAGGAAGAGGTGTAGCCGTCATTATTTTCCATAGTTCATTAAAGTCGTCAGCGCTGGCTGCTGAAAAATAGATGGCATCGCCAAAGTTCAATAAACGAGAGGGGTTGCCACCTGCACTGCCCGGAATCAGAGCAGCCGATAAAGCTGTGCCAGCCACAGTGCCATTGCTCTTCCAGATTTCCTGCCCATTTGTGGCATCTGCAAAAACAAATAATACATTGCTGTTGTCATACCGGGCAACAAACTTTAAGTCATTTTGAAAATCACCTTCTCCACCGGATGCGAATGTATAAGATTTCAATTCATAAGTGCCTGCTGGTGTACCGTCCGACCTCCAGAAGCTTATTTGTAACGTTTCCCCAAAGAGATTTTCTTTATCCAAATAGAAATAAAATAAATTACCATTTGTAAAAAATGAAATAGCATTCAAATAATTGGCATCCGTGCCCGAAGTGAAGGGAAGAATTTGTTTTACCAATACTGTTCCGGCAGTAGTTCCATCTGTTTTCCAGAGTTCTGCATTTACCTGGCTGGTTGTGTTAGTGTTTTTTTTGATAAAAAATAAATTGTTGGCAAAGACAAAAAAATTATCAAAGGCATCATCATTTGTAAACGCTTTTATTGAAACTGTACCTGCGGTGGTGCCATTAGATTTCATCAAAGCAGTGTTGGCACCATTGTTTGCAAAAAAGTATATGGTTCCACCAAATACGATCATTGGAGCATTGATATTTGAACCTCCTGAACCGGTATTAATATCAGCTACAAGGGTTGTACCGGCTGCTGTTCCATCTGACTTCCACAACTCATCTCCATTGATGCCATCACTGGCAAAGAAAAATAACTGGTTATTGAAAGAGGTTAGAGATGATGGAAAAGCATTTAAGCCTCCGCTGTAAATATCTTTCACCAATGAACTTGTACCTGACTGGTATTTCCACAGCTCTGTGCCGTTGGTTCCCGTTCTTTTAATAAAAAACAAAATATCATTTACCAAAACCATTGGGTCGCCCACAACGTCGGGAACTATTTGTACGGTTCCCGCTGCTGTACCATCGCTCCTGTAAATATTTCTTTCGTTGCCATTGTAGGTATTAAAATAAAAATTGGTATTATCAATGTTGATAAAATCAAATGGTTTACTGTAGCCTGCTGTTTCAAGGTCTTTTAATATTTGGGTACCCGCTTCTGTGCCATCTGAGTACCATGGTTCAATATTGGAATAATTGGTGGTGCCACTAAAATATATCCTGTTGCCAATGGCCGTAATATAGGTGGGGTAACCTCCAAGCCCCTGGGTTTGGATATTTTTTAAAAGCTTTGTTCCGGCGGCGGTGCCGTCACTTACAAATGGCTCTGCGTTATGAATGCTGTCAACACCCGAAAAAAGCAGCAGGTTATTCACAATGCCATTAATGGTATAGGTTCCGCCAATACCTTGTGCAGGGCCGGGCATGATATCAATAAGCATTGCAGTGTTAGCGCCTGTGCCATCGGTTTTCCAAAGTTCATATCCGGTGGCAGGCGTGTTAGCAATAAAATACACAAAGCCATTTAGATATTGAAATCCTCTTGCATCGCTTCCATTAGAACCTGGCACAATATCCTTCAGCAAAGTGGTACCTGCAGTAGTGCCATCGCTTGTGTAAGGTTCGGTGCTTAGTATTACACTTGTGGTAGCTGAAAAATAAAGAGTCCCGTTGCAGTTGGTAAGGTAACTATAGCTATCGTTTTTTGAAGCCGGAACAAGGTCAAAAAAAGGCACAGTACCTGTAGTGGTGCCGTCCGTTTTCCATAACTGCCTGTTGCTGGCATCTTGTGCTAAAAAGCATATTGTATTATTATTAATGGCTGTAAATTTATCTGCAAATGACCCGGCGGTGCCGGGATTGATATCTTTTAATAAAAAAGTGCCGGCATCAGTTCCATCACTTACCCAAGCTTCCCTGCCTGTTGCAGCCTGTTCAAAATTAAAAAACACTTTTGATCCGGCAACAGTCATT
>JAVHOI010000460.1:0-6363 GCA_036169975.1 Ferruginibacter sp. | reverse complement strand
AAACAATGGTAAGCTAACACATATTGTAAATGGAACAATAGTAAATGAAGCTTTGCAGCCAAGTTTGAATGAAGGAAAAATAATCATTCAATCCGAGGGGGCGGAAATTTATTATCGTAAATTAGAAATCGCAATATTGAATTAAAAAGAATGGAACGATAATTACAATATTGGTGAGGTAAAAAATGTATTCAAAAAATAAATTTCTTTAACGATAAAATAAAAAAGCCATGCCAGAGGATTCAGTAAATGTAAATAATAAAGCGGTTGCTCAAAACACGTATGATGCCATAGTAATTGGTTCCGGAATTAGTGGCGGTTGGGCAGCAAAAGAATTAACGGAAAAAGGATTAAAAGTGCTGATGCTGGAACGGGGAAGAAACTACGAGCACATAAAAGATTACACTTCCGCCAATAAAGACCCCTGGGAATTTCCACATCGGGGCAAAGCGCCCCTGCAATATAAAAAAGATAATCCTGTAATATCAAGAGACTGGGCCATGTATGGTACAGCGGCGCAGGAAGCTATTTTGGATAATTGGGTGAAAGAAAAAGATTGCCCTTATGTGCAGGAGAAACCATTCGCATGGTGGCGCAGTTACCAGTTGGGTGGGCGCTCTACTTTATGGGGCAGGCAGAGTTACCGCTTAAGCGATTTTGACTTTGAAGCGAATGCCAAAGATGGCATTGCTATTGACTGGCCCATACGTTACAAGGAATTGGCGCCATGGTATGATTATGTAGAAAAATTCGCGGGAATCAGTGGTTCAAAGGAAGGTTTGGCTCATTTACCAGACGGACAATTTTTACCTCCGATGGATTTAAACATTGTTGAAAAAGATGTTGCAGCAAGAATAAAGACTTTTTATAAAAACCAGCGACACATGTTTATTGGCCGTGTGGCAAATCTTACCCAGGCCATTCCCGGAAGAACACAATGTCAGTTTAGAAATCGTTGCTGGGAGGGCTGCCCTTTTGGTGCCTATTTCAGTACACAATCCTCTACATTGCCTGCCGCACTGGCAACTGGTAATTTAACGGTTCGCCCCTGGAGTATTGTTACAAAAATTATTTATGATAAAAATACAAAGAAGGCAACCGGTGTGGAAGTACTGGATGCGGAAACAAATAAGACTTATGAGTTCAATGCAAAAATTATATTCTTGAATGCTTCTACTTTGAACAGTGCATGGGTGCTCATGAATTCAGCAAAAGATATATGGCCCGAAGGGCTGGGAAGCAGCAGTGGCGAATTGGGGCACAACATAATGGATCATCACTACATGTTAGGTGCGGAGGGAACGATTGAAGGTTATGAAGACAAAACAACTTATGGCCGCAGGGCCAATGGTTTCTATATTTCACGGTTTGCCAATTTATATGGTGATAAAAGAGACTTCCTGCGTGGCTATGGTTATCAGGGTAGCGCCTCCAGGCAGGGTTGGAGCAGAGAGATAGCGGAACTTAATATTGGCGCCGATTTTAAAGAAGCCCTTACTGAACCTGGTGCATGGAGCATTGGCGCCACCGGCTTTGGAGAAATATTACCCTATCACGATAATAAAATTTCACTGAATAAAACAGTGAAGGACAAATGGGGCTTACCGGTATTAACCATGGATGCGGAATTAAAAGAGAATGAATTAAAAATGCGTAAAGATATCATTAAAGAATTGGTGGCAATGTTTGAAGCTTCCGGTGTAAAAAATATTACTACCTGGGATAAGGATTATAATATTGGCCAGGGCATTCATGAAATGGGCGCCGCACGGATGGGCAATGATTCAAAAACTTCGGTACTTAATGCGCACAACCAGGTATGGGATGCGCTAAATGTTTTTGTAACTGACGGAGCAGCCATGGCATCCTCTGCCTGCCAGAACCCTTCACTAACATATATGGCATTAACTGCAAGAGCTGCAGAATATGCAATAAGTGAATTGAAGAAAGGGAATATTTAACGTTGTACCAACAATGCCGGCCGCCTTAACAAAGCATCGGTTCATGACTTATTAATTAACAATAAATCAAAATTAAAATATGAAACAAAACCTGTTTTTTACAGCAATACTTGCCTGCAGCTTTTTCACAATAAGCGCACAAAATACAAAACCAGAGGACACTGAGTTTTATGCACCCGTACCCAAAATTGTAACACCAGCTAATATAATTGGCCAGGCTCCATCAGATGCGGTTATTTTATTTGACGGTACCAACCTTGATCAGTGGGTGGCGGCAAAGGATACAATTTCACAGAATAAATGGACAATATCCGGCAATACGATGACCGTGAATAAAAGTAACGGCGACCTTCAAACAAAGAAAATTTTTACGGATTTTCAATTGCACATAGAATATCGGATTCCTTCAAACATAACAGGTTCCGGACAGGCACGTGGCAATAGTGGTATTTTTTTGGCGGCGCTTCCCTGGGGTGCCGGAGGTTATGAACTTCAGGTGCTTGATAATTATAATAATACTACTTATGTAAATGGCCAGGCAGGAAGCATGTATAAACAAACCGCACCGTTGGTAAATGCCTGCCGCAAACCAGGTGAATGGCAAATGTATGATGTAGTATGGACGGCGCCACGCTTTAATGATGATGGCTCAGTAAAATCACAGGCACGTGTAACCGTTTTGCAAAATGGCGTATTGGTACAAAACAATACTTCCTTAACCGGAGATACCCCTTATATCGGTCAGCCATCTTATAAAAAGCATGGTGCTGCACCTATTAAATTACAGGCGCATGGTGATAAGAGTGAACCAATCAGTTACCGCAACATTTGGGTCAGGGAATTAGCCAATTAAATCATGCACCTTCATCGCTTACTATATTGTTTAGGTACGGTAATTTTATTTCCCACATGCAAGGGTAAAGAAAAATCCGATATATTATTTTCAATGATGCCTGTCTCACAAACAGGCATTTCATTTGAAAATAAAATAGCAGATACTGATACACTCAACATACTTGATTATCTCTATTATTACAATGGAGGAGGCGTTGCCATTGGTGATATCAACAACGATGGGTTACCGGATATTTATTTTACTTCAAACCAGGGAAGTAATAAACTCTACCTCAACAAAGGTAATTTTCAATTTGAAGATATAACCGGCAATGCTGGTGTGAAGGGTAAGGGTAACTGGAAAACCGGTGTTACCATAGCGGATGTAAATGGCGATGGATTATTGGATATGTACGTTTCGGAAGTTGGCGGGTATAAAAATTTTAAGGGGCGTAATGAACTATTTATTAATAATGGTAATCTTACATTTACAGAAAGCGCATACGCATACGGACTGGATATGGAAGGCTTTAATACACAAGCCGTTTTTTTTGACTACGACCGTGATGGTGACCTGGATATGTTTTTGGTAAATCATTCTGTTCATTCTACCAAAAGCTATGGCGACTCTTCCATGCGGCATATTAAAGACGAAGCGGCCGGAGATAAATTATTCAGGAATGACAGTACCGCGGCCGGAAGAAAGTTTGTGGAAGTTACCACTGAGGCTGGTATATACAGCAGCGTTATTGGTTATGGCTTAAATGTGGCGGTAGCGGATATGAACAATGATGGATGGGATGATATTTATGTGAGCAACGATTTTCATGAAAACGATTATTACTATATCAACAATCGCAACGGCAGTTTTTCAGAAATAAACCGACAGGCTTTCGGTCATGAAAGCCGCTCTTCCATGGGCAGCGCCATTGCTGATATGAACAATGACGGCTGGCAGGATATTATTACCCTCGACATGTTGCCAGAAAAGGAGAAGCTGTTAAAATCTTCCGGTGGTGATGATGATTTGGATATTTATAATTTTAAATTCAGCTTCGGTTATTATCATCAATTCTCCCGCAATTGCCTCCAGTTAAATACAGGTGGCGGAAAACATTTTAGTGATATTGCCCTATATTCAGGTATTGCAGCCACTGATTGGAGCTGGTCGCCGTTGGCCGCGGATTTTGATAATGATGGCATAAAAGATTTGTTCATCTGCAATGGCATATTAAGGCGTCCGAATGACCTGGATTTTATAAAATTTTATTCAAACAGCAGCGAAAAGGATACTACCCGTTCTGCTGATTTGGCCACAATCAAAAGGATGCCGGAAGGTAAAGTAAGTAACTATATGTTTAAAGGGACAGATAGTTTAAAATTTATTGATAAAACCAATGACTGGGGTTTCAACCGACCATCTTTGTCAAATGGCGCGGCTTATGCCGACCTTGACAATGATGGTGATTTGGATATTGTGATCAATAATATCAACGAGCCGGCAACAATCTATAGAAACAACTCCGTGCAGCAAAATGCGAATCATTTTTTAGAAGTAGAATTGAAAGGAAGTGAACAAAATAGTTTTGGCGTTGGCGCCAAAGTAACCATTCAACAAAAGCATGAAATACAAACCGGGTATGCAAATGCTACCAAAGGTTTTGAAAGCGCTTCTCTTCAATATATTCATTTCGGCACAGGTAAAGATTCCGTCATTGACAAAATGCAGGTATGGTGGACTGATGGCAAATCACAAATTTTTACCGATGTTAAAACCAATCAACTTATTACAGTTTCCCAAAAAAATGCGGACAATGTTCACGGGCGTTTATTGCCGGATACTGAAAATAGCCCGGAGAAAAAACTCTTTACCGATATTACAAATGCTATTCAACTTCCGTTTCAACATCATGAAAATAATTTCAATGATTTTAATATCCAGTCATTTATTCCGCACATGGTTTCTACACAGGGGCCAAAGTTGGCGGTAGCAGATGTTAACAGTGATGGCCTTGAGGATTTTTATATATGTGGTGCAAAGGGCCAGGCTGGTACTTTGTTTCAGCAAACCCATGCGGGAAAGTTCATTGCCTCCAATCAAAATTTATTTTCATCAGATGCAAATTGTGAAGATGTGAATACTGTTTTCTTTGATGCGGATGGCGATGGAGATAAGGACCTGTACGTTGTAAGCGGAGGTAATGAATCCCAAAATGATGATCCGTCTTTACTTGACAGATTATACCTGAATGACGGAAAGGGTCATTTTACCAAATCAAATTCATTGCCGCGTATATATGGAAATAAATCGGTGGCGAAAGCAGCCGATATTGATCGCGATGGCGATATGGATTTATTTATTGGTGGGCGGGTGGTGGCCGGAAAATATGGAGAGATTCCTGATACCTATTTGTTACTGAATGATGGAAAAGGGAATTTTAAAATAGCCGGTGAATCATTGGCAATGGGGCTTCGTAAAATCGGAATGGTTACGGATGCGGTATGGACAGATATGGATAACGATGGTTGGCCCGACCTTGCCATTGCCGGAGAATGGATGCCCATTACTATTTTTAAAAATGAAAAAGGGAAACTGGTCAATCATACTACTGCTTCAGGATTACAAAATACAAATGGTTTATGGATCACAATTCAGGTGGCAGATATAAACCAGGATGGAACAGAAGACCTCCTGGTTGGTAATTGGGGGGAGAATGCTAAACTTCATGCCAGTGCGCAATTTCCTTTAAAACTATTTATTGGCGATGTAGATATCAATGGCTCATTGGATCAACTGCTTGCGGTAGAAAAAAATAGCAGGTATTATACTTTTCATGGTAAAGAAGAATTGGAAAAACAATTGCCATCATTGATGCGAAAAAAGTATGTAGATTATTCCAGCTTCGCCGGTCAAACTATAGAAGAAGTATTCGGAGAAAAACTGGAACATACAAAAAAATTTACCGCCGATATCCTGGCTTCCGTTCAGCTAATAAACAATGGAAATGGAACATATTCCCTTACCAAATTACCGCGGCAGGTTCAGTGGTCACCGATATTCGCTATTATCAGCGGCGATTTTAATGCGGATCAAAAAACAGATATTATTACCGCGGGAAATTTCTATGGCGTGGTACCTTATGAGGGCCGCTACGATGCAGGATATGGATCAGTATTATTGGGAACAAGCGTTTCCCATTTTAATGTATTGGCTCCATTTCAATCCGGCCTGTTGGTTACCGGAGAAGTGAGGGATATAAAAAAAATAAAACTTGCCAATGGCCGCCATTGCTTAATAATTGCACGTAATAATGATACGCCTGTTTTTCTCAAATGGTGAATCCTGAAGCAGGCAGATAAATTAATCTTGCATCAAATTTTGAGTATAATATTTTATTGATTTAAAAATCAAATAAAAAAATTAAGATCGGTTGGCTGGTTAAAAGTTTTATGTAAATTGTGAAGATGCTGTTATTAGCCAAATTTTTGATTAGGTTAAAACAAAAACTTGCCTGATGATCTTTTATTATAGATTATATAGTTAAATCAGTTATCTACTTTTGATAGC
>JAVHOI010000459.1:20691-26220 GCA_036169975.1 Ferruginibacter sp. | reverse complement strand
TTTCATCTTCATAATCCATAAAATATTCGCAATTGCTTTTGTAACTATGGTTGTAGATCGGTATCAATCCCAATGCCATACAGCATTTATCTTTATTTTTCCCCCATTCAAAAATATAATCATGCAATGCTGTTTTATCAAGATGAAGCCTGTCCTCCCCGCTCATTACTATAACGGGCGACAACTCTATCACCGTGCCAGCCTGTATGCTTTCCGCCGTGAAAACACCTCTGCCCATTGAGGTTGTTTGATCAACGTATAAATAAGATTTTAGCATAACATTTCATTAAAAGTAAAACAAGTAATTTGCATTTCAGGTTTACCGTTTACAGTTTTCTTTTTATAAGTTTCAAAGATTAACTGTGTACCGATAAAGTAAATTTTAATGATTAAATGACTAAGGTACAGGTATTAAACTTTCGCGAAATAATCATCAACCACTAATCATCAAAATTTACATATCAACAACAATCAATAATTAAGTTTACTGATTTTTTTTCGCTCTTAATAAACAGTAAATACAAAACAAAAAAGCATGTCGGTTGAATTAGAAGAAATATCATTGCAACAACAGTTTGAAGAAGCAAAAGCATCAGAAGACAAATTGCGCATAAAGGATTTCCTGAATGATCAAAACATTAGTGATGTAGCAAATCTCATTTATGAAAATGACAATTACGAGGGGCAGATCATCAGCCACCTTGCCTTGCACCGTGCTGCCAGTGTTTTTAAAATACTGGAACATCCCACACAAAAAAAGATTATAAAATCATTACCACCTTTAAAAGCGGCGGAATTACTGAATGAATTGCCACCGGATGACCGTACCTCTTTTTTGAGTGAGCTGCCAAGTAATGCGGTGAGGGAATTAATAAAAACTTTAAACCCGGAAGAAAGAAAAGTTACCCTTTCCCTTTTGGGCTATCCTGAAGGAAGCGTGGGCAGGCTGATGACGCCCGACTATGTTTATGTTTACGAACATGATACCGTTGAAGACGTTTTAAACACCATCAGGAAATATGCAAAGAACAGTGAAACAATTGATGTGATTTATGTGATAAATGATAAGGGCGAATTGCTGGATGATATACGCATCAAGGATTTCATTATGGCAAGTCCCGATAAAAAAGTAAATGAATTAATGGATGGCAGGTTTATAGAACTACATGCGGATGATGACCAGGAAGTAGCCAATGAAGCATTTAAAATGAACAACCGGGTAGCCCTGCCGGTGGTAAGCAAGAGCAATAAATTATTAGGCATTGTTACCATTGATGATGTGTTATGGGTGGCCAATGAAGAGTTTAGCGAAGATATGCAAAAGATGGGTGGTACGCAGGCTTTGGATGAGCCTTACCTTGAAATGCCCCTCTTTAAATTATTCAGAAAAAGAATTGGCTGGCTGGTCGTGCTTTTTCTTGGCGAAATGTTTACCGCCACGGCAATGGGTTTTTTTGAAGATGAAATTCAAAAAGCGGTTGTGCTGGCGCTCTTCATTCCGTTGATTATTTCAAGTGGTGGCAATACGGGTTCGCAGGCATCCACACTAATTATACAGGCAATGGCCGTTGGTGAAATTACACTTGCCAACTGGTGGCGGGTAATGCGCAGGGAAATTATTCAGGGAGTAATGCTGGGATCGGTACTGGGTATTATTGGTTTTACAAGGGTAATGATCTGGTCAAAAATATTACCTGATATTTATGGGACCCATTTTTACCTGATAGGCCTTACGGTTGGTTTTTCATTGATCGGGGTGGTGCTGTGGGGAACCTTAACCGGATCTATGCTTCCGCTGATTTTAAAAAAAATGGGCGCTGATCCTGCTGTTAGTTCTGCCCCCTTTGTGGCCACACTCGTTGACGTTACCGGGTTGATTATTTATTTTTCGGTAGCCTATATTTTTTTACAGGGAATACTTTTATAAGCTGTAAAAACTTTTTATATGGCTGGTTAATAAAGATAGAGAGATGAATTTATCTTTCATATAATTTCGCCATTATTGAATTGTTGTTGAAGAAACCAATGAGGCGCCATATCTTATCTTTTTCAAAAATGTCAGACCTTTTTTAAAGGCCAATAAGAATAAAGTATCGAATTCGATGGAAGGAATATTTCCCTGAGGATAAAAGCTAAAACCAGGGTTATGAATTATCGGCGGGTTATTGTTGCTGTGGCCAATAATAAAAATATATCTATTCAAATCATGTCCGCCATTTTTTTATACGTCGCAAGGGATAAATTCGAAACTTATTAATCCGATAGATTCTGTGTAAATTTCAAAAACTTATAACGCCTCCTTCTTTTCTAAAGCTATTTTAAATGTGTTAACAATTAGTTTTTAAACCTTAGAATATAGCCCAATCAAATCCCGGCCCTGTATGCCTGATGCAGTCAGGCAGGCTTATTACCCTATACGCTTTTATTTTATTTCATGATTGTATTTTTAATTAAAAAGGTGAAGGGCTGATACATGTCCAGCCACCATCTACAATTAATGATTGCCCTGTAATATGCCTTGCTTTTTCTGAAACCAAAAACAATGCTGTGCCGGCAATGTCCGTCACTGTTGCTGCCCTGCCCATTGGCGTTAGCCTGCTCCATGTAGCAGCATATTCCGGGTCGCTCATTGTCCGTTCGGTTAAAGTAGCGCCGGGTGCAATGGTATTTACATTTATTTTATACCGTGATAGTTCCGTCACTAAATTTTTTGCCAGCATCTCCAAGGCTGCTTTGCTCATTCCATAAGCCGCCAGGTCTTTATGTGCCTGGTGCCCGGTTACGGAAGAAGTAAATAACAAAGAGCCACCTGATGCCTGCGTTTTCATTTGATTGGCGGCAGCCTGGGCAAGAAAAAATGTTCCGCTAAGGTTCACCTGCATTACCCTGAAAAAAGCTTCGGGTGAATAGGTAAAAAAATCGCCGAACAAAGTAATGCCCGCATTGGCAATCACAATATCCAGTTGGCCAGATTGAGCCACAGCCTTATCCACCATTTGCTGAATAAATTTTATGTCGCTGCAATCTCCTGCAAGTGCCGTGCAAATCCCGCCGGTTTCCTCAATGATTTTTTTCACCGCGGTATTGGCTAAGGGTTCATCTATATCATTTAAAATAACACGGGCACCTTCCTTTGCAAGGTGGATGCAAATTTCAAGGCCAATGCCCTGTCCTGCACCGGTAACTATGGCAACTTTATTTTTAAAAGACATATCGGTTTTTGTTTTTTTTTAGCGCTTATCAAATAACCAACAAAAGTGATGATCAGACAAAATGCTGGTAAATGTTTTTTCAAAAAAATTTATTTCAATTTGATAACCCATCAGCAACCCCACATACTGCAATCAACCGGGCAAGCTAACTGAGAGAATGAAGATAATTATTCTTTGGTATCTAATGAAGAAGGTTTTAAAAAAACGGCTATGACGACATGGAAGAACTAAGAAAAAATAGTAAATAGAGTCTAACCACCTATCAACAAGGCTTTGAGCTTTAACTACCTAATCCTATTCTTTATATTTACTACCTGCCCTACTATAAAGTGATGGCTTCGTCATCATAATATTACCACCACCAAAGGCGGTGATTTTTTTAGGACAAATAAAATAAACCGCATAAAAAAGTTTCATGCCAATTAAGTTAATCAGTTGTAAATAAAGGCTCCCGTTACAAAAAGCATTTAATTGGCTGTATTTTTGTTAATTTGCTGCCCTAAAATATCCGGCATACACTTCAATAAAAGCTCAATAAAGTGATTTCGTACAAGAGTGCGACGCCTGTGAAGCCCATGAAAGATTTTGTGCCGGGACAAAAAAATAAACTTATGTGTGGAATAGTAGGATATACGGGCCATCGGGAAGCGTACCCCATTGTAATAAAAGGCCTTAAAAGACTGGAATACCGCGGATACGACAGTACCGGTGTGGCTCTGCTGAACGGCGGGCTGAAAGTTTACAAGAAGCAGGGCCGGGTGGCCGACCTCGAAGAGTTTGTAGTAGGTAAGGACCTTCATTCGCATATTGGGATCGGGCATACCCGCTGGGCTACCCATGGGGAGCCAAGTGACAGGAACGCACACCCGCATACCAGCAACAATGGCCAACTGGCAATGATCCACAATGGCATCATTGAAAATTATGTGCAGATAAAAAAAGAACTTCTCAACAAGGGCTATACTTTTACCAGCGATACGGATACCGAAGTGCTGCTAAACTTTATTGAGGAAATTAAAAAAAATAACGACTGTAACCTGGAGGAAGCGGTGAGGATAGCCCTGAAAAGGATTACCGGCGCCTACTGTATTTTACTGATAGATGAAGCCGACCCGGAAACCATCATTGCCGCAAGAAAAGGCAGCCCTCTGGTAATTGGCGTAGGAAAAGGGGAACATTTTTTAGGAAGCGACGCATCGCCCATGCTTGAATATACCAAAGAAGTGGTTTACGTAAATGATTACGAGCTGGCTATTGTAAGGCCCGATGAATTAATCCTTAAAAACCTGGGTAATGAAAAGATAACCCCCTTTGTAACCAAACTGGATATGGATCTTGCGGCGATTGAAAAGGGCGGGTACGACCATTTCATGCTGAAGGAAATTTTTGAACAACCCAGTACCATTCATGATTGCTTACGCGGAAGATTAGACGCATCGGCAGGAACCATTACCATGAGCGGCGTGCAGCAAAATATAGAAGCCTTTAAAACAGCAAGCCGTATTATCATAGTAGCCTGCGGCACCAGTTGGCATGCGGGTCTGGTGGCGGAATATATTATTGAAGAACTTTGCCGGATACCCGTAGAAGTGGAATACGCATCAGAATTCAGGTACAGGAACCCGGTAATCAATAAGGGTGATATCATTATCGCCATTTCACAAAGTGGCGAAACAGCGGACACATTAGTAGCCATTAACCGGGCAAGGGAACAGGGTGCCGTTATTTTTGGCATCGTAAACGTAGTGGGTTCGTCTATCGCCAGGATAAGCAACGGCGGGGCTTATACGCATGCCGGGCCGGAGATTGGCGTGGCATCTACCAAAGCATTTACAGGCCAGCTTGCCGTGTTAACCATGATGGCTTTAAAAATCGCAAAGGAAAAGGGATCCATAACCGAGGAACGTTATACCAAATTATTGTTTGAGCTGGAAGCCGTGCCGGAAAAAGTGGAAGCCCTGTTGAAGAGTGCTAACACAATTAAATTGATCGCGGAAAAATATAAGGATTCAACGGATGCCTTGTTTTTAGGCCGGGGCTATAATTTTCCGATTGCTTTGGAAGGGGCTCTGAAGCTGAAAGAAATCAGTTATATCCATGCGGAAGGTTACCCTGCGGCGGAAATGAAACACGGCCCCATAGCGCTAGTAACAGAAACCTTGCCGGTTATATTTGTCGCTACCAAAGACAGTTACCACGAAAAAATTGTAAGCAATATCCAGGAAATAAAAGCACGTAAAGGAAAAGTAATCGCCATCATTACCGAAGGTGACGAAGTAATACCAGGATTAGCGGATGAGGTGTTTTTTGTACCACC
>JAVHOI010000459.1:0-20591 GCA_036169975.1 Ferruginibacter sp. | reverse complement strand
CCGAAGGTGACGAAGTAATACCAGGATTAGCGGATGAGGTGTTTTTTGTACCACCTGCGGATGAAATTATCGCTCCGATGCTGAGCTGTGTCCCATTACAATTACTTTCTTATTATATGGGCATTGCCAGGGGCGTAGATGTAGATAAGCCAAGGAATCTGGCGAAGAGCGTGACGGTGGAATGATTTTATAATGGATAATTTGTTAATGGATAATGGATAATAATCTGGCCGTAACAGTTTTAAATATTAAAATCCTTTTTTAAAATTGTTTGTAATGAAATTGAATAAGTGGGTAATTATTAATGTTTTGTTCCTTCCGGTTTTATTATAACAACATTTTCATAAAATCATAAAAGAGCTACAGTCAGGTTAAGCAATTTTTCCATTAGGGAATTATCAATTATCCATTAAATAATTATCAATTAAAATGAACATCATAACCAAACACCCTGTTAACAATCTTGGCTACAACTTTGTAGAAAAAAAGTATATTCCTGAAGGTAAAGACGAATATTACCTCAGGTATCTTCAGAACCCCACCGGCAAGGAATACCGTAAATTATCCGCACATGAAATTGAAGTGCTGGTGCGTAACCGCAATACCTCCGATGACTGGAATAAAATATTCGTTTCCGCGGCTTTTGACCCCGAGCTGGTAAAGAACTGCAAGTTTTACGGATTAATCCGTATTGGGAAACTGGAACAATTTTACCTGGAATTTCATGACCTGCGGTTGCCTGTAGGCCTGTATAACAGCACCATCATCAGTTGCGATTTTGGCAATAATGTGTGTGTTGAAAACGTAAATTCCATGAGCCATTATATTATTGGCAACGAGGTAATGATCGCCAATGTAAATGAACTGGCCTCTACCAATAAAGCGAAATTTGGCAATGGGATTATTTTTGAGGGAGAAGAGGAAGACGTTAGGGTATGGATGGAATTATGTAATGAAAACGGGGGGAGAAGGGTAATCCCTTTTGATGGAATGCTTGCCGGAGACGCTTATATGTGGAGTAAATTCAGGGATAATGAAGCCCTGATGGAAAAGTTTAAAGAATTTACGGATAATAAATTCGCCAGGCACAGGGGTCACTATGGAACAGTGGGCGATCGTACGGTTATAAAAAATTGCAAGATAATTAAAGATGTGCTGATAGGTACCGATGCCTATTTAAAAGGCGCCAATAAATTAAAAAACCTGACTATCAAAAGTGATGAAATCCGTACCACTCAAATAGGGGAAGGTTGCGAACTGGTAAATGGGATAATAGGTTACGGGTGCAGGATTTTTTATGGTGTAAAGGCAGTCCGCTTTGTGATGGCATCGCATTCCCAGTTAAAATATGGCGCCCGTTTGATTAATTCTTTTCTTGGCAACAACGCTACCATCTCCTGCTGTGAAGTACTGAATTCCCTTATTTTTCCTGCGCATGAACAACACCACAACAATTCATTTTTATGCGCCGCGCTTGTAATGGGGCAAAGCAACATGGCTGCGGGCGCTACTATTGGCAGCAATCACAACAGCCGGAGTGCGGATGGCGAAATCGTTGCTGGGCGGGGCTTTTGGCCGGGGCTTTGCGTTAGCCTGAAGCACAATTCCAAATTCGCCTCCTTCACCATTATCGCCAAAGGCGATTTTCCGTCTGAATTAAATATACCGGTTCCGTTTAGTTTGATAAGCAACGATGTAACCAACGATGAGTTGGTAGTAATGCCCGCATACTGGTTCCTGTACAACATGTACGCTTTGGAACGCAATGCCCGCAAGTATGTGGAAAGGGACAGGCGCACTGCCAAAACCCAGCTCATTGAATATGATTATTTAGCCCCTGATACGGTCAATGAAATTTTTACGGCGCTTGCATTTTTACAAACCTTGCAACCCGATGAAAATGATATCGCTGAAACGGCCGGATGGGAAAACTCCTCCCGCAAAACAGCCGTGCTAAAGGTACCGCAGTCCATCGCCATCTTTAAGGAACTGGTTCAATACTATGGCATCATGGAATTATTAAAACACATTGAGCGAAATAAGGTTGGCAGCTTTGATGAGTTGAAGAAAACCATCTCCGCTAAAATACAACGAAGCGAATGGCTCAACATCGGCGGACAATTAATTCAACAATCCGTAGTAGAAAAACTTCAACGAGACATTGTAACCGATAAAATAAAAAGCTGGAACGAGGTACATGATTTTTATGGCCTGCAGGGCGCTAATTATTTTGCCGATAAATTGAATCATGCCTATACTTCCCTGCTCGAAATATTGAACATTACCCCAAGGCAATTTACCGCCGCATTGTTTAAACAATTGTTGCAGGAAGCGGTGGCAACAAGGGAATGGATGTGTAAAGGCATTTTTGATAGCAGGGCAAAAGACTACAGCAACCCATTCCGCAAAATGGTGTATGATAACAATGATGAGATGAACAAAGTGACAGGCCGACTTGAAGACAATACATTCATTCAACAGCAAACCCGGCAATTGGATGAAATGAAAAAGAAGGTGAAATCCGTTATCCGTAAATTGAAATTGTGATGTGACGGTGTTCGTTGATCAAAATTTTTCTTTGTATTTTTTAGTGCGATCAAATTGAATCAGGGAGCCGATAAAACCGTTTTTTAAATGTAGTTGGTTGCTATCTAAAACACAGCGTATTTTATAAACCAGCTTATTATCAATCACAGTGTAGTCATTATCAAAGGAAAATATTTTGCCGGTGAGGATGCCAAAATAATTATAATCAAAGGCATCTGTCAGGCAATAATATCCGTTACCAATAAATAGGAAGGAACTGTACCTGCCGCCTCATTTGATAAATTGCCCAAAGAATATGTAATGAAAATGATCAATGCCATTGTGGGTTTCAGCATTGAAGTGGAAAGCTTTGATAATGTCTTTAAACTAAGCCAAAACCATAATGAGGATACAAGGCAAAGCACCGCGGCTCACCTGCAGGGCAAAGGTGATGAACCTTCAATGGCGATAGCAAATGAAATGATGAAGTTAAAAAACCTAAACAAAAAATAGGGGTTTGGATTATTTTTTTATTTTTAAATTTAGGCACTTCAATAAAACATAATTTTCACTCAACCCTGAAACTGCATGAACCAATCTCCGCAGCATTTAATTACTATCTTACCCATTGGGAAGTATAACACTTTTAGCAATTAACTTTGCCAAATGACAAGACAACACCTCATCGAACAAATACAACAAAAAAAATCTTTTCTCTGCGTTGGTTTGGATACTGATATCAATAAGATACCGAAACATTTACAATCCCATCCTGACGCTGTTTTTGAATTCAATAAACAGATCATTGATGCCACCAAAGACCTTTGTGTAAGTTTTAAAATCAACACCGCTTTTTACGAAACTATGGGGCTGAAGGGCTGGGAAGCCATGCAAAAAACGGTGGATTATATCCCCGCGGAACTATTTACGATTGCCGATGCCAAACGCGGTGATATTGGCAATACCTCCTCCCAATATGCCAAAGCTTTTTTTGAAGTGTTGAATTTCGATGCCATCACCGTTGCGCCCTACATGGGTGAAGACAGCATCCGGCCATTTTTAGAATACAGCAACAAATGGACGATCGTGTTGGGGCTTACCAGCAACGAAGGCAGTAAAGATTTTGAGCAGCGGAAAATTGGCGAAGACTTTCTGTATGAGCTGGTTTTAAAAAAAGTAAGCGGATGGGGCAATGCGGATAATTTAATGTTCGTCATTGGCGCTACCAAAGCGAATGAGCTGCAAAATATCCGCCGGATAATTCCTAATAATTTTTTGCTGGTACCCGGCGTTGGTTTTCAGGGTGGCAGTTTGAAGGATGTAAGCAAACATGGCATGAATAAGGATTGCAGCCTGCTGGTTAATGCAAGCCGCGCCATTATTTATGCCGGAGAAAAGGAAGATTTCGCTTTAAAAGCAAGAGCTATCGCACAACAATATCAACAGGAAATGAGTGAATATTTAATGGATACCTTTTAGAGCGGATAATTGATAATGGATAAATGAAAAATTTATACCCGGATAACATGTTGATTAAATTAAATTATCCTTTATTGATTTGAACAAATTATAAATTATCCATTAAATCATTATCAATTCAATCATTTCCCATTCACAATACCTTCTATCACTTTTGAAAGTTGCTCCGCCCATTTCGCATACTCTTCGCCGGAAGGATGAAGCAGGTCGGCAGTCAGGTATTCCTGCATGAATCCATCCTGCCGCTGTGCCGTAGTAACGTCAATGAACCGGGTATGGAAATATTCCGCTTCCGCCTGGCAAATAAAATTATACGTATCAATTTCAGCATGGATCTTTTCCGGATACTTATTCGTTGCATAAGGGGTTGCGCCCCAATCGGGAATACTTAGTACGATTACATTATTCGCAATGCCACCCGCTTTTTGTATTGCCAGTTCCAATAAAACCCTGAAATGCCCCCTGAATTCATCTGCGCCCCTGCCCTTGTATTGGTTATTCACCCCAATCAATAAACTGACAAAATCATAGGAGGGCAACAATATGGTTTCATCCATAGCCAGTTTTAATTCCTCCGTTGCCCAGCCTGTAGTAGCTATTATTTCCGGCGCATAAAAATTTAATCCGGCCTTTCTTAGAAATTGTACTGTTTGATAAGGAAAATTGTCGCCAAGGTTTACCTGGTCTCCAATGGTATAACTATCACCCAATGCTAAATAAGAATAGTTTTTCATGTTGCTGTTATTATTTTTTTTTATCTACATTCCAAAGGAAAATAATGGAACGTTTATGGAGCAACAAAGCTACAGGCTATCAATCTATGAAACAAGGAAATTTGTAAAACAGAACTGCGATAATTTCCGGGGAAATTGCTGAAATGCCAAAGTCATTTTTAAAATACTAAACCTAAGCAAATATCACAACAACCCATACATAAATGGCAGATGCTTTATATTTGCATCGCTGCCAATCTACGCTACGATAAAAGTGCCATAAAGTACTAACAGTAAAAGTGAATGACAGCATAACCCTGCTTGTCTTCTTTAGCGAGACAGGGATGCCGGGCTTAATTATTCATACCTGCAATAACAAACAATAAACAACAGTAAACAATAAACAAATTTATGGCCGCTAAAACAGATAACTTTCAATCGCCCGATTATTTTAATGTGGATGAATTACTAACGGAAGAACATAAACTGATCCGGGAAAGTGTACGCAATTATGTGAAGAAAGAAATTTCGCCCATCATTGAAGACTATGCGCAACGTGCGGAATTTCCACAACAAATCGTAAAGCAATTAGGCGGCCTCGGTTGTTTTGGGCCTACCGTGCCGGAACAATATGGTGGTGGCGGGCTCGATTATATCAGCTATGGATTGATGATGCAGGAACTGGAGCGTGGCGACAGCGGTGTCCGTTCTACCGCAAGTGTGCAGGGCAGCCTCGTGATGTTTCCTATTTATCAATATGGCAGCGAGGATCAACGCAATAAATATTTGCCCAAACTGGCCAGCGGCGAATGGCTGGGCTGTTTTGGTTTAACGGAACCCAATCATGGCAGCGACCCAGGTGGCATGCTTACTAATATAAAAGAAGATGGTGACCATGTAATTTTAAATGGCGCTAAAATGTGGATCAGCAATGCGCCCTTTGCGCAGGTAGCGGTGGTATGGGCAAAAGACGGTTCGGGTGTAATTCGTGGGGTGATTGTAGAAAGGGGTATGGAAGGATTTAGTACGCCCACTACCCATGGCAAATGGAGCCTGAGGGCAAGTGCCACCGGCGAACTGGTTTTTGACAATGTAAAAATCCCGAAAGAAAATATTTTACCGAATGTGAAAGGATTAAAAGGCCCGCTCGGATGCCTTACAAAAGCACGCTATGGCATTGCCTGGGGCGCTATTGGCGCGGCGATGGATTGTTACGACATCGCATTGAACTATGCGAAGGAAAGGATCCAGTTTGGTAGGCCCATAGCCGGCTTTCAGTTGCAGCAAAAAAAACTTGCCGAAATGATTACCGAAATTACCAAGGCACAATTGCTGAACTGGCGACTCGGCGTTTTAATGGGTGAAGGAAAAGCTACACCTCAGCAGGTGAGCATGGCCAAACGCAATGCCTGTGAAGTAGCTGCCAATATAGCAAGGAATGCACGGCAGATGCTGGGCGGAATGGGCATTACAGGCGAATACCCGATCATGCGCCATATCATGAACCTGGAAAGCGTGATTACTTATGAAGGAACCCATGACATACATTTATTGATTACCGGAATGGATGTTACGGGGTTGAATGCGTTTAAATAAAATCGGAACCTGCTTTTAGCGCTTTATTCAGCTTCCATTAAATCCAATGCCGCTTTTTCTTTTTGAAAGAAGCGCAAAATTTTAATAATTATAAATTCAAAATAAATGAACAGCGCTTCAAATTCTACTACTACAGGTTTCCCCGGCTTGGTATCGGGTGCAGGTGAGCCAGCCCACGTTTCCGTAATCGGCGCAGGTACTATGGGCAATGGCATTGCGCATGTATTTGCGCAAAGTGGTTTTGCGGTAACACTTATAGATGTTAGCGCCGCTCAATTAGAAAAAGCATTAAGCACCATTAGTAAAAACTTCGACAGGCAGATTGCAAAAGGCAGCATTACTGAAGGGGGAAAAAAAACAGCCATTCAAAATATCACAACCGCCACTGAAATTGCAAAAGGTATAAAAAATGCGAACCTGATTGTAGAAGCAGCTACGGAAAATATAGATTTGAAACTCGGCATTTTTAAACAGTTGGATGAAGCCGCACCCGCCGGTTGCATTTTGGCAACCAATACTTCTTCCATTTCCATTACAAAAATTGCGGCAGCAACCAAAAGGCCGGAACTGGTAATAGGCATGCACTTCATGAACCCTGTTCCGGTAATGAAACTGGTGGAAATTATCAGTGGCTATGCTACCACGAAAGAAGTTACCAATACCATTGTTGAACTGAGTAAACAATTAGGAAAGGTACCCTGTGTTGTAAATGATTATCCCGGCTTTATCGCCAACCGGATATTAATGCCCATGATCAATGAAGCGATCTATAGTTTATTTGAAGGGGTGGCCGGTGTGCAGGAAATTGATACCGTAATGAAACTCGGTATGGCGCACCCGATGGGGCCTTTGCAATTAGCCGATTTTATCGGACTTGATGTTTGCCTTAGCATCTTAAAAGTATTGCAGGATGGCTTTGGTAACCCAAAATATGCGCCTTGCCCATTGCTCGTAAATATGGTGTTGGCGGGAAAACTGGGCGTTAAAAGCGGAGAGGGATTTTATAAATACAAAGCGGGTAGCAAGGAGTTAGTAGTTGCAAACAGGTTTGTATAATTTCTTTCAGTCTATATTGTGAAAATAATCGTAATGAGATAAATTTATTTTATAAGGATGATTCCAATTCAACAGCAGGGAATATATAATTATGAAATTCTTTTTCAAATGAAAAAATTTATACATTAGTAGCAACAACAATAATTTATTTTTCTAAAATACAATTTGTATGGGAAAGAGAGAAAAAGCCATTGATGCCTACATCAATAAATCCGCCGATTTCGCACAACCCATTTTGGGCCACCTGCGTGGGTTGGTACATGCAGCCTGCCCGGATGTGGAAGAAAAAATGAAATGGAGCTTTCCCCATTTTGATTATAAAAATGAAATGATGTGCAGCATGGCAGCTTTTAAACAGCATTGCGTTTTTGGATTTTGGAAAGCGGCGCTCATGAAGGATCCTGTGCTGTTAGAAAATGCGAGGTCGGAGGTAGCCATGGGGCATTTAGGAAGGATCACTTCGATAAAAAACCTTCCTGCGGATAAAAAAATTATTGCCTGGATTAAGGAAGCTATGCGGTTAAATGAGTTGGGCATCAGGCTTACATCCAAGCCAAAGGCAACTGAAAAAAAAGAAATAATTGTGCCTGGTTACTTTACCAATGCGCTGGACGAAAATAAAAAAGCGGCGCAAACATTTGAAAATTTCGCCTACTCTCACAAAAAAGAATATGTGGAATGGATAACCGAAGCAAAAACAGAAGCAACCCGTAATAAGAGAATGGCTACCGCCATTGAATGGATGGCCGAAGGGAAAAGCAGGAACTGGAAATATGCAGCCAAATAATTACACCTTACCACTTAAATCCAGGCATCACAAAATAAAAAATACTCCACCAGTTATCTTCCATTTGCAGGTAAAGTTTATACGGCCCTTCGTAATGAATGATTTCTCCATTATCCATTTCCGCATCATATTTTAGCGCTCCTTCCGTAAAGCCCATGCCCCGCTCCGTATCTTCCTGCAATTCGAAACTTATATTATCTATATTGTACCCATCATTTTTAAACTGCCGGAATGCTTCAAAAAAAATAGTCATCCTGCCAATGATATCTTCTCTTGTCAACTGATCGCCTTCCGCTGTAATGCAATGCCAGCTTAGTTCCGTGCAGTATTCATTAAATTTTCTGCCAAACCAGTTTTGTAAAAATGTATGTGTACGTTTAACGATATCCGCTTTATGATTGGGATGAAATTCTTCATAAATAAAATGGCTCCCCATTCCCGCCACCGGTTTCTTTTCTACTTTAATGGCAAATAATTCATCCGTAATAAACCGGTATATTATTTCATCGGGATATGGGCCGTCACAAATATCCAGCGCTATATCATTTTTCTCAATTAGTGCGGTAAGGGCTGCAAGGGCAAATCTTAATTCCACCTTGTTCATTTCACCGGCCGGTTTATAAACAGGGCTGCCAATCCTTTCATACACCGTTGTATATTCCGCATTGGCATATTCATCTTCAAATGCCATCATGCTCTTTAAAAACTGGTTCTCTATTTCCGGTGGCATTTCCTCACTCGTTCCCATTTGAAACCCATCACCATATTGCGCTTTTAATTTTATTTTTAAAAACTCATTTTCTATACGCAGGTTTTCCTGCAGATCATCCGAAAATTTTTCATCCTGCTCCATCAGTAAACATTTTGAAACGCAATATATTATTTTTATCTAACCTATTTCAAGGTATTGGAAAATAAATTTATATACCCTCTCCGGGAAAATTTTTGATTGCCTGTTTTTTAACCTTGTTTACCAGTTTATAGGAATCATCCACCATATCAAATATTTGTTTTTTAGATAAAGTGCCTTCAACTATAACCGTATTCCAGTGTTTTTTATTCATGTGGTAACCGGGCAATATGCAACCTGGGAATTCTTCCCTTAATTCAATGGCTTTTTCGGGATCACATTTTACGTTAAACTGCAAGGGGTTGGTGTCTAAAGGTATCAATAAAAAAATTTTATCATTCACCTTAAAAACAATGACGGAATCTCCAAATGGAAAACCTTCCGAAACAAAAGGTTTTTGAATAACATATTCCCTGAGTAATTCTATATTCATCTATGGTTGGTTATGAATGGTTTTGTTTGCTTCCGCTAATTTTTTATTTAATTGCCCGGTAAGTATGTGCCAAAACATTACAAAATCGCTACCGAGGCTGTACAGCGGATAAGTGAAAGTAGCGGGTTTGTTTTTTTCAATAAAAAAATGGCCAACCCAGGCAAACCCGTATCCACAAAAGGGTATTACGGCAATCAGCGTCCATGTTTGCGAAAGGATGGCTGCAATTAATAAAGCTATTACCAGCCCCGTTCCGATAAAATGCAATACCCTGTTTTTCGCATCATTGTGCTCGGTTAGATAGTATGAATAAAAAAGCCAAAAACTTTTATATTTTTTTTCAGTAGCCATGGAAATAATTTTTAGAAAATTACGGGAATTACCTGATTAGTCAATTTTTTTTGTCTCCACATTTTGAAGTTGCTTAATCCTGTATAACACTTCCGTCAGCCGGCTCTTTGGGATACCCGCTGTGATATTGCAAAACAACTGCATTTCCTGCTTAATGATGGTGCAGTTGCATTGCTTCATCACCATCATTACATCATTCATTTGGGTATAATCAAAATGAACAATGTATTTAACTTCTATCTGCCGGGAAACAACAGGCGTTACCTGTAATGCAAGGCTGGCAGCGGTTTTATAAGCATTGATTAAGCCCGGCACACCCAATAAACTTCCGCCAAAATAGCGTACAACAATTACGGTTATATTGGTAAGCCCTTTGCTGTCTATCTGCCCCAGAATGGGCTTGCCTGCGGTGCCTGAAGGTTCTCCATCATCACTTGCACGAAAATTATTTCCATCGGTACCAATCCGGTAAGCAAAACAATGGTGTACCGCTTTGGGATGTGCTTTCTTTAACTGTTGCCAATGTTTTTTAAAATCATCTGCCGTTTCAATAGGGTAAGCGAATGCGAAAAACTTACTGCCCCTGTCTTTGAATTCCGCTTCCGCAGGTTGTTCAATTGTTTTATAAAATTCCAATTCATTCATAATTATTATGGAGCGATTGTGTAATAGCTTTTGTTGAAAAAAATTATCAGGTTTAAAAAATAAACCATTTATGAACGGCCCGGTAATAACACCGGTAAATGTAACCTGGTTAAAGATGTTTGTAATAATGAATAGTATCCGATAATATTTTTTGGCTGCATACTTTCTCCGCATTGGAAAGTACCGGAGCCGGGATACCGTCAGGAATTTCCATTTCCGTATTTGTTATGATCCTGGCTTCATCCCAATAATTTTCATCAATGAAAGATTGCAAAAGTTTGGTTCCGCCTTCTACCAGCACGCTTTGAATTTTTAGTTGAAAGAGCGCCTCCAATAGCTGGGCAATAAAACTTATTCCCTTTGAAATTTTATAAAAAAACACCTGTCCGTTATCTTCCTGTTTAATGCTATTAAAAACAATGGTTTTTACGGTACCGTCGAATAAATGCAGGGAAGGCGGTAGTTTCAATTCCCTGTCAATTACCAACCGCAGAGGGTTGCTGCCAGGCCACAACCTGGTTGTTAAAGAGGGGTCATCCTTCAATGCGGTATTGGTTCCTGTTAAAACCGAGGCTTCCCTGCTTCTCCATTTATGCACTTCCCGGTTGGTTATTTCGTTGCTGATAAACAGGCGGGAGTAATCGCTGTTGGCGATTTTCCCATTGGCCGTTTGCGCCCATTTTAAAATAATATAAGGCCTGTGCTGGGTATGATAAGTAAAAAAACGCTTATTAAGTTCCAAAGCTTCTTTTTCCAAAACGGGCGTAACCACTTTGATACCTGCGGTTTTTAATTTTTGTATCCCTTTGCCATCCACCTGTTGATAACTATCACTACAGGCTATTACTACTTTGGGGATTTTTTTTTCAACGATAAGATCCGCACATGGCGGGGTTTTGCCAAAGTGTGCGCAGGGTTCCAATGAAACATATAAGGTTGATTTTTCAATCAGGTGTTTGTTTTCTTCGGTTACACTGTTTATGCAATTCACCTCCGCATGCGCTTGTCCGTATTGCCTGTGATACCCTTCTCCGATAATAAGATCATTATAAACCAATACCGCACCCACCATGGGATTGGGCACCACGCTGCCTTCGCCCAGCCTGGCCAGTTGGATACACCGGTGCATATATGTTTCATGTGATATCAAGCCGCAAAAGTATGAATAGAAAATTAACTATGTTTGCTTTAATGACGAACAAGGAAACATACAGGGGATATTTACAACAACTGCAAAAGATTTATTCTGCAAATGAGGCGACAGTAATAACGGATTGGGTATTCGAAAGTGTTGCCGGTTTACACCGTTCCGACATTATTAAAAATCCAGGGCAACCCATAATTCCTGAAGCATCCATACTTTTAAAGGATTGCCTTGGGGCATTGCTCCAACACAAGCCGGTGCAATACGTGTTAGGGGAAGCATGGTTTTACAAAATGAAATTTAAGGTAAATGAGCAGGTACTAATACCAAGGCCGGAGACGGAAGAGCTTGTACAATTAGTTGCAGAAGATTGGAAGCCAACAAAAGGCAGACAGGAATTATCAGGAGAAAATCAAATACAGGGATCCGGACGAAAGTTGACCATGCTTGATATTGGAACGGGTAGCGGATGTATCGCTATCACTATTAAAAAAAAATTACCTGAAATAATGATCCACGCTATTGATGTAAGCCCGGGCGCATTATCAGTAGCAAAAGAAAATGCGAAAAACCATCAAACGGAAATCCGGTTTTTACGGATGGATTTTTTAAATGAAGATAACTGGAAAAGCCTGCCCGTGTTTGATATCATCAGCAGCAACCCCCCTTATATCCCGTTAAAAGAAAAAGATAAATTAGATAAAAACGTAACAGCTTTCGAGCCGCATACCGCCCTGTTTGTACCAGATGATACCGCTTTGTTGTTTTATGAAAAAATTGCCGTTTTTGGAAAAACGCATCTTGGAAGAAATGGAAAAATTTATGTTGAAATACATGAAGATTTTGCCAAAGAAACTTTAAAAGTTTTTGAACAATTTTATACAGTAGAAATTAAGAAAGATATATTCGGGAAAGAAAGGATGCTGACAGCAGCTATTACATTACCGGATTAATAAAAAGCAAGCCTGGCTTATTCATTGCCTGAAACCGTAGCGGAAGTAGAAGCGCCTAACCGCCTCGCCACTTTCATCACCTTCACTATTTCGCCCCATTGCGATGAAGAGTCCGCATTGATAACAACTGCTGGTTTTATGCTATCCCCCTTGTTGATATATTTTCTTAAAGCCGATTCCAGTGAATCCATCACAATAAGTTTTGAGCCAACATATACGTTCTTGTTTTTATCTACGCTTACCACCACACTTTGTTTGGTTTTGGTGTCGCTCTTCGCTCGTGGCACACTCATCTTTATTACATTCGGATTGGCCAGTGTCGAAATCATTAAAAAGAACATCAACAGGATAAATAAAATATCATTGAGCGGACCGGTATCCACTTCACTATGGCTTTCTCTTAATTTATTATTTCTAAGGCTCATTTATAATTGATAATTATTTAATTGATAATTAATAATAAATTTTCTATGATTATTTTATTAAGGTAAATAATATAGACTAAAAACAATGAATTGATCTGGTCAAATTTAAAAGAATGCCGCCTTAAAAAATCCATTAATAAATTATCAATTATCCATTATTTATGCGGTTCCTGTAAAATGTCAATAAAATCGCTGCTTGCCGATTCCATCCTGTTGGCAGTGCGGTTAATTTGTGTATCAAGGTAACTGTAACCCAGATACGCTAACATGCCGATAATTAATCCGCTGGCACTTGTAATTAACTTTACATACATCGCATCAGCAATCTGGCTTACCGATGGATTGCTGATGGTCGCGAATTCTTTAAGCAACAACACCAACCCTACAATGGTACCTACAAACCCAAACAATGGTGCAATGCGGGATATTACGGAAAGTATGGACAGGTTCCTTTCCATCTTGTACATTTCCAGTTTACCCACATTATCCATACTCCTTTCTATCGCATCAATTGGTTTGCCAATACGCTGAATACCTTTATCAATCATTCTCGCCACCGGGTTATCCGTATTTTTAGCAAGGCTCCTTGCAGCAGTTACATTGCCGGTAACGATGTGGTCACGAATGATGCGCATAAAATTTTCATCAATTTTACCCGCCTTATTTACGGCAAGCAATCTTTCAATAAAGAAGAAAACGGCTAAGGCGAATAAAATACCGAGCGGTATCATTAGCGGGCCACCTTTGCCCAATAAACTCCAGACAGATTCTATCTGTCCTGAATTTTTTGTTGATGTGCCAAGTGTATCTACCTGTAATAAAATATCGAACATGGATTGTATGATTTAGGGCAAAAGTAATTGTTTCTAATCTTATACGATTATTGTACCAACAATATCGCAATATGATTTTATAAACGCTCATGCCGAAAGAATGGGCTGTAAAAAATTGTTAAAGTAAATATCACCTTATCAATTTTTTATTTTCCTTAAAAGCTATAAACACATTTCCACTAAATTTTTTTTGTGAAACCAATAAATTATTATTTCATTTTTCCCTTGGAGAACAGGTGGGGATTCTTTTTTTTACAGCTTTGCTTTGGCTCTATTCCATTTTGACCAGCATTTGAAAAAAATCCGTGATGTATGAGCTGTTTCAATTTAATTATTTTTAATCCACAGTCTTATTATCAAATTCATATTTTGACTGGTTTCTTGCGAGTACCTTAAACAAACGTGGAGGCCATGGCGTAATTATAAATATTCATAAATGTTTTCTTTATCCTATCAAATAAATGGTACGGCCAATTCAACAATGACCCTTGTTTATCACATTACAATAAAAAATCCCCCCAATGCAGCCCTGATAATAACAATTCTTACTTCAGGGCTACATTGATGCAGGGATAATAAATTTAAACTGACCGGGGAAATGGAGACAATTATAACTTTGTTATATCATGTTCCGCTACGGTAACCGTTTTAACAAGGCTGGTATTTACAGAAAACGATTTTAAAAACGTTTTCTTTCCCAGGACTAATTTGAAATTTAATACCTGGTCCTCATCCCTCTTTTCAATCTTAATTGTTTGCACTTTAAAACTGCCTGTAAAAACTGAAGAATACAATTCTCCTTCATTTTTATCAACAATAGCAAATAAAGCACTGGCGCGGTTTTCCGCTTTTAATGTTACCTGAAAAAGAAGGTATTCACCTTCATCTCCAAGATACTTCACACTAATTGGTTCTTCGGCGTTTACCGAATAATTGGCTTTGGATAGCTGCGCATAAGTAATATTTGAAAATATTACAAGTGAAGCGGCAGCTAACACGATGTTTTTAAACTTTGTCATGATCTTTAATTTTTATGGTTAGATAATCATTGTTTTCCGTTTATCGCTTTTGCGACAAACAGGGTAAAATTCTTATCATACAGCGGACTTAATAAAAAGTGCAAACGTGGTGGCAGGTTTTTTAAATGGCTTGCGGTGATTGAAACTCACTGAAAAGATTTTCTTTAATGAGTTGAAAAAAAATGGTTGCGGGTTACGCTTTATATTTTTTGTCCTGAATATTTTTAGGGGGGAAATATATCCCATATCGGTATAGAGCGAAAAACTGATTGCCGGCTTTTACCAGGGTAAAGATTTTCTTCTGAAAAATCCCTGCAATGCAGCCTTGTTAAAATAAATTTAAATCAAGGCCGCAATGCAACCGGAAAATAAAACCAATTCAATTGATTAATCGGTGTTAATTATAACTTAGAGACGTCTTTAATAGCTGTCGCTGTTTCAAGCTTACCTGCATTTACCGAATAGGATTTGGAATAGGTTTTCTTATCTATAATCAGTTTGAAATTTAATACCTGGTCATCCCTTTTTTCAATTTTTACTTTTTGTACTTTATACTTCGTTGTAAAAAATGCAGAATACAATACGCCTTCATTTTTATCTCCAATCGCAAGAAAAGCGTAATCGGGAATTTGCGAAAGCATAGTTACACGAAATGTAAGGAAATTGCCATCATTACCCAGAAATTTAACGGCCATGGGATCTTCCTCATTTACCGGCTGGCCTGCTTTTGATGCCTGGGCGTGAGTAGAATTAATAAATATTAAAAGCGAAGCAATTGCTACCGCTGTGTTTTTAAACTTTTTCATGATCTTTAATTTTAATTGTTCAATAATTATTGTTTTCCATTTATCGCTTTTGCGACAAACAGGATAAACTTTATTATCATACAGCTTACTTAATAAAAGGTGCAAACGTTGTGGTTGATTTTTTTATATGGCTGGCTATCTGCAAAATTCTTTTCAGAATTTTATTTTAGAAGGTTGTAAAACTATGTTAAAGGTTTACGTTTTACAATTTCACCACATAATAAAAAAGTACGAATAACGACAATAGTTATTTGCTATTGCTGATGCAAAGATAGCAGGATGTTTTATTGATTGCGAACTAACAAATACCCTGTTTATTTATTCTGAAAATAACTTACATACCCCGAAACCCTTGATGGGCTTACATTCTTTACGCATACCTTAATGATGCCCAACACATATTCAGGATGATACTTCTTTATTTTCATACAGCCATTTTAAATTGAAAACACGATTGATTTCAGGATAATTAGAAGACATTAAAGAATAACCAAAGAGAAGATAAATGAACAGCATGTTTTAGTTCAATTCAATAAACTTTATTTCAGGAATTATAATGTAATTTTTTAAATCAATTTTATAAGAGGATACATAAAAATAAATCCGGAAATAAATTTTTCATTTTGAGATTGATAGCGATTAAAACCCTTTTAAAAAAAGAATTTAAATTCAATTTAATTTTCATTTGCATTGCTCCATTCAAATAAAAGATTGGTATCCGGATCGGCGATTACCTGCGATGGCCTGGCTGCCATTGGTATTTCTAACCGCGTTATTTTGTCTGTTATAAAAATTTTTTGTCTGTTATTTTTCATGGCTCCACCGGTAATAAAAGAGAATTCCAAAGGAAAAGAAAATAATTGTTTTTGTTGCTGGCTGATCTGAAGCAGCAATACTTTTTTCTTCTCATTAAATTTCCAGTTTATCAGAAGCCAAGGGTGGCCGGGCGTAAATAACCATTGCCGAAAAAATTCTTTCAAGTCAATTCCCGAAACTTCTTCCATCACTTTGCGAAAATCATCAGTAGAAGCATTTCTGCCTGCATAGCCTGCATAATAAGCCTGTATGCCTTTCCAAAATAAAGTATCCCCCAGTTTCCTTCTAAGTATATGCAATACCCACCCGCCTTTTTGATAGGAATTCCGGTTGAGCAATGCAAAGTAATTTTCTTTTTCGCTACTATCTACCACAGGTGTAAAACGAACTTTGGCGAACCTGATTACTTCTTCACGATCCGCTTTCAATCTTGCTTTAAGCGTGTCTTCACCGTATTTATTTTCCAGATAGAGGTTGGTCATTTCAGTTGCGAATCCTTCGCTAAGCCATACGTGCGGCCAGTCGGATTCGGAAGCGGAATTGCCAAACCATTGGTGGGCGATTTCATGCGCCAGCAGTTCTTCCGAGTGGCCGCGTTTGCCGGTGATGCTTCGTTCATTATAAAAAATGGCACTGGCATTTTCCATCCCCCCAAATATTGTTATGGCTTCTACACTTGCTAATTTTTTATAAGGGTAGGAGCCTATTTTCTTAATAAAAAATGGAAGTATTTCCATGGCCTGCGCATAATCATAAAATCCGTTTTTTTTATCCTGTGGAAATACCCAGCTTGATACCGGGATACAATCCAGCTCACCCACATAATTCACCGCGAAATCCGCTAACCCGATTACCATCACTTTTGTCGGTATTGCCACAGTCTCCTTCCAGTGCGTAAATTTTTTATGTTCCCCGATGGGGCTTTCCTCAACCAGAACCCCGTTGGAAATAACCTTGTAATGATCCGGTGCGGTTACCATAAAATCAACACCTGCCTTATCTGATAAGTGATCCGTACATGGCAACCAGTTACGGGCACGGTTAGGCCAGTTATCCGCAAAAATAGTCCGCTGTTTAAATTTGTTTTTACTAAATACCAATCCATCGGCAGGTGCGCCACCATAACTGATTTTGTACCTTCTTGTTTCACCGGCTTTAGAAGGTTTGCTTAATTCGATTTTTAAAATTTTCGCAGCATGTTCATACGCAACGCCAGCCTCATTTTCCTTTACCGCATTCACAATCATTCCCCTTCCTTTTTCATTCATACCTATCAAATCAAACGAAATGATATTGGTCGCTTTCAGAAAAAGAACAGTTATCTCCGCTTCCGCTTTTATTTCATCATTGGCATCATTCACCTCCAAAGCAAATGTATAATGTTGCACATCAATGAAAGGATTGTAGCTATGTTTTTCCTGCGCAGCTACTGCATTGAAAAAAAAACTTAATCCAAATAAAAATATAAAGTTTATACGCATAAAAAAAATGAATTGAACCGGTGAAAAATATTTAAATTACACAAAGCCAAAAAAACAGGATGCGTTTTTTTGAGCCAAACTGAAGTACTTCTATTAAGCATCGTTGCATCGCACCCTTCAACCTTTTTTTTACTATTTAGCAAAAAAATGGACGATATTTTATCCTTTCCCCGTTTTACCATACCGCTAATATACAGGTAAAAAAAGTCCAAAAAATCTAAAGGGTTTCCAAACCTTTTGAAGTTTGGCAACCCCGGGTGGCAATTAAAAACTTCCATGAAATGCAGGCTGCTTTCAAAGAGTAAATTTTACCACAGTTTGGGTAGAAAATATTGTTTTCATCACTTTAAAAAATAATAAATAAAAAGTAAGAACATTGAAATGCAGCACGATCTTATTACAATTTGCGCCCAATCGCAATTTTAAAATTGATAACCGGAAAACGGGCATCCCATTTGTAAAGAATAAGCAAACTATATTATATGGAAAAAAGAGTATTGGGAATTGTTTTAACTCTGCTTGGTATTGCGGGTCTTATTGCCGCCGCTTTCTATTTTATGAATGGCGGACAGGGAACACGAAACATAAAAGGGATTATTATTTTCGCCGTATTGGGCGCTATATTCTTTGCGGCAGGCATCGGCCTTATTCAAAACACGAAGGATAAGGAAACATAGCAGATTTGGAATAGGATCGATACCTATATCAGGGCGGTTAGTAAAAGACTGATACTATGCAAGGAAAAGACGTTTTTTTTATTGAATAAATTGACTACCCGGTGTGAAAAGAAGGCATAAGCGGTACGGGATAATTATTATCAATACCAATTTTCAGCAATGCGGGAAAGCTAATAATTATTTGATTTGAAGAAATACCTCATGGCAAAAAAGATATTTTGAAATGACGCAGCTAAATGCGCTATTTGGATATTAAAATATAAAAACCTGAAAAATATTGTTCTTATAAGTATGAAATTACAGATAATAAAAAGCCTGCTAAAAATTCAGCAGGCTTTTTATTTTACCTGAAATTGGTTTCAGGAATGTTAAGTGTTTTCAATGGAATTGGCTTTTCTGAAGGATTTGGAAATGGTTTTAAATTGGATTAAGATTTGATTTTGATTTTTGGTTTTTTCTTTTGGATTCAGATTATAAAACGGAACATAAAAATTTATGAAATTAAATTAGATTAAAAAATAAGTGACGGGAGCAGGAATACCCCCGTCTTTACCCTAATAAAACCCTAAACCAGCAAAGATTTTCGTCACATGTCATTTTCACTTTGCAAATATTTTTAAAACAAACGAACTCAAACTGGTACTATTATTTCATCAATAAAACCAGTATAACTGAGTAAATAAATTTTGAAGGGCTACAATTGTATTCAATCTTAAATATTTTAAAAAAATCGGATAAAAGCTAAACAATTCAAACCGGTACAGGATTCTTGTATTTTGAAAGCATTATGAATTAACCAATATTATGCCAAGGCAGGTTATTGTGGAAAACTTGAAAAATTATTCGAAAACAATATCAGATAACCTGATTTTGAATGACCGCAAACAAGCCTATTTTATTACCTTTGCCCACATTTTATATTACAGATAGTAAGATTATGAGCGCCAAATACAAAGAATACCAGCAACTGAATCTGCCCCGCATCGGTGAAGAGATATTGGAAAATTGGGAAAAGAACAATGCTTTTAAAAAAAGCGTAATCTTAAGGGAAGGTAACCCGCCTTTTGTATTTTACGAGGGGCCACCCAGCGCCAATGGTATGCCTGGCATTCATCACGTAATTTCCCGAACATTAAAAGACCTGGTTTGTCGCTATAAAACCATGCAGGGTTTCCAGGTAAAACGGAAGGGCGGTTGGGATACACATGGCTTACCTGTAGAGTTAGGGGTTGAAAAATTATTGGGCATTACCAAAGAAGATATTGGGAAAAAAATATCAGTGGAAGAATACAATGCAACCTGCCGCAAGGAAGTATTGAAGTATAAGGATAAATGGGATGATATTACCAATAAAATGGGCTATTGGGTTGACTTAAATAACCCCTATATAACTTTTGAAAATAACTATGTAGAAACCCTTTGGTGGATATTAAGTGAACTCTATAAAAAAGGATATTTATATGAAAGCGTAAGTATCCAACCATATTCACCCGCTGCGGGAACCGGGCTTAGTTCTCATGAATTAAATCAGCCGGGAACGTATAAGGATGTGAAAGATACCAGTGTAGTGGCAATGTTCAGGGTAATTAAAAATGAAGAATTAAAAATTAAAAATGTTGTTCAGGGTGATGTGTTCTTCCTGGCCTGGACTACAACGCCATGGACGCTGCCTTCCAATCTGGGCCTAACCGTTGGTTCAAATATTGATTACGTTCTTGTAAAAACTTTTAACCCGTACACTCATTTACCTAACAATGTTATTCTGGCCAGGGCTTCGCTCACAAAATACTTTAAACCGGAGTCGGAAAATGGGGACTTTGATGCATATAAAGAAGGAGACAAGGTTTTGCCATGGAAAATATTAAATGAGTTTAAAGGAAGAGATTTGGAAGGAACCAACTACGAACAACTTCTTCCTTCCGAAGCAAATACCCTGGAAAAAATACAGGATATAACCCCGGGGGCAGATCCATTTAAAATCATTACCGGTGATTTTGTTAC
>JAVHOI010000458.1:0-6405 GCA_036169975.1 Ferruginibacter sp. | reverse complement strand
TATCCGGCTACAATGCCTATTGGATGGTGAGCAGGTTTTCATTTAACAGGCATACCTCTCTTATCTCTTTTTTGCAATCAGGCCGGAGTTCTTTTTTTGTACTTTTGGCGGCGTTAACCGGCATGGCCTTCTGTATGGCTAAGGTGCATCTGGTGATGTATAATATTATCATCACTTTTATTCTACTTGGTTTTTATGCAATACCCGTATTGCCATTTAAGCGGTTTCATTTTACCAGAAAGGCGGGATTTTTAAAAACAATATTGCTTGCTTTTGCATGGACCATTGTAACCATTCTCATTCCTTTGCAAATACCAATATATGAAATGGGTGATACCGCATCGCTGATTTTTGTTAACCGGTTTTTGTTTATGCTGATGTTATGTATCATTTTCGATAAAAGGGATGCGGCAGTGGATAAGATCCGTGGATTACAAAGCCTGGCTACCGATATCAAACCCAGGGTACTTCATTATTTGATTGGATTCATTTTTTTAGGCTATACCTGTGTCAGTTATTCATTGAAAGCATATCCCGTTACCATTCCACAGGTAGCCGCACTCATGGCAACGGGATTGATCACCATATTTGTTTATATCCTTTCATTACAGAAAAGGGATTATTTTTTTTATTATTTCGGGGTAGATGGGCTGATGTTTTTATCAGCGCTGCTGACCGGGCTGGCAAGTATTTGAATCGTCATGGTGAGTCACCCCCAAAGGGTGGCTCACCATGACGATTCACCCATGCACGAATTAAACCGTTATTGTACTAATAACATAACATTAGTTAATTTTACAAAAAAAATAAATTTCATGGCAAAAGCAAAAGTACCAAAGAGTATCCTTACTAATGAGTCCTATACTTTTTTAAAGGACTATATCAACAATCCTTCACCCACTGGCTTTGAAAGCAGCGGGCAAAAAATGTGGCTGGAATATGTGAAGCCATTTACGGATACCTTTTTTACGGATCCTTACGGAAGCGCCGTTGGGGTCATCAATCCTACCGCGCCTTTTAAAGTAGTGATAGAAGCGCATGCGGATGAAATAAGCTGGTTTGTAAATTATATCACCCCCGAAGGATTGATTTACCTGAAGCGCAACGGGGGAGTAGATCACCAGATAGCGCCTTCCATGCGGGTACTCATTCATGGCAAAAAAGGTGCGGTAAAAGCGGTGTTTGGCTGGCCGGCTATTCATACAAGATCCGGCAATGGCGACAAGGAAACACAACCCAAAGTGGAGAACCTTTTTTTAGACTGTGGCGCAAGAAACAAGAAGGAAGTAGAAGCGTTAGGCATCCATGTTGGCGCCGTAGCCACCTACGAAGCAGGTTATGAGGAATTGGCTTATGATTATTTAATTGGCCGTGCTTTTGATAACCGCATTGGTGGTTTTATGATTGCGGAAGTCGCAAGGTTATTACAACAAAACAAAAAGAAATTACCTTTTGCATTGTACCTGGTAAATGCCGTGCAGGAAGAAATAGGTTTGCGTGGCGCCGAAATGATTGCCCGCAGGATTAAACCCAATATCGCCATCATCACCGATGTAACGCATGACACTTCCACGCCTATGATTAATAAAATGATACAGGGTGAAACAAGCTGTGGTAAAGGGCCTTCGCTTACCTATGGCCCGGCGGTACACAATAAACTATTGGACCTGGTGCAGGCGGTGGCCGGCAAAAATAAAATCCCGGTACAGTTAAATACCGTAAGCAGGAGCACGGGTACTGATACGGATTCTTTTGCCTACGCCAACGATGGCTGCCCTTCGGTACTGATTTCCATTCCGCTTCGTTATATGCACACCACGGTAGAAATGTTGCATAAAAGCGATGTAGAGAATACCATTAAACTCATGTATGAAACATTGCTGACCCTTACGGCTAAAACTAATTTGAGTTATTTTTAATTGGGTAAAATTTTGAGAAGCCATAAAATAGTAAAGTGGTTTTTTAGAATTTGGTAAAATAAACAGCAAGGGTAAAAATTTCCATTACAGGTATTTAATACTTTTAAAGCCCTGATAGCGTTGGCTTTCAGGGCTTTTTATTTTGGTGATAAAAGATTTGAAACCTTTTATCACCTCATTGGTTTTGTAGGGCTGTTGCCAATCAGGCATATCAGTGGGGAGAATGAAAATGAGGTATGCTAACGGAATGAGAATACCGGCAGTTGCGAAGCGGCCTGGTAGAAAGCGCCTGAACAGCCAGGCGCACTGACCCCGCTTTAAGTTTATATTTTAATGTACAGATACAGCGCAGATACAGCATAATTGCCAAAATAAAAATAGCCCGGAAGCTGCTCATCAGCATCAGGTATGAATTGATAAATCAGCGATAGTAGGAACAGGGTATATTGAAATATAAAATGCACCCATACAGACTCATCTACAAAAGTTTTTATCACAATACGACAAAGTGTAAAGAACCAGGAAGAGAATTTACTTTGTCAAAGATTTTAGCGGCTGTTTTACGCCACGCCAATGCAGGCCAAAGGGTAAAATGGCTTTGAACCATTTTTATTTTATTACTCACAGGATGCCCCAGGCAAGGGGGGCATTTCAACCGTAATGTGGTACACTTCTCAATCGTTATATACCTGAATTAAAATAAGTTTCCCTGAAAGTTTCTTCAAAATATTATAAAGTATAAGCCATATACTTTTAAAAATACAATGAAAAATATTTGCATATCGTTTTTATTTGATGTAAACTTATAGACCTGTTATTTATGATTACAATGGTGCGGCAGCCCGCTTTTATTTTAATTTAAAATACACAAATAATGAAACAATGTATTATTACCGTGTGCCTGATTTTTATGGTAATCATGGTATCATCAGGCCAGAGCCCTCAGTCAATAAAGAATCTGCGTATGGCAGAAATTTCTGAAAGGTTTGTACTGCAAAAAAAGAATCCGGCACGAATGGAACTATACAGATTTTTTTCGGAGTATTTTACAGATAACAATATTTATCCCAATCCCGATGCCATTGATCTTATTGATGCCTATAATAAGCAAACAGGTATGGAAGAAATTAAATTGAACCGTTTTAAATTTAAAGCCATAAAATTCCCAGTTGTTTCTAATGAACTTAAGACGAAAATAAATGAACACAGGGCGCTTGTCATTAAAACAAATGTGATGCTGAACAACTCCTTTAAATCTGCTGTTAAAACTTTTAATCGAATGCGGTGGATGGTGAATGCCCTGTATAAAATCCCCCGGACTTTTAAAGATTCCCTGGCAACATTCGGCAAACAAATATTGCCCGGCATAAATAACTATTCCGAAAATATCTCCGCCCTGCAAATGGAATTTTTCCTGATTTCTTTGCAGGATATCAATAAACTAATGGAGCAGCTTCCGCGGTCAACAAATACTACTTTAGCATTGCAGGCTATCAGCGAAATGATGGATGATTTTTTTGAATTTAATATAGGTTCAACAAAGGGTATAATCCGAAGGGATACCAATGGCTTTATACCGGATAATAAAAAATCCGCTTTTTATTTTGCAGGATATGATCCCGGGATGGCTGATAAAACTTCACACGATGAGGATGAGCCTGAATTGCCTAATGCGAATGTTTATGTATATACCAAAGGCGCCGAAGGTAAATGGAGCCAGGAGCCAAAACCATATTCATTCAATGTATATTATGGCGCCAATGGATTGAAGTACAGCCTTACACCCGGCTGTGATACTTTAAGTTTCTTTAAATACCACCCGTCGGTTCCGGCATCAACCCTGCCGGTGTTTCTTGCAAAAGGAAATTATTGTTTTGTATTGCAGGACGTAACTAATAAAAGGTTATACCTGAGGCCCGGTATTAACCTTAGGGATAATAAAGTGATTGATGATATGAAGTTGATTAAACTTTGTTTTATAGTTGAAAATTAATTTGAAAATTAATAGTATGGTTGATTTCTTAAAGGACCGGATACTGCTTTTTATATTGGTAATTGCGGGTGACTGGATAAGCCTTGCTGCCTTTATAAAGGCGGATGAAATAAGGCAGGATGCCATTACAATCGCGGTAGCGGTTTCATTGTTGCCCAGCCTGATTATTTCACTCGTGGTAAATTATTTATTTCAACCTAAAGTAAGTAAAAGAAATTTTGTTATTTCAGCCGCGGTTATTTCATTCGTTTTATGGATTGGATTTATTTTTTCATACTTCAACTTTAGCACGTTGAATAACGAATATGGGAAAGTCCCTTTTTCAAAGAATGCCATGGTGAGCAATTCACGGGATTCCATTATTGTTGGTGGATGTAAATATACAACTGAGGCGCAGGCGGAAGTTGATGATTATGAAGCCAGGAAACGTACATTGACACCTGCGCAATTATTGGAAGATTTTAATTATGATATCTCTCAGGTATGGCCTGAGAAGGAGAGGGATTGCGCAAGAAGTAAAATTTTAAATTCCTTTGCACTGATGCTTGCTCTCCTTATTGCAGGCATTACTTTAACCAGCGAACTTTTAATAGCGAATAAAAAGAAGGTAGTAAAAAGTAGCCACTAATTTGGGTTATCCATACTTTGCTTCCCTTGGGGCAAATGTTGTATTCGTGCCTCATGAATCAATTAGGCAAACGTTTGGTTACATTTAAAGTATTTAAGTGTGGCTAAATCTGTGAAGCCATTTTTTCCCAATTGTTTAAATCCTAATAAAGAAGAATATCGTATTTTATTTACCGCAAAAGTAAAACTGCACCTTTTTTGAATATTTCATTTCAGTGGTAACTTATTGCCGGAGTTGTCCAAATATATGCTCCCTGGCTTTGAGCTTTTCCATTAAAGTAACCATTCCATCCAATTAAGTCTCGCAAAAGGTTATTGATGATGTCGGGGCTTTGCCATGCTCAACTCACGGCATACGAAAAAACGGAGAAAAAAATTCAGGGGTTTAACCGCTGTATCCTGACATGGTAATATCGTTTGCAGATAAGCTGAACAGTATTTTAACAATACAATTGTTGTTGGCAATTTACCTTGCCGCAAAATTTATAAAACTTATAAATGAGAAATATATTTTTATCAATAACACATTTATTTTTATTTGGCTGCTCATTTTCAAAAGAAAGTGTTGAAGCCTATGGAGCGGGTTTCAGGATTATTCATGCAGTTGACAAATCAAGGATTTACAAATTCAATACGGTTGCCTAATTTTGGCCACCTAAAATCAACAAGCGGGATTGTAAAAAATAATTGCGTCAATAAGATGAAAAAAACGGATACAGTTATAATAGGGCAGGGAATTGCCGGATCTTTGATGGCTTTTCTGCTTCATCTTCATCAAATTCCGTTTACGGTAATTGATCCTGCCTGTACAAATACATCAAGCCGTATTGCCGCGGGCATGTTTACGCCCATAAGTGGTAAAAGAAAAACTATTCATCCAAAAGTGCCGCAGCAAATTCCTTACGCAATTGAAATATACAGGGAAATAGAGAAGTTGCTTGGTAGCCCCCTCCTTCACCTGAACAATATATACCAGGTGTACGGTTCGGTAACCGAAAAAATTGATTGGACCGCGAAATCTGTAAAGGCGGATTTCGCAAAATATATACTGACTAATCCCCAGGTTTTGCCCAATTTAAAACAGGAGTTGGGTGCTTGTGAGATCACCTGTTCAGGCTGGGTTGACTGCGAATTATTAATCGCAGGATTTGCACGGTGGCTGAAGCAAAATGATGCGTTGATAGAAGAAAAGTTTTTGTACGAAGATTTACGGATTGCTAATGCAGTAATGGAATATCATGGCATGGAATTTAACAACATTATATTTTGTGAAGGATACCATGCCATTCATAACCCGTTCTTTGGCAATGAAAATATCATACCCTGCAAAGGAAATGTTTTGACAATTGAATATGATGGATGCACTACCGACCACATCATTAAAAAAAGCGGAATTTATATTGTTCCCAAAGGTGATAATATATTTAAGGCAGGTTCTACTTATCAATGGAATAATAGCAATAAAGAGCCTGATGAAGCCGGTAAAAAGCTGCTTGAAAACCGGCTGAATGAAATGCTTGAAAATAAATTTACGGCCATTGATCACAAAGCAGGCATAAGGCCTACCACGCAAAACAGGGAAGTGATTGCCAGGCAACATCCGCGGCATGCAGGCATGTTTATGCTGAACGGATTGGGCGCCAGGGGTGTGTTGCAGGGGCCTTGGTGGGCCAGGCAGTTAATGGAATTATATTTGGGGTGATAATTAATCAATGGTAGTTTTCGGAATTGGATCACCGCTGGCAAAAGATGAAAAGCAGCATGCGGAAAACTGGCGATGCAGCCGGGATGATTTGAAAAATATTGAATTAACAGCGATGTCATCGCTGGCATTCTTATCGGGTGCATTTCAAATTAGCTACGCAG
>JAVHOI010000457.1:0-6420 GCA_036169975.1 Ferruginibacter sp. | reverse complement strand
GAGAGAGGAAAGTAAGGCAAATAATCTCTTACTAATTTATAGATTTGTTACTTTAATCACCCGGAAGCTGCATTGTTTAAATATTTAGTTTCAAACGTAATAACTATCTTGAAGTTTCCAAATAAATTAGTTGAAAAAGAAAATAAGTATTTACACTGCATCAGCCATAGTGGTAGCCAACATGATTGGTACTGGTGTTTTTACCAGTGTTGGCTTTCAATTATCTTCGGTTCAAAATACCTGGAGTATTTTATTGCTTTGGCTGGCAGGTGGTTTATTAGCTTTATTTGGCGCTTTTGCTTATGCTGAATTGGGAACGCATTTTAAGGAATCGGGCGGCGATTATATTTATTTGTCAAGAGTGTTTCATCCGTTAATGGGCTATCTGTCAGCATGGGCGGGGCTTACGGTGGGCTTTTCTGCACCAGTTGCACTGGCAGCTATGGCATTTACAAAATACCTTGCACCTGTTGGTTTACAGGGAAATGTTTGGCTCGCCATCAGCATTATTGTATTGATTGGACTGATGCATAGTTTTACAATAAGGCATAGCAGCCGATTTCAAAATTATTCTACTATTATTAAAGTCATATTTATTGTTATCCTGATCCTTCTTGGATTTTTCATTACAGGCAACACCAATAACACTATTAACTTTAACAATAGCTGGCAACAGGAAATCTTGAAACCTGGTTTCGCCGTTTCAATGGTATATGTCGCATTTGCCTATACCGGCTGGAATGCCGCCGCTTATGTTGTGGATGAAATTGATAACTCTTCAAAAAATCTCCCAAAAGCTTTGATAGGAAGTACGCTTTTTGTTTCAGTAGTTTATGTATTGTTTCAATTGGCCTTAATAAAAAACGCAACAGCTTTGCAGATGCAGGGTAAAGAAGAAGTTACCTTCATCGCCTTCGACAATCTTCTCGGAACAGCCGGTGGAAAATGGGTAAGTATTTTTATTGCTATTCAGTTAGTAGCAACCATCAGTTCCTATTTATGGGTAGGCCCCCGGGTTACCTGGGCTATGGCTATGGAAAACAAATTGTGGAAACCATTAGCCAAAAAGAATAAGCATGGCATACCGGTGGCCGCCGTATGGGCACATGTGTTTATTTCCATTGTGCTTGCTTTAACCGGTTCTTTTGAAAAAATTTTATTGTATGCAGGCTTTGTATTACAACTGATGGCATCGCTTACAGTAGCCACCAGTTTATTTCTTAAAAATAAAAAACCCGGAACATTCATAAGCCCGTTTAAACCTGTTCTTCAAATCATCTTTTTAATTTTCAATGGATGGGTATTGGTTTTTACGCTGATAGACAGGCCTGTGGAGAGTTTGATAGGTTTGGCTGTGTTGCTTTCAGGAGGGGTCATTTATTATTTTGATAAACCGCAGCCAGTCGTTGAAGTGTGACCAGCTTAATATCTTAAAATGCTGAACCTTAATTTAAAAACAGATGCCTTTAATTTTTTTGTAACTTTAGTGTTCAAATAAATTTTTAAAACGATGAATGCCAGACGTAATTTTCTAAAACAATCCGCTTTGTTAACCACCGGATTAGCACTGAACCCATCTGAGTTTTTAAAATCACAAACTAAAATTGGGATCCAGTTATATACATTAAGGGATGATATTGCCAAAGATGTAAAAGGAGTTATTGGCAAAGTTGCCGCTGCTGGTTATAAAGAAGTGGAAACATTTGGGTTAACCAGAAATGAGCAATTTTTTGGATTGAGTGTAAAGGAATTTGGTCAATTGTTAAAAGATAATAATTTAACCAGTCCCAGTGGCCATTACCTTCCGGCAAAAATGCTTTTTGAAAAAGGTGATGGGGATGATGTAAAAAAACTATGCGATGTGGGTCATGTTTTAGGGCACCAATACATTGTAATACCACACCTTGCGGAAGAAAGAAGAAAAACGATTGATCAATATAAGGCACTTGCGGAGCGGATGAATAAAGCAGGTGAAATATGTAAAAAGGCCAACCTTCAATTAGCCTACCATAATCATGATTTTGAATTTTTACTGATAGATGGACAAAAGGGCTACGATATTTTCATGAATGATACGGATAAGGATTTACTAAAACTTGAACTTGATCTCTATTGGGCAATAAGGGCGGGTTTTGACCCGGTTGATCTTTTTAATAAGCAACCTGGCAGGTTCCCGATGGTGCATATAAAAGATATGGATAAAACGAACAAAACTAAAAATACCGAAATAGGCAATGGTAGTATTGATTTTAAAAGGATAATTGCCAGCTCTGCGCTTGCCGGTATAAAACATTACTACCTCGAGCAGGAAAACAATTATGTACCCGATACTTTTACCAGTGTCCAGCATAGTTTTTCGTATATGAAAAAAAATCTGTTAAAATAGTATTTTTAAGAAACAAAAAACCGGTCAACTTTAAAACTTGACCGGTTTTTTATTATATCATAGCTCCTTTATTTTTATATTTCTATACCAAACCATATTGCCATGATCCTGCAATGCGATTTTACCTTTTTTGTAAGTGCTAAAATCAGCCATCGCTTTAAACTTGCTTCCCGCAACTGATTTTTTCCAGTTGTCATCCCACATTGAGGTAGTAACAACATTGGTTCCGTTTAAAAACAAATCCAGCTTCCCATCCTTTGACATAATTTCAACCTCGTTCCATTCACCTGTTGGCTTCACTGTCTCTTTAGTGCAGGAAATTAAATCGTACAAATCACCTGCCCTGTGCTTTGGTATTTTACCATCAGGGTGCCCGCCATTATCCAGCACCTGCATTTCAAGTCCGGTAAACCACGATTCTTTATATTTAGCGGTGTCTTCATGAATATAAAAAACTATCCCACTGTTGCCCTTGGGGGCAATCTTCCATTCAAGTTTTAAATCAAAATTTCCATATTCCGCATCAGACACCAGATCACCGCCACCACTTGTCTGATAACCAGCTTTTTTGGAAGTATCCAGGTACAAAGCCCCGTCGGCAATTTTCCATAGCTCCCCTGCTTTATCTTTTCCATAACTATGCCAACCCGTTGTTGTTTTTCCATCAAACAAAGAAACCCAGCCATCACCCAAAGTGTCTTTTTTATTCGTGGGGGTGTCAACGTTAGGTGTAGCCGCCGTTGATGTATTTTCCGCATTATTGCAACTTATTAATAAGGCAAAAGAAACTGCCAGAAAAGAGAATTTATTATTCATGTTTATTTTTTTTCTTCTTTTAGCAACATGATATATTTTACCATTGCAAGGGCATCTTCCTTAGTAATGTTAGGGTGTGCCACCATTGGTATTTGCCCCCAAACACCCTGCCCGCCTGAAATTATTTTATCCGCCAGCATGTTGCGGTTACTTTCTGTATTCTCATATTTGGCAGCTACCAATCCATAGGCTGGCCCGGTTAAAGCTTCTCTAATTTTATGGCAGGTAAGGCAATCTGATTTGGCGATCAGGCTGAGCCCTTTTTCATAATCAGGGTTGTCCATTGCGGATGGGGTAGTTTTGGCGTTGTCTTTTGTTTCTGTGGAATTGGTTTGGTTGCCACAGGCAAAACAAAAAATGGATAGCGATAATACAAGGCAATATTTTTTCATACTTTAATTTTTATTTTGTCAAATGTATTCAAATCCTGAAATTTTTTAAAAAAAATTATAAAAGGGTTAAATCAATTTAATCCGTATGAAGTTTTTATCCTGTTTTAATTTTATTTTAAATCAGGAAGGATTATATTCTTTACGCATTTTAACTTCAATATTTATTACTTCAGCCAGTTTTTTAGTTTTAAAAAAAATCACTAAAACCTATTTCCTGTTTTTCTATTATTGATGGCCTGGTTATTATCTTATTTAAATAATATTATCGCATTTCAAAAATACCTGTACCTCCGCCACGTTACATTTGCTTAAACATTTACAGTTGAAATTTGTCTGTAAAATTAATTAAGGCAAAATAAAATTAAAATCATGGCAGGCATATTAGACCTCGTAGGAAATACACCACTCGTTGAATTAAAAAAAATCCCTGTTAATAAAAATGTGACTATTTATGGAAAACTGGAAGGGAATAATCCCGGTGGTAGCGTAAAGGACAGGGCTGCTTATGGAATGATTAAAGGAGCGATAGACCGTGGCGAGATAAAGGAAGGTATTAAACTGATAGAAGCCACAAGTGGCAATACAGGTATCGCCCTTGCCATGATAGCCAGTTTGTTTGGCGTAGAAATAGAATTGGTAATGCCGGAGGATGCCACCCGGGAAAGGGTTTTGTCTATGGAGGCTTTTGGTGCGAAGGTGGTACTTACACCAAAAGCGGATTCAATGGAAGGGGCGATTGATTATGCCAATGCGCAGGTGGCAAAGGGTGGCTATTTGATGCTGAACCAGTTTGGCAACCCTGATAATCCGGGTATGCATTACAAAACCACAGGTCCCGAAATATGGAAGGGCACCAATGGCAGGATCACTCATTTTGTTTCGGCAATGGGCACCACGGGTACTATCATGGGGGTATCAAAATACCTGAAAGAAGTAAATGCCAGTATTCAAATTGTTGGGTGCCAGCCTGCTGAAGGCTCCAAAATACCCGGCATACGTAAATGGCCCGACGCCTATTTGCCTGCCATATTTGATAAAAGAAGGATAGACCGTATTATCGAAGTTGATGAAGTGGATGCCCGGATAATGACTAAACGCCTTGCGAGGGAAGAAGCTGTTTTTAGCGGCATGAGCAGTGGGGGAGCCGCTTACGCCGCAATTAAACTTGCCAGGGAATTGAAAGAAGGCGTGATAGTATTTATTGTTTGCGACAGGGGCGACCGGTATCTTTCATCAGGCCTTTTTGATTAATGTTTGCTGTTTGTAATTCCGGTAAATCCACTTACCTTTGCGGCGCTAAAAAGTTCAGCATTGTAAAGTAGTTTTGGTTGTAGCTGTAATTTATTTAGCATATTATGAGAGTATATCAATCATATCACGGAACCCAGCACTTACGGGTATTATAGCGCACTACATAATGTGGATAAAGCTCCACATAAATAAAATGTAGAAGAGTGCGGCCCCGATAAAAAATCGGGAAAGCCTGGTATTGAAGCTTAATTGAAATTCAGGAGCCGGGTCAAAAAAAATCAAAAATAAAGGTTAATATCTATAAGCAGAAAAGGCTTAATGTATTGATTATAACAAATTCTTATTTCTTAATTTTTAATTCTTAATTCAAACACGATGGCAGATTTACGTTATCAACGAAACTTTGGTATTGCAGCGCATATAGATGCCGGTAAAACCACTACCACCGAACGTATATTATATTATACCGGGGTAAATCATAAAATTGGTGAGGTGCATGATGGCGCCGCTACCATGGACTGGATGGCCCAGGAACAGGAAAGAGGTATCACTATTACCAGTGCCGCTACTACCTGCTTTTGGAATTTTCCGATGGTGCAAAACAAAAAAACACCTGATACCAAACTTTATAAATTCAACATTATTGATACACCGGGCCACGTGGATTTTACTGTAGAAGTAGAGCGTTCCTTACGTGTACTGGATGGATTACTGGCCTTGTTTTGCGCAGTATCCGGCGTGGAACCGCAGAGCGAAACCGTTTGGCGCCAGGCTAATAAATACAAAGTGCCCCGTGTAGGATTTGTAAATAAAATGGATCGTGCCGGCGCCGATTTTCTGAATGTGGTAAAACAGATTAAAGAAATGCTGGGCGCCAAAGCCGTGCCTTTGCAATTGCCCATTGGCGCTGAAGATAATTTTAAAGGCGTGGTGGATTTGATTACCATGAAGGCCATGGTTTGGGATGATGAAACATTGGGAATGACCTTTAATGAAGTTCCTATTCCTGAGGATATGATAGAAGATGTAAAAGAATGGAGGCAACATCTGATTGAAGCCGTTGCCGACTATGATGAAAAATTGTTGGAAAAATTCTTTGATGATCCCGATACCATCTCGGAAGATGAAATTCATGAAGCGATCCGTAAAGCGACTATTGATATCAGCATCATACCAATGCTTTGTGGTTCTTCTTTTAAAAACAAAGGGGTACAGGCCGCACTGGATGCCATCGTCCGCTATTTGCCCGGGCCATTGGATATTGAAGCGGTAAAAGGAACCGATCCTGATACAGGCGAAGAAATCTTTCGTCATTGTGATGTGAAGGAACCATTCAGCGCTTTGGCATTTAAGATCATGACCGATCCTTTTGTAGGCCGCCTGGCGTTCTTTCGGGCTTATTCCGGAAGGCTCGACAGTGGTAGCTATGTATTGAATACCCGTACATGGACAATCAAACCGGCATTCAGGATCCATCAGTTCACAAATATTCCTTTCTTAAACTTCACCAGGAGAAAAAAACCTTCTCGTTCCCGGTTACTGAAGCCGATCGGGGTGGCTATGGCGCAGGCTGGA
>JAVHOI010000456.1:15029-26290 GCA_036169975.1 Ferruginibacter sp. | reverse complement strand
CCTTAGGAAATGGGTGTAAAAAAAAACTCCGAAGAAAATCCCCCGGAGTAAAAAATAATGTTATAAAACTATGGCCTTGATTGAGCTTCAGGCTTTGGCATCAATGCTTTGCGGCTTAATTTGAACTTGCCGGTACGCTGATCTATATCCAGCAATTTCACTTTCACCTTATCCCCTTCCTTAAAGATCCCTTCCATTGTTTCCAAACGTTTCCAGCTAATTTCACTGATATGCAACAAACCTTCTTTTTTGGGTAAAAATTCCACGAAAGCACCAAATTCCTTAATGCTCTTTACCGTACCTTCATAAGTGTCTCCCACTACGGGTAATGCTATCAAACCTTTTATCCAGGTTACGGCTTTATCCAAACTTTCTTTAGACGCTGAAAAAACACTTACTTCACCAACATTGTTAACTTCTTCAATATTTACCGTAGTGCCGGTTTCTCTTTGTATTTCCTGTATTACCTTACCACCCGGCCCGATTACCGCTCCGATGTATTCCTTGTCAATTGTTAATTTAACCATTCGTGGCGCATGTGGTTTCACGTCATCCCTGTGTGCAGGCATGCAGGCATACATCGCATCAAGTATGTGTAACCGGCCTTTACGTGCCTGCTCCAATGCCTGCCGCATAATATCCATACTTAAACCATCCACTTTAATATCCATCTGCACGCCACATATACCATCACGTGTACCTGTTACTTTGAAATCCATATCACCCAAATGGTCTTCATCGCCAAGTATATCCGTTAATATGGCAAACTGGTCTTCTTTTTTTATCAATCCCATTGCCACGCCACTCACATGTTTTTTAATGGGTACACCTGCATCCATCAATGCCAGTGAACCGGCACAAACAGTAGCCATTGAAGAAGAGCCATTGCTTTCAAGTATATCACTTACCACCCTTACTGTATAAGGATATTCTGAGCCGGGCATCATTTTCTTTAATGAACGCATTGCCAGGTTACCATGGCCTACTTCTCTGCGGCCAACGCCCCTCATCATTTTTACTTCCCCTGTAGAAAAAGGAGGAAAATTATAATGTAAAAAGAATTTGGTATAGTCAGATTTAAATGCGCTTTCCAATAACAATTCATCCAGCGGCGTACCAAAAGTAACCGTGGTGAGTGACTGGGTTTCCCCTCTTGTAAATAAAGCGGAACCGTGCGGTGTAGGTAAAATATCGGTTTCCATTGTCAGTTGACGGATTTCTTCCGTTCCCCTTCCATCCAAACGTTTTCTATCCTTCAGTATCATATTCCTTACCACATTGTACTGCAATTCTTCCATATAATGGCCAATCAACGCCTTGTCTTCCACAGGTAATTCCTCACCTAAAAATTCTTCAACTTCCTTATGAAGGGCTGCAAATGCATCACTTCTTTCATGTTTTGCGGATGCTGCCGAAGCAATTGCGTACATTTTATCTTTCCCAAAAGAGATTATTTTTTCATTAAGCGCTTCATTGCGATAAGGCAAAGCATACACCCTTTTAGTGGCGCTTCCTACCTGGTCTCTCAGGTTTTGCTGGGCCTTTATTTGAATTTTAATGGCTTCATGCCCCAGTTCTATTGCTTTTACCAGGTCTTCTTCCTGGCACTCTTTTGCTTCACCTTCTACCATCATGATATTATTTTCGGTAGCGGCAATTATAAATTCAAGATCCCCTTCCGCTAATTCCGTACGTGATGGATTAATAATGAACTGTCCGTTTTTTCTTCCGATACGTACTTCAGAAATAATTTCCTGAATGGGAATATCAGATACCGCCAATGCGGCGGATGCAGCTAAACAGGCAAGTGCATCTGGCATTACCTCCGCATCGCTTGATATTAAACTGATCAGCACCTGTACATCACATAAATAATCCTCCGGAAATAATGGTCGTAATGCCCGGTCAATTAATCGGCTGGTCAATATTTCGTAATCGTTCAGGCGTGCTTCCCTCTTAAAAAATGAACCTGGCACACGGCCTGCGGATGAAAATTTTTCCTGATAATCTACCGATAAAGGGAAAAAACTTTGCCCTTCCCTTGGTTCCTTATTGGCAACAACGGTAGCTAATAAAATACAATTTCCCTGGCGCACTGTTACGGCTCCGTCTGCCTGGCGTGCCATCTTCCCTGTTTCGATGGTAACCATGCGGCCACCACCTATATCAAAGGTTTCTGATTTAGTATTAAAACTCATATTTGTAATTTAAATTTTTATAAGGAGTAGTTAATCACCCAGTGTAATTTTGTTTAAATAAAAAAGAATTCCCAACTGCTAAAAAAATAGTTGGGAATTAAATTATTTAAACATGGGGATCAGCTTATTTACGAAGACCTAATTTTTCAATTAAGGCTCTATAGCCTGTCAAATTATGTTTGCTAAGGTAGGTAAGCAGGCGCTTTCTTTGACCAACCATCATCATCAATCCTCTTTGAGAAGAAAAATCGTGTTTGTTGAGTTTAAGATGATCAGAAATATGGTTAATGCGTTCAGTTAATAACGCAACCTGGCCTTCTATTGAACCTGTGTTGGCAGCCTTACCACCAAAGTCTGCAAAAATTTTCGCTTTTTTTTCGATTGTTAAATACGGCATTTCTTTTTTTTTAATAACGTCTTTGATAAATTACCTTTTTTATTAGCTGGCAAAAGTAGGGAAAAATATTCACAAGACTGGAGGAGGTAATAAATTTAATATAAAAAGCCCCCGGATTGGAGGCTTCTATTATAAAAAGGAATTTTTTACTTCATGTATTTAAGGTTTACCCCATATAAAATGACAAATATTAAACCGATAAAACCAATCAATGCTGAAGAAAGTATCGCAATAAAATTACCTCCGCCAAAAATCACAAAGGGGCTAATAATACCCACAAGTGTGCCTGCCACATATAAATAAAATCCTGTCTTTTTTAGGTTCCACATCATAATCGCACCGGCAATACAAAGGATAGCTGCTAATGTATTGGACAAGGCCCCTTTTTTTATATTTTCAGGTGAGGTATTAAGGCTGTTCATCATCTTTTTGGCAAACTGGGAACCTTTGCCGGAATCGTTATTTTTTTGTAAATCAGCATTCACTTTTTCTTTAGCCACGGAAATAGCCGTGGCTTGTGAATCCGCAGTGAAATATTTTATGCTTTCACTAACTACGCCCCATCCACTTCCTATAAAGGTGAGGATACATAAAACGGTAATAAATACCGGCCTTACCGCGGACCTTTCATAGTCTTGTAAAACTTCTGTCATAATGATTGGTAGAGCTTATTTGATAAAAAAAAATACTAAATAATTAATAACAACTATAACTTAAGTTTCTTCCATGTAATTCAAATTCATACCAAATAAAATTATGAATACCAAACCACCCAATGCCACTATTATAGAAATCCCCATTACGCCGAAATTATCGCCAAAGAGTAAAAAGTGTGTAATAAGGTTAAAGAAAGTACCTAAGGTAAAGGAGTAAAAACCAGTTCGCTTCAATTTAAAAATCAATACGGAACCTACAAGGCATAGTAGATAAGAGGCAATACAACCTATTGAAAATTTTCTGTAATTCTCCACGTTTAGATTTGCAATCCTTACTGGTTGGTAAGTGGCCCTGCCTCCCGGAGAAAATAAATTCTTAAGCTGTGTTTTGGACTTTCCCGAAGAAATCCTTTCCACTTCTGCCTCGGCATTGATAATTCCTTTACTGTTTATTATGATACCTGCAACGCTTCCAATAAAGGTTATCACACATAAAATAGTTAAGAATAAAGGCCGAAAGGTATTTTTATCTGATGGTTTTATAGTTTCTTCTGGCATATTAAGTTGGTTGGTTACCTAAGAATAGGATTTTTTTTTGAGATTATGGCAATTGTTTTATATTTTTTTTTCAACTTCCTTTTTTATCATTCATATTTGCGTTTATAAAAATGCAAAATAATTTCGCTATAGCCGGTTGTGGAAGGATCAGCCAACGTCATGCAGAACAGATTTCCAGTATAGGGAACGTAAAAGCAGTGTGCGATATTATCCCGGAAAGAGCAAATATTTTAGCAGATCAATTTGGTGCAGTAGCTTATTATTCATTGGAACAACTTTTAACTGCAGAAAAAGATATTGATATTATTAGTATATGCACGCCCAATGGGCTACATGCAGCACACGGCATACAATCTTTACGAGCCGGCCTGCATGTAATATGCGAAAAGCCATTATGTATAAATACAGCGGATGGAATGAAAATGATTAAAGCCGCGGAAGCCGCATCTAAAAAATTATTTGTAGTAAAATCTACCCGCTACAATCCTGTAGTGGAAGCAGTGAAGGGTTTACTTGATAATGGCCGCTTAGGTGAAATTTATAGTTTTCAGTTGAATTGTGTATGGAACCGACCGGAGGCTTACTATGCCAATACCTGGAAAGGGACGCGCCTTTTAGATGGTGGAACTTTATATACACAGTTCAGTCATTATATTGATGTTTTACTTTGGTTTTTAGGAGAAGAAAAATCAATGACAGGATTCAGGAAAAATGCGGCTCACGGAAAATCTATCGAATTTGAAGACACTGGGGTGCTGGCCGTGGAAATGCTTTCCGGCGCCATTGGTTCCATCCATTATTCTGTAAATGCCATTGACAAAAACCAGGAAGTATCACTGACATTAGTAGCAGAAAAAGGAACAATAAAATTAGGCGGGCAATTCATGAATGAAATTATTTACCAGCAGCCCATTTTAATTAATACGGAAAAAATAAAAGCCAATAATCCCGCAAATGATTATGGTTTTTACAAAGGTTCAATGAGTAACCATGATCTGGTTTACAAAAATATAATGCTGGCGCTGTCAGGTCAAAAAAGTTCTGTAACGGATGGCACAGATGCCCTGAAAACAGTAACCTTTATTGAAAAATTTTATCAACAAATTCACTTGTAATACAAATGCTTTGAAGCAGTTATTTTTTACGGTTACCAACAATCTGGCTTATGACCAAAGAATGATACGTATCTGTACTACTTTATCATCGGCAGGATATAGAGTGACCCTGGTAGGCACAAAAAACAGGTCTTCACCACCTTTAAAACCTAAGCCCTACCAACAAAAAAGGCTTACCACCTGGTTTAGAAAAGGACCGGGGTTTTATGCTGAATACAATTTCAGGCTTTTCTTCTTCCTCCTGTTTGCAAAAGCGGATATGCTGTGCTGCATTGATTTAGATACCATTATCCCGGTATGGCTTTCAAGTGTTTTAAAAAATAAAAAAAGGGTATATGATGCGCATGAATATTTTTCTCAGCAAAAAGAAATTGTAACAAGGCCGGGGATTTACAAAATCTGGCATTGGATTGAAAAAAAATTTGTGCCCCGTTTTCCAAACGGATATACGGTTGGCCATAAAATAGCCAACGAATTCAGGGAAATTTATAAAGTAAAGTACGAGGTAATCAGGAATGTACCCTTGCTAATACCATTAAAACAGTTTACAGGCAATCAGGAAAAATATATCCTATACCAGGGTGCGGTAAATGAGGCCCGCGGATTGGAACATTTAATTCCGGCAATGAACCTGGTGGATGCAACCTTGTTAATATATGGAGATGGAAATTTTATGGATCAAACAAAAAATATTATTAAAAGCAACAATTTAACCCATAAAGTGTTTGTGAAGGGGAAGTTGTTGCCTGAAGAATTGGATGCCATTACACCACAGGCTTATATTGGAGTAAACCTTGTGGAAAATATTGGATTAAACCAATACTATTCCCTTGCAAATAAATTTTTTGATTACATCCATCATCTTGTACCTCAGATAACGATGGACTTTCCTGAATATAAAACCATCAATGAGCAATTTGAAGTAGCCTTGCTGATAAAAGATTTGGAACAGGGCACTATTGCCAACAGCCTGAATGAATTACTACATAATGAAGCGCTTTATGAAAAGCTTTATCAAAACTGTATTAAAGCCAGGGTACAATTAAACTGGCAGCAGGAGGAAAAAAAACTTTTGTTTTTTTATCACCACCTGTTTTTAAAATAAATGATGGAGGAAAAACACTTACATATCATAACACATGATGTACCCTGGCCAGCCGACTATGGCGGAGCGATTGATCTTTTTTATAAAATAAAAACACTGCATGAGGCTGGGGTAAAAATTCATCTTCACTGCTTTGTGTACAACCGTCCGCCCCGGGAGGAGCTTAATAAATATTGTGAAACCATCCATTATTATAAAAGGCAAAACAATTTCCGGCATTTTTCTTTTCGTTTACCCTACATAGTTAATTCAAGGAAAAATGAAGAACTGATCAGCAATTTAAAGAAAGACAATTATCCCATCCTGATAGAGGGCATTCATTGCAGCTATTTTTTTTACGCAGGGAAACTTACTAACAGAAAAGTCTTGCTCCGCCTGCATAATACGGAGTTTGTGTATTATTATCAATTGGCTTTGCATGAAAAAAATCCATTAAAAAAATTTTACTACCTCCATGAAAGCAGGCTGCTGAAAAAATACGAAAAGCAACTTGCGGACAAAGTAAAAATAGCGGCGCTAAGTGAGCAGGATGTACAATTGTACAGGCAGGTTTTTAATGCGAATGATATTGCGCTTTTACCTGTTTTTGTACCCTATACAATTGCGACGGGCAAAGAAGGCAAAGGCTGTTATTGCCTTTACCATGGAAACTTATCAATTAATGAAAACGAAGAAGCCGCCATCTGGCTTTTGCAAAACGTATTCAACAAACTCGAAATTCCCTTTGTAATTGCAGGCAGAAACCCTTCCCAAAAGCTTACGTTCATGGCGCATGAACATCCCCACACCTGCCTTGTGGCCAACCCAAACGATAAGGAATTACAGGATATGATCGCCAGGGCGCAAATCAATATTTTACCTTCCATGAACAATACCGGTGTAAAACTTAAACTGCTGAACGCCCTCTTCAACGGGCGCCATTGCCTGGTAAACAAAGCGGGTGTGGAAGGTTCTGGATTGGATAGCATTTGCCAGATTGCGGAAGATGCGGATGATTTTAAAACAGCCATCAGCTACATGTACGATATACCTTATGATTTAGAAGAAAATCGGAGACGTCAAAATTTATTTGATAAACTTTATAATAATCAAAAAAACGTGGAAAAAATCGTAGACGTGTTTTGGCCCGGACAATTTACATTTGATATTAAGCCAACGTAAAAAGGCATCTGTAAACGGGAAAGTTTATTTCGAATTGGTTATCACTCATCGCTAATCATTCATCACCTAATCCTCAATACTCGCATTGTCATACACTTTGCCTCTTTCTGTTTTTATTTTCCTTGCCGGAAACTTATTGATCACCATATAATCATGCGTTGCCATCACAATGGCTGTACCGTAATCTTTGGATATTTGAAAGAGCAACTGCATAATTTCATCACTCGTTTGCGGATCAAGGTTACCAGTAGGTTCATCCGCCAAAATCAGCCGGGGTGAATTTAACAAGGCCCTTGCCACATCAATACGCTGTTGTTCGCCACCACTCAGTTCAAAAGGCATTTTAAAACCTTTTGTTTTTAAACCCACTTTATCCAATACATCGCCTATTTTTTCATCCATCAGTTTTTCATCCTTCCAGCCTGTGGCCCGAAGCACGAATTTTAAATTTTCATTTACACTCCTGTCGGTCAGCAATTGAAAATCCTGAAATACTACACCAAGGCTGCGGCGAAGGAATGGCAATTTTTTCCAATCCAATTCTTTAAGGTTGTAACCAACCACGGTACCTTCTCCTTCCGTTAGTGTAAGGTCGCCATATAATGTTTTTAATAAACTGCTTTTGCCGGTACCTGTTTTACCCACGAGGTAAACAAATTCCCCTTTATCAACAGAAATATTTACATCACTTAAAATAAGGCTTGCCCCCTGATAAATATTTACATGCTTTAGTTCTATGATTGCCTGAGACATAATCGGTTTTAAATTTAAAGATTTTTGTTTTTTGTTAGTGGCATTTGTTTTTCATAGCAGCATTCTTGCCCGCCCAACTATATCATTCAAGGGAAATGAACCACTCGGGCGGGTGCCACTCACTTGTACTGTAAACCAATGTTGAAGTACCGCAATGTTAACAGAACCTGTGACAAATTTTATTTTATCGCATACTGATAATATGCACAAATTTACTCTATACAATGCCGGTAATAAAATTTTTATTTTATCGGTCAACTATTAAATCCAGCTTTAACTAAAAAAATAGTTGTATAACTAAATTATTAGTTATACATTTGTTCCAACAAAAAGAAAAACAATCATGAAAGTATTAACGAAAGCGGAGGAACAAATAATGCAGGTAATCTGGAAATTGGACAAAGCATTCTTAAAGGAGATTATTGATGAACTCCCCAGTCCCAAACCACACAGCAATACAGTAGCCACCATCATAAAAATTTTGACGGAAAAAGAATTTGTTGGCTTAAAGGTATTTGGCAGGATGCACCAGTATTATCCCCTGGTAAGTAAAGATGCCTACAGCAAAAACAGCATGAAGAGTTTTGTGAAAGGATATTTTGAAGGCAGCTTCAGCAATGCTGTTTCATTTATGGTGAAAGAAAATAATTTAAGCGTGGAAGACCTGGAATTACTATTAAAGCAGTTGAAGAAAGCAAAATAATGTGCTGATCAGCTAAGGTGATAATTTGCTAATTAAAAGTACAAATGTTGCACAAAGAAATTAAGGACTTAAATCTAATCACTCATCACTCATAATTCATAACCCATGCTCGTATTTGCATCTTACTTGTTGAAAGTGATAATTTGCTCAGGCATCTTATTTGGCTATTACCGGTTTATGCTGCGCAATAAAATATTTCACCAGTATAACCGGTTTTATTTATTAGCCGCAATAGTTTTGTCGCTTGCATTGCCACTGATTCAAATTAATATCTGGCACAATGAATCCGGGCCAGCACCCCAAAGCATCAAGCTATTGCAGGTAGTTGGCGGCAGCAATGAATACCTTGATGAAATAGTTATCATAGCCAGGCGAAATAATTTCACTACCGAAAGGGCAATACTGCTATTTTATTCCATTACTTCATTCTTATTTCTTACGATTTTTATTCAGGCCCTTATAAAAATCCGTATCCTGTTTATAAAGCACCGGCATAGCCTTGTGGAAAATATCTTCTTTGTAAATACTACCGCCAAGGGCACTCCCTTTTCATTTTTAAAATATATTTTCTGGAACGATCATATTGACCCGGAAAGCCCTGCCGGCCATCAGATATTTAAACATGAACTGGCACACGTGCGGCAAAAACACAGTTACGATAAATTGTTCATCAACGCAACGCTCATCTTTTTCTGGTGCAACCCTTTCTTTTGGCTGATTCAAAAAGAACTAAACATGATCCATGAATTTATCGCGGATAAAATAGCCGTGGAGGATAGTGGCACGGAAGCTTTAGCGGCTATGATCCTGCAGGCTGCTTATCCCCGGCACAGGTTTTCCTTAATCAATCCATTTTTTTATTCACCCATAAAACGAAGATTACTCATGCTGACAAAAAATAAAAATCCAAAAGTTGGCTATATCGGCCGCATATTGGCATTACCCCTTGCCGTATTGGTTTTCGCGGCATTTACTTTAAAAGCAAAAACATTTAAAACTAATTTCAACCCTGTTTATAATGGCAAAAAAATAACAGTGGTAATTGATGCAGGGCATGGTGGAAGCGATAATGGCGCACTAAGCCTTGATGGCCGTATGAAAGAAAAAGACCTGGCACTTGATATTATCAAAAAGATAAAAGCGCTTAACAGTAATGCCAACATCAATATTGTACTTACAAGGGAAACGGATGTTTTTCAGTCTGTGAAAGAAAAGGCCATTTTCACCAAAGCACAAAATGCCGGCCTGTTTATTTCTATTCACATAAATGCAACGACTAATGATTCGGCTAATATGAAAACAGGGATGGGTATTTGGGTTGCTAAAGATAATTATGCCAATGCTTACAACAGTAAATTATTTGCATCTGCCATCATTAATGAGTTTGCGAATAATTATGAATTACCGGTTAACAATCTTCCTCAACAAAGTAAAGTTGGCATTTGGGTTTTGCAGGAAAGCCCCTGCCCATCAGTGATAATTGAAGCGGGCTATATCACCAATAAAAAAGATTTAGCCTATCTGAAAACTGATGAGGCAAAAGAAAAGATCGCAAAAAATGTGTTGGCAGCCGTGGAAAGATGGGCCGTAGCAAAAGAAAATGGCGAAACCGGAATTAACAACCTACCCTCCACTTTCAATAAAAATATTCAGGCTGGCACTAAAGCTGATACTTTCCCGATAATCACATTGAAGAATCATGAAAAAGCTTTGATCATATTGGATGGGAAAACCATTAGTAATGACGAATTAAAAAAGGTTAATCCCGAAAATATTGAAAGCGTAAATGTGCTTAAAGAAAAAACTGAAATCGCACTATACGGAGATAAAGGGAAAAATGGGGTGGTGATAATTGCAACCAAAGGAAAAGAAATTGTATTTAATGATATAAAGATTACAGTCGAGGGAGATTCAAATATCAACAATGCAACAATAAGCGGAAAAATAAAAATTAATGGATTGAATTTAGATAAACTACCTATAATTGTAATTGATGGAAAATTGCAAAGCAGTAAAATGGATGTCAATTCAATTCCGCCAAATAACATTGAAAGCATCAATGTATTAAAAGGTAAAACCGCATTGGATAAATATGGTAGTAAAGCAATTAACGGGGCAATAGAAATTACTACCAAAGCAAAGAGTGGAAAAAACCAAATACCTATTTCCGGTTTAATAAATGACAATAGAAATGCAGTTCAGCAGGACAATAAAATATTTACCCAGGTAGAAAATGAGCCAAGGTTTCCCGGCGGAGATACCGCATGGAGAAATTATCTCATTAAAAATGTCAGGGCAAATTTACCGGTTTTAGAAGGATGGAAAACAGGAAACTATAAAATAGTAGTACAATTTATTGTAAAAAAAGATGGGACTATTGTTGATATCAAAACAAATGATTATGCAGGCTCCAAAACGTCAGAACATTGTATGGATCTGATCAGAAAAGGCCCCAAATGGGAACCTGCCATTCAAGACGGGCAAGCAGTAAATGCTTTTAGAAAACAGCCCTTTACTTTTATTGTAGATAATAAATAAGCCTTTCGGGTTTACAGGGATGACATCTTTTAAATGGATGCTATCCCTGTAATTTTAGTCTAAAGGTGGCATCTTTT
>JAVHOI010000456.1:0-14929 GCA_036169975.1 Ferruginibacter sp. | reverse complement strand
AATTTCTTCCTCCTTCAATTTAATCACCAATTCTTTTTTATCATTCGCTTCTACCCTGCCGGTTACCTGCGCATCAATATTAAATTTATTGGCTACGGCAATCATTGTTGCCGCATCTTCCGCCGCACAAAATATTTCCATCCTGCAGCCCATATTAAATACCTCATACATCTCCTTATTATTGCTGCCACTGCTTCGCTTAATGATTTTAAATATTTCCGGCGCTTCAAATAAATTATCTTTTACGATCCTGAAATTGCCCGGAAGGTATTTCATGCACTTCGTTTGCCCGCCACCGCTGCAATGGACCAGGCCGTGTATTTTTTCAAAATGATTTTCCAGTAATTGTTTTAACACCGGGGCATAAGTACGGGTAGGGGAAAGGATCAGCTTGCCGATATTAGTGGTGAATAGTTCATCATCAACGGTGAAAGAAATTGGGTCAGACAATTTATTTTTACCTATGTAAACCACGTCTTCGTCCAGGCCGGTATTATAGCTTTCCTTAAAATGCTCCGCATAAAATTTACTCAACACATCATGCCTTGCACTCGTTAATCCGTTGCTGCCAATGCCACTGTTGTATTCATTTTCATAGGTTGACTGCCCGTAACTGGCAAGTCCCACAATTACATCACCCGGCTGTATTTTATCATTGCTGATTACTTTATTTTTTGGAAAGCGGCAGGTCATGGTACCATTTACTGCTATGGTACGCACCACGTCACCCACATCTGCGGTTTCGCCGCCGAGGTAATGAATATTTACGCCAAAATTTTTCAGCTCATCAAATAATTGCTGCGAGCCATTGATGATCTGCGACAATACTTCGCCGGGAATAATTGTCTTGTTTCGGTCAATGGTAGAATTAAAAACAATGTTATTGTACACGCCTATGCAAAGCAAATCATCAAGGTTCATCACGATGGCATCCTGCGCAATTCCTTTCCAGACAGTTATATCCCCGGTTTCTTTCCAGTACAAATAAGCGAGGATACTTTTGGTACCTGCACCATCCGCATGCATCACGCTTACGGAATTTTCATCCCCGCCCAGGTAATCCGGGAAAATTTTACAAAAGGCATTTGGGTACAACCCCTGGTCCAAATGTTTGGTGGCGGCGTGTACTTCTTCTTTTTGGGCTGAAACACCGCGTTTACTGTAAAGGCTCATGGTATTAATTGAGCTGCAAAACTATATTTCAATTATCAATTATCCATTAATAAATTTTCAGGTAGTTTTGCACCACTAAAAAATGAAAGTCCACTACGACATACAAAAACTTCCTGCGTTCCATAATGCGGTAATCACCATCGGCACATTTGATGGATTGCATAGTGGCCACCGCAGGATCATTGAGCTGATGCAAAGCGAAGCGGCAAAAGTAAATGGCGAAACCGTTATCATTACCTTTGATCCGCATCCACGGCAGGTAGTAGCAAATGTGAAGTCACCGCTTTTTTTAATAAATGCACTTTCCGAGAAGATTGAATTATTACAAAAACTTAACATCAGCCATTTGGTAGTAGTGCCTTTTACAACAGCTTTTGCCAACCAAACCGCCGAAGCCTACATAGCGGATTTCCTGGTAAATACTTTTCATCCACACACCATCATCATTGGTTACGATCATCATTTTGGCAAAGGCCGCATTGGTGATTATAAATTAATGGAAGCAAAAGCGCAGAAGTATAATTATGAGGTGAAGGAAATCCCGGGCTACATGTTGCAGGACATCACCATTAGTTCTACCAAAATCAGGGAAGCCATTTTGCAGGGTGACATTGAGACCGCCCGGATTTTTTTAGGATACGATTATTTCTTTAGTGGCAAAGTGGTAGAAGGGAACAAACTTGGCCGGACAATTGGTTACCCTACCGCTAACCTGCAAATTGAAAATGAAAATAAATTGATACCGGGCAACGGGGTATATGCGGTATTAATTAATAATGAAAAATTAAAAATAAAAAATAAAAGTGGCATGATGAATATTGGCGTACGCCCAACCGTGGATGGAACAAAGAGAATGATTGAAGTAAATATTTTTGATTTTGATAAAGAAATTTATGGGGAAACTCTCACCATCACTTTAAAAAAACATCTGCGCAGCGAAGTAAAATTCAGCGGCCTGGATGCTTTGAAGAATCAACTGGCAAAAGATAAAGAGGCGGCTATGATGGCATTGTTTCCATCGAAGAAGTAATAACAAAAAATAAAAATATCAGTTAAAAAAGATAGGGGTTACTGATAAATGCTTTTATTCTTAATTGAAAAAATATTATCAATTATTCCATTCTCCATTTTCAATTAACCCCTTATCCGTTTTTTTCATCCCATCATTTTCACCACCATCTCCTTCATCAATGAAGCATCCGAAGTGCCGGCGCTGTTGACGCCTACACTTTTTAAATTGTATTCGTGCAATAAAAGTAATGACCGCTCCACCCCTTCGTAAGAATATTTTTTGGCGGTTGCCAACGCATCCTTAGCGGCAAAACTATTGTTAAAGAATAAGTGTTTTATAGCTCCCTCACTTTTATCGGCCATTCCAAATATGGCATATAGCTTACTGAAATAACCATACAACGCCGGTAGCACCATTTGTATGGGCACTGCTTTGGGATTGCCTTCAAAATATTGAATAATACGGATGGCTTTGGCGAGGTCCTTTCTGCTGATAGCATCCTGCAATTCAAAAACATTGTACTCCTTGCTGACGCCAACGAATTTTTCAATATCATCTTCGTTGATGCTTTTGCGCTGGCCAAGGTTGAGGGTAAGTTTTTCCAGTTCATTTACCACACGGCTCAGATCGTTGCCGAGATGTTCGGTTAATAAAATGATCGCCTTGGGTGTCATGGTAAAATCCTGCGATTTTAAATAATTCGTCACCCATTCCACCATTTTATAGTCCCGCACTTTTTCTGAGGTAAATAGCTCACTCCCCTTTTTTATAAGTTTGCCAAGTTTGGTGGTTTTATTAATTGTTTTTTCTTTGTGGCTCACCACAAAAATGGTAGAGGCCAATGGATTTTTAATATAATTTTCCAACCTTTCAAGGTCCTTCATCTGCTGCGCTTCTTTTAGCAATACCACTTGTTTTTCGGCAAACATCGGGTAGCGCATGCAGGCATTTATCACATCGCTCCAAAGGGCATCCTTGCCATAAAAAACCGTCAGGTTGAAGCTGGCCTCGCTCTCCGGTAATATTTTATGCTCGGCATAATTCATTATAAGGTCAATATAATAATCTTCCTCTCCTTCCAGCCAATAGACGGGCTTAAAGAGTTTGTTTTTCCAATCACCAATTATTTTTTGTGCAGACATAAGAAGGCGAAAATACGATAAAAAATACAGGCTATCGCGTATGGATATTTGATTAGATGCGTTCCGGATCCGATAGCCATCACATCAGGAATACAACCTATTTAAAAGATTTTTAGTCCGTGAGGGTAAGCGTTCATATTTTATAATTTCCTTTCCAGGTGTTCTTAAGGTTTTTCAAAATATAAGGAGATGTAATAAACAAACATATTTTGTCTATTTAAGGCTGGTCAAAATATAATATTAAATTATTGTAAAAAGCCTTGCCGGAAACATGCCGTTGCCTTATATTTTATGGAAGAACCCGGTCATTGCCGGGTTTCAGATATTTAATAAAATTAATACCATTCCGCTTTATCGCCTTCCGCCAAATATCAGATTAAGAAGCGCCAATAAAATTGCCGCACCAATAGCCGCGGTTAAAATGTAATTCAGGTAACCAGTGCCGAGGTGGATGCCTAATTTTCCAAATATCCAATGACCAATAAAACCGCCAATTATACCAACAATAATATTCCCGATTAACCCCACGCCGCTTCCTTTAAATATCACGCCACCCAACCATCCGGCAATGGCGCCTAATATCAAAATAATAATAATTGATTCGTTGCTCATAAAAATTATTTTATATCTAATTAATGAGGAAAGGTAGGCTTAATTGTCATTAATTTATAAAGATTAAATGGAATTTGAAATATTGGAGGTTTTTGAAAAAATGTTTTTGCCCTGCCACTGATTTGCATTTATGAAATATAAAAATGATCTGACAATAAATTGATACAAATCAGGCGGCGTAATGCTGTGTTAAAGTCATCACTTTAAAGGGCAGAACTGGCACATAACGAAAATTCAATTGTTTCAAAAGCCCAAATGGGATATACTTTAGCGCTTTAAAAATTCAATTCATATTAATTCAACGACCTGAAATCCACCGGCACTAATTTACTCACGCCCGGCTCCTGCATCGTTACGCCGTATATCACATCCACCGCACTCATCGTTTGTTTGTTATGCGTTACGATGATGAACTGGCTGTTCTCGCTAAACTGCTTTATCATCTTGGTAAACTTACCCACGTTGGCATCATCCAATGGCGCATCCACTTCATCCAAAATACAGAACGGTGCCGGCTTTATTAAATAGATGGCGAATAACAGTGCTGTCGCGGTTAACGTTTTTTCACCACCACTCAACTGTCCAATTGATGAAGGCCGCTTGCCCTTTGGCTTGGCCACAATATCAATACCGGTTTCAGAAAGGTTGGATGGATCCACCATTATCATATCTGCTGTATCATCTTCGGTAAACAATGCCTGGAACACTTTCTGGAAATTCTCCCTCACTTTATTAAAGGTATCCAGAAACTGCTGATTGGCCGTAGCTTCTACTTCCTGAATGGTTTGCATCAGGCTATCCTTTGCCGTTACCAGGTCGTTTTTTTGCTCCATGATAAACTCATAGCGCTTCTTCATTTCGGTGTAAGCCTCAATCGCCGTAGGATTTATTTCGCCAATATTTTCCAATCGTTTCCGCATCCGGTCATTCTTTTCCTGCAGGTCCTGCAAGGGAACATTACCTGTGCGTGGCTCATCAATAATTGTATCAAGGTCTATCCTGAATTCTACCTGCAGCCTTTCCTTCATCCCTGCAAGTTGCAGTTTCAGATCGGTGAGCTTATCTTTTATTTCACTTAATAAATGATCAATCGTTTCTTTCGATTTTTGTTTGTGGCGAAGCTCTGTCTCTTTGGCGGCTAAGGCATTCCGTAAGTTGTAATATGCCTGGTCGGCCTCATTCAGTTTTTTCTCTTCAATATCTTTATTCCTCAACATTTCAACTACCTGTACTTCAAGACTGGCCAATGTGGTAGCCGTTTCCGAAATACTGTTGGCCGCTTCCGTTAGTTGTTGCGTACTGCTTTCCACCTGTACCTTTAAATCATTCAACTGCCTGCTCTTAAACCCGTACTCCTGCTTCAGGCTAACTATTTTACTTTGCTGCCTTGTAAACTGAAGGTTGCCATCGTTGAAGGTAGCTGTCGCGAAATTGTATTCCTGTTCCGCTGATGCGTAATCCTGTTCCACCACCTGCATCTTATCCGTTAACTCTTCCAATTGGGTATTCAATTTTTCCAGATCATCCCTCGTACCCGCAATCGCATCACGATTGGCTTCCAATTGTTCCTGCAGATCTTCAATCCTATTACCGCTCGTTTCTTCAAGGTAATGCAGGTTTTCAATTTTATTTTGCAAACTGAAAACATGGTTTGTCAAATTGTTGATGTCCTGTTGTGTTTGCTTAATGGCATTTTCTTTCAATTGCTCATTAAAAGCGATCACTTCATTATGACGTGCTTGTATAGCCGCTTTCAACTCATTCACTACTATTTCCTGCGCATTGATTTCTTCAATCAGTTTTTCCAAATTCCTGGCACGGCCAATCTTTTTTCCTTCAAACAAACCCACACTGCCACCGGTGATGGAATATTCGCCTTTTACATATTTACCTGTTTTTTCCAATACCACCGCCCCGTTGCTATTGGCAAGCGCATCCTCGTTCTCCGCAATGAAAACATTGCCCAGCAGGTGTTTGGCAAGGTTACTGTATTTGCCCTCTACTTCCACCACACTCAATGCAGGTATTGTTCCTGCTGGTTGATTGCTTTTTTCGAAGCCGGTAAATTTATCCTGCAAAAAGAAATTGGCCTTCCCTTTATTGTTATCATCCAGCAAATGGATTGCCTGTAGCCCTTCCTGTAAATTATTAACCACGTAATAGTTCAGGTAAGGTTCCAGCACATTTTCTACCGCCGCACGGTATTCGGGCTGCACATAAATAATATCACTTAGCAATGGCGCTTCGTGGTTCCAATTGGGGTTCTTGTTCAAAAATTTCACACTCTCCGGGTAACCTTCCATCGAATCAACCAGGCTTTTCAGAAGGGCGTATTCATTTTTCCTGCTGTCTAATTTCCGGCTTTCCCCGGCCAGTCCGGTACGAAGGGCTTCCAGCTTATTTTGGGTTTGCAATATCTGCTCCTTTGTAAACTCGTGCTGATCCTGCAATTGCCGCAGATCCACTTTCCTTTGCTCCAGTTCATCCGCTTTCACCTTGCGCTCCACTTCTAATTGCTGCAACTGCAACTGGCGCTGTGTTTTTTCTTCCTGTATCTGTACAATGGTGCGCTGCAAATTCTGGATACTGGTATCCGCTACCGCTACTTTCTTTTCCGCTTCAAACTGATTTCTTTGAATGGCCTGGTTATCCCTTCGCAGGGCGTCAATACTGCCACGTTTTTCATCAAATACCCGGCGCTTGTCTTCCACCCCATTTTTCAGTTCTTCCAGCCTGCCATCTAATTCTTCCAGCTTTACTTCATCTTCCTTTATCTGCAGATTGGTAAACTCAATGCTCTCGTCAAGCCCATTCATCTGGCCGCCCGCTTTTTGTAAAAAGTCATCCAGGCTGGCAGCCCTTTCTTTTAAATATTGCAGGCGCTGTGCGGCCAGGCTTTTATCACTTTCCCTGCCGCGAACCTCGCCCAGCATATCATTAAAGGCATGCTGCAAATCCTGCAGATTTTTTTCCTGGGTAATAAAGCCCAGCTTTTCCTGCTCCACCGTCGCATCTTCCAGCGCAATGGCCGTTTCCAGTTCTATTCGCTTATCTACTTCTATTTGTTGTTGCTGATTAAGGTCGTGGTAAGTAATGTTGAATCCCTCCAGCGCCGCTTTTGCCAGCTCAATACTTACTTCCTTGTAGTCCTTTTTTATCTCAAAATATTTCTCCGCTTTTTTTGCCTGGCTCTCCAGGCTTTTCAGTTGGTTATTGATTTCAAAAAGTAAATCTTCAATTCGGGCAAGATCCTGCTCCGTAGCATCCAGCTTCAGCTTGGCCTCTTTTTTACGGGTTTTATATATTGTTATCCCTGCAGCCTGTTCCAGCATTCTGCGGCGGCTGTTCTCTTTATCCTTGATGATATCATCCACCATGCCCAGTTCAATAATGGCATAGCTGTCGGTACTAACGCCGGTATCCATAAACAGGTTGTGGATATCCTTGAGGCGGCAGGCTACATCATTGAGACGGTATTCGCTCTCCCCGTTTTTGTAATATTTACGGGTAACGGTCACCATATTAAATTCGGTGGGCAACAGGTTTTTGGTATTTTCAAAAGTAAGGCTGACTTCCGCCAACCCCGATGCGGAGCGGCTCTTGCTGCCATTAAACACCAGGCTCTCCAGGTTTTCGCTTCGAAGGTTGCTGATCTTATGTTCGCCAATTACCCAGCGGATGCTGTCAATAATATTGCTTTTACCGCAGCCATTTGGCCCTATAACGCCAGTAATGCCTTCATCAAAATGAAGCACGGTTTTATCGGCAAAACTTTTAAACCCTTTAATTTCAAGACTCTTTAAACGCACGGTATCTATATTTTAAGTATGCGGCAAATATAGATGAATGGTTCAAAAGAAAGTTTTGAATGTTTACACTAATTATTCACTGTTATTAACAGTTTTTACACAGATACATTTTGATAAAGAATAATGTAAGGTTATTGTCCAGGCAAAGAAGCAAATACGTAGTTCATCCCTGTCCGAAGAAACGTCCCGTTGCACAATTACCCTTAATATTCGACCTTACTTAAATGATTCAGCCTGATCACGGGTATCTACAAATACATAATAATGATACATTTTGCCATCCCTCAATCTAAACACCATACACCAGTCATGGTCAAAGGTTTTGCTGGTCCTTTTTACTTTACCAGTATGATGCCCAAGTACGATGACAGCATTTTTGTCATTGAAAAATTCTTTTGGTTCAAATGAAGAATAATCAACATTTTCCGCCAACTTGTTAAAAAAATCCTTTACCCCTTCCTTACCATTAAAGGTTCCGGCTATTGGTACATTTGGATTTTCGGCGCCTGTCCATACGACATCATTGGTGCAAACGTCAAGAATACCCTGAATGTTTCCAGAACCAAAATCAGCAAAAGCCTGCTGAATGACCTGAACATTGTTTTTTGTGTCTCATAACCTATAAGGTCTGCCAGGCTGACTGGCCGCACTGCAGACCTTATAGGTTTTACCGAATTAGGTTGTATATTTATAAAAAAAATATATTGATGGATAATTTTCATCTTCCGCTTTATCCAGATGGTGTCTTTCATGTTTTAAGTCACGCTGTCGGAAATGAACTCTTATTCAGAAATGATGAAAATTACCGATTCTTTCTTCAGCGATATAGCAAGTATATAACTCCAATTGCAGATACCTTTAGTTATTCTTTGTTACCTAATCACTTTCACCTTATGATCAGAATAAAAAACGAAAGCATAATTCAGGATCATTTCAAAAAAATGAAGCCCAAAAAAGAATTCGTTTCGGCAATTGTGCCTGAATTTATCATGGAATGTTTTTCCAATTTCCTGAACAGCTACGCCAAATCCTATAACAAAATGTACCGGCGAATGGGGGCGCTATTTATAGATTATTTAAGAAGAGTTGAAGTTAATAGTGACTTACAGTTTGGAAGCACAATTTTCTATGTTCATAAAAATCCTGTACATCATGGGTTGTGCAAAAACATTTCTGATTGGCACTGGTCATCTTATAAAACATTTTTATCCCAAAGTTCCACAATGGTAAAAAGAGAGGAGGTACTGAAGTGGTTTGGTAGTGTAGAACAGTTTATACAATATCACGAACAGCCTATTTATTTAAAAAATGCTGCCGGATTAGAGTAACTTAGATAGCCCTTCATATTTCAGGTTGGATGCCTGTATAAACCTATAAGGTCTGCCGTGCTGCTTTGCCGGTGCGGCAGGCCTTATAGGTTACCCTACCCCGCAAACACCTGTGTATAGAAGATTTGTCCACTCCTGTTTCTTGCGATACCAATACCAATGTATTTGTATCGACCCAGCATATTGCGGCGATGGCCCGACGAATTTTTCCAAAGCGTTACCACCTGCTTGCCGGAGGTAGCGCCATAAGCGACATTTTCAGCAAAACTACGGATTGGCCTTATTTTTTTTGAAGCCATCGCATTCCGCTTTTCAAAACCACTATGCCCGAATCCTACACGGCCACCCGCCATGTCTGCGCTATGCTTTTGGGCAATGACATTTAATTCGTTACGCATAATCAAATCAGGCAAACCCTTCGATCGCCTGAATTGATTAGTCTGCCTTAATACATCCTGAACAAGGCCCGAATTTTTTTCCGGAGTAAAGGAAATAAGACTTATAAAAAGAGCTAAGCAAGTGAGCGTAGCAAATAAAAAGGTTCGTTTCATTTCAGGGTATTTATTTTTCATAGCAGGGGCAAGTAGTGTACCAAAGATTAAACGGTGATAGGAATCCGCCCAAAAGCTTATTTTCCACTGTTAACGCTTAATACAACCAAACACAATTTTAATATGTTTACAAGTTATTGATTTAAGAATTTTGTTGAAGTTATAAAATTCAACAACCACCTTCTAATAAGGTGAATTGAATGCAGCGCCCAAAGGGCTTTTTAAAATACAGCTTAGCACAAAAAAATACAAGAAAACCAATTTTAAAGGCAAAGCCGTCAGGACATTACCACCTGCAAAGCAAGTGTTTTTAAAGGCTAAATAAATGATTTTGCAGGCATGTACCTCGATGTACAAAATTAAAAAAACTTTTAATCAAAATCCTGAGCCGGTTTTTTGAAATAAAAAATAATTGAATTATTAATGTAAATCAGTTATCATTTATTGGTTGCTTCCGGCAACACCTCATTTAGCCTGTTGTCAGTCACAAACTTCTCTCTTACCGCTGCAAACTCACTGTTTACAGCCGTTACCTCCATCAATGCCGCATCTATTTTTTCATGTATGTCGGGCAACCTTTTATCCAGGAGGCTGTTTCCAAGGTTAATGTTATCCGCTTCAAGCTGGGCTATTTTTTTTAGCAAAGAAGTCTGACTGTTGGTAATATCTTCCAGTTCACGAAGCATTTTATCCATGATGTGCATTTTTTCAATCTTTTCCATTGTAATTTATTTTTTGAATACCGTGCTAATATAATGCCCGGTTTTAAATAGTGCCCATGTAGCTGCTTTAAAATTATAATTACAATAGTTTAATATTTTTATTTTAGAATATAGCCGGAAAGTGTGGAAATGAATTCCCATATTTTATTTTTCTTCCCCTTTTGGCTTTTCAACCATAATATAAAATACAAAAAGCAAAAAAGTAATCCGCATTTTTTTTGCCAAACTGATACACTCCTGCTTAGACTTAATACGGTTGTAAAAAAAAGCTACTTTGGCAAATTTGATTTTGTTATTTTTTTTTGACAAAAATAAAAAATAATTACGCTTCAACATTTTCTTCATTTTGTAACAAAACAAGAAGTCAATATTTAATTTCTTTAAAAGTATTTGAACCACAATAACCCCATTATTAATGCTGAAAAATGCTACTACATTTTTTATAATTCAGGATTATTAATAAGGTAACAGGCTTACCTTTGTTAGCAACAAAAAACGCACGATGAATTTAAAATTGCTAATACCGGTTGCCTTCAAAAATCTTCACCATTCAGTGGATAGCGATAAGATTATATTAGCTGGTGATATTGGCGGAACCAAAGCCAACATGCTGCTCAGCCGTTATTCATCATCAGGTCTGCAAACTATCAAAGAAAGCCGTTTTGTGAGTAAAGACTATCATTCGTTTCAGGATATACTAACCGACTTTCTTGAAGGGCAGGCTAAGCCTGATAAAATTTGTTTTTCCGTTGCGGGGCCGGTAATTGAGGGGAAGGTGAAGTTTACAAACTTAAGCTGGCATATTGATAGTGACGAAATAAGCAGGCATGCAGGTGGTAGTCCCGTTGCGATACTGAACGATCTGGAATCAACTGCTTACGGATTGGCAGGATTGAAACCAGCAGAATTAAGTATTCTTTGCAAAGGCACCAATGAAACACCCGGAAATATCGCCATACTCGCTGCAGGCACAGGATTGGGCGAAGCCGGGCTTTTTTTTGATGGCAACCATTATCATCCATTTGCTACAGAAGGTGGCCATTGTGATTTCGCACCCCGGTCCGAAAGAGATGTAGCCGTATTAAATTTTCTACAGGGCAGGCATGAACATGTAAGCTGGGAGAGGCTGTTGAGTGGTAATGGTATATTTACAATCTGGGAATTTCTTACACAAATAGAAAAAAAAGAAAGCCCGGCCTGGCTATTGAAACTTATGGAAAACAATGACCCGGCTCCCGTTATCAGTAAAGCCGCCATGGAAGGCGCCTGCCCTGTTTGTATGGAAGCCATCGAAATGTTTGATTACTATCTGGCAACCGAAGCCGTAAACCTGATTTTAAAATTAAAAGCTACAGGCGGCCTTTATCTGGCAGGCGGTATTGCACCCAAAGTATTGAAGCTTCTTCAACAAAATACCTGGATAGATGTATTCCATAAAAGCGGCCGTATGGGGCAACTTCTTAAAGAAGTGTCGGTATATGTGGTACTCAACGAAAAAGCGCCACTACTTGGATCCACTTACTTTGCAACTTTGAATATGTAGTGATGATGCAATGGCTATCGGTGGATGAATCATCTGTCAGAAACGAAAAGTTTGTTCGTTCCGGTTAGTTATCCAGCGTTTACCCAATTCGGTTAACAACCGCGGATGAAAAATTGATTAAATAAAATCAAAAAATGGATATCGCCTTATAGCTATTTTATTTCATTCCTTCAAAATAATTCAATATAGCGGATTATTAATCAGGTAAAATTTTTACCCTGAGATTTTTAAAAAACACTTTACTCCCGGGGTCGTGGCCCTGCAAAGCGAAAGTTCCATTTGATAGTATGCGTAAAGAATCAGCGGAATTGCGCCGCACATTTTCCGGCTCTGTATAGTCCACAACTATTTTATCATTTATTTTAACAAGCACCCGTTTCCCCTGCACAATAATATGTTCGGTAAACCATTCATTGTCTTTAACCAACACTTCTTTAACATCAGCTATGCCATACAGACTGCCCGTTCTGCGCCAGTCGGAATGTGAGTTATTCACCTGTACCTCATACCCTTTTGCGGGCCACCCGCTTTCCTGGTATGCTGTGTGAAAATATATACCCGAATTGGATCCCGGAGTAGTCATTACCTCAGCTTTAAATTCAAAATTTTTGAAGTGATGATGGTTGATGTCTCCTTCATAAAATAAATGTGCAGTGGGGCCATGCGCCACAATCATTCCATCCGCCACCGTGAATGTGGCGGCATTATTTCCAACCTTCCAGTTGTTAAGCGACTTACCATCGAACAATGCTTTCCAATCATCTTTATTGTCAACAAATGTAAATGCCGTAACAAAAAAAAGGCAGGCGATAACCGGGAAAAATAAAATAAATTTTTTCATAAAATGATTTTTATAAATGAAAAAGATAAGGACGTAAGAATCTAATTTTTTTTAATGGTTACACACATCAAAAAATTTTATGAAACCTGCTCACCTGTAAAACAATTTTTCCCTTTCCGCAACACTACTGGTTAAATAGCGATTCAAAAAATTTTGTTGTTCCTGTACCCGCCCCGCTAATACAGCTAACCTTTTTTTTAGTGAGCCGGTATCATATTGAAAATTTTCTACAATAAGCCCCATCTGATCCATTTTATTTTCGGCAGATGAAAGCAACCCCATTGCAGGATCAAGCAGCGAATTGATTTCAACATCGGATCTTGAAGGAATAAACCGGTTATTCCGGTATTGTACATAATCATTAAAAATAGTGTTGGCTCTGTTAAAGTCCGCTACTGCCGAATTGTACAAATTCATATCTTTTTCCCCGTAAATAATCGCAATCTTCATTTGATTAAAAGCAAGCCAGTTTTTTTGCCGCTCATTCGCAATCCCGGCCAGCCTTATGCGCCATGATGCCGCCTCTAATTGTTGCAGGCTATCCAGTTGAAAAAAGTTTTTCGCGGAATCAGCGAAATTGAAAAACGGTTTATTTTTTTTTGATAAAAAGATTCCATTTCGAAATTCGTTTTCTGTTAAAGGATAATCAAGCAACTGCCAAAGCGGATCAATGGGAAAATGCGATTCAATGAATTGAGCCGGACTTATCAGAAAAAACTTTGTATCGCCATTATCATTATTATCCCAGGTAGGATCACATAAAAACCATTCCTGCTGAAGACAGACCGCACTCCAGCTATGACCCGCTTTGCTTACCGAACCCGATTGCCTGGTAATGCCGCTGACAACAATGGATTGAAACCCGCTTTTTAAAGCGATATCGGTAAATAAAGCGGCGTAATTTTCACACACACCCTTTCTTCTTCTTAATGTGGCGGATATTTTTTCTTCGGGGTACATACTCCAGTTGATCTGATACATGCTATCCGTATCATATCGTATGTTGGTAATAACCCAGGTGTAAATGGCCCGCAATTTTTCCCTGTCTGTTTTAAAATTCGCTTGTACATAACCGGCAATAGAAGCAGTGGAGTAAGTTTCCTTTGCAGGAATATGAAGCCTATAATCCATTAACGAAAAGTCATTAAAATCCTGGCCTTTTACGATTGGGTTGTAGCAAAAAAATAAACATAAAAATAACAACGGCTTCATCATCTGAAATTATTACAATTCGTATAAAGAGAAAACTTAAAAAATATCGTAATTAAATCTATCATTGAAAACGCTGTTTGCCTGAGCTGGCGCAAAAGCAAAAGAATCTCAAAAAATTAAAACCAGAATACTTCAGTTCACCCATATTTTCACCCCAAAAATTATTGTTCACCAAGCTTAATCAATAATTTAATCCCGGTCATGTAATACCAATCTTTCTTTTGGGGATTTCCTCTTTGCCTTCCTTCAATTGCACCTCCGGCATTATTTTGCCGGTAGGCTAATTCTACCGCGGTAGATCCCCTCTTTGCCAAAAGCGTTTGAGGATTGGCATAACTGGTACTTACATCATCCAGATAATCCGTGAACAGTTTGCGGAAGCCCAACTCATAAATAATATCAAATTTTTCATTAATCCGCAATTTCCACCCACCTCCAAATGGCAGGCATAATTGTGTAAGGGAATACATTTTATTATCAGGGTATTCCGGTAATCCCTGTCCTTCAGTTCCTAAAGGGCGAAGAAATGTTTTTTTATTATTCTTATCATGAGTGTAAGGATTAAAATGATAAACGCCCACACCGGCAAAAAGGTAAGGATAGCCATCAAAATATTCAGGATCCAATAAATTCACTTCTGCCACCAAACTCCCTTCCAGTATATTGGTATTGAAATTCAGGTTTCGGGTATTTAAAGAAGAACTTTTATTATTTTTATCATCGCCTTTTATCCTTCCATAAGCGATACCAGCACGCAATACAATAAGATCTCCGGGCATAAGGTATTTCAGGTTGACGTTTATGGCAGGCCCCATATTTTTGAAGGATATTGCGCTACCGGACAAATCACCATTATACCCGGATATACCGGCCATTACTTCCGCCTGCCATTGCTGGGCAAGACAGGAATTAGTGATGAACATAAATAAAAATGAATAGAATTTCATAACCGTAATAATATTGTTTTGCAATTGAGTTACAAAA
>JAVHOI010000455.1:0-1403 GCA_036169975.1 Ferruginibacter sp. | reverse complement strand
TATTCACATAAGATACACCAGTTGCCCTGCCTTCTTTATTCGTCAATACTTCACGGGCCATCGCATTGGTCACCAGGTCAACATTTCCCGTGGCGAGGGCAGGTTTTATTAATACGGAGGAAGATGAAAAATCCGCGTAAATTTTGCAGGAGCGGCCACATTGTGCGCAGTAAAAACAGGCGCCCCTGTCCTTATTTATTTTTTTTGTGAGGATGGATAAACGGGATGGTATAACGGGAATGTTCAAACCTGCTCCCGCTTTTTTAATAAACAGTTCGTGAAGGCGTGGCTTTGGCGGAGGTAAAAATATACCGTCCGGGTCGTTGGGCAATCCTTCGTTGCTGCCAAACACGCCAATCAGTTTATCTATCTTGTCGTAATAAGGTTTTATATCATCATAACCAATTGGCCAGTCATCACCCAGCCCGTCAATGCTTTTACGTTTAAAATCCTTAGGCCCAAATCGTAAGGATATCCTGCCCCAGTGATTGGTCCTTCCACCTACCATCCTTGCCCGCCACCATTCCCATTTGGTTCCTTCCGCATGGGTATAGGGTTCACCATCAATATCCCATCCCCAAAATGATGCGTCAAAATCACCAAAGGGCCTGAACCTGGTACTGGCACCACGCCGGGGGGATTCCCAGGGGTTTTTTAACTGCGATGAATTTTTCGCGGGATCATAGTCTGGCCCGGCTTCCAGCAGGCATACTTTCAACCCCGCGTTTGCCAGCACGTAAGCCGCCATGCCACCACCGGCGCCGGATCCCACGATAACCACATCGTATTGTTTGGGTTGTTTTTTAATCTGAAGGGTATCTCCCATATTGCAATTTTTGTAGTGCGAATAACCGTTAAATAATGTTCAAAGTAAGCATTTATTTTATTTTCAAAAATGAAAAAATTTAAGCGGGTGCATTTAAAAATCCGCACAGGGTTGCCAACCTTTCAAAAACTTTAATCATTTGAAAAACTATTGTCAAGGTTGGCAACCCTTCAGGAAATGGGGCGAATTTGAAATGCACGCTTTAAAGCATCAGGCAAAACATTTTCAGGAAGTTATTTTGTTGGTGAATGAATTGATTTTTTAATAATGAAATATCCCCAAATCGGCCGCAACAAAAATTAATGTGGAACTTTATTTGGGAGCATTGCAAAAACTTTTTTTTTGTTATCGGATAAATTATTCCCACACTTTTTATGTGGCTGAGCGGTGGCGGAGCCATCGGGAATTTTTGAGAACGCCAATTAAAAAACCTGATAAATAATAGTACCGTTTGCTATGGTATGGTTGGAGATTGCCGCAACCGACAATTTAAATATACTCCCCTGTAAGCCATTTATTTTGAATAAAACATTTTTTTTGAGTTGCCTACAATAGTGTATATTGCTGCGTAAGCGGT
>JAVHOI010000454.1:0-6453 GCA_036169975.1 Ferruginibacter sp. | reverse complement strand
AGCCTCTCTGCATCCTGGTGTGATTTTAATAATGATGGCTGGCCTGATTTGTATGTTGCTAATGATGTTTCTGATAATGTGCTATTTCTAAATAAGGGTAATGGAACCTTTGATGAAGTTAGCCACCTTGCCCACGTAGCAGATTATCGTGGTGCCATGGGGCTGGCAGTTGGTGACTGGGAAAATGACGGAGATATGGATTTGTTTGTAACACACTGGCTTGCCGAAGAAAATGGTTTCTATATTAATAAGCTTATTACAAATAGTAAAAAGCCAGGAACGCAACAATCACTTCAATTTCAGGATGAGGCAGAAACCCATGGTCTTGGCCAGGTTTCATTGGATGATGTGGCATGGGGTACTTCGTTTATTGATTATGATAATGATACCCGCCTTGATTTATTGGTGGTTAACGGCAGCACTAATCAACAGGCAGATAATCCAAATAATTTGGTTCCCATGAAAAACCGTCTCTTTTGGAATGAAGGATCTAATAAAGGGTATGCTGAAGTAACATCAGTAAGCGGTGAAGCGCTCTCCTATGAAAATGTAGGCAGGGGCGCAGCTTTTGGTGATGTTGATAATGACGGGGATGTGGATGTATTTATTGTAAATAATTGTGGCCAGGGGGTACTATTGAGAAATAACGGTGGTAATAAAAACAACTGGTTGGAATTAAAACTTGTGGGTACAAAAAGTAACCGGTCGGCAATTGGAGCCAGAATAAGAATAGTAAGTGGTAACGTATCTCAAATCCGGGAAGTGAATAATCAGAGTTCATACTTATCACAAAATAGTCTGACACAACATTTTGGTTTAGCAAAATATAATAAAGCAGATACCCTTGATATCCGATGGCCGAGCGGACTCAATCAGCAATTTCTGAATGTACCGGTAAATGAACGTATAGAAATTACGGAAGGAGAAAAAAATATTAAAAATTTAAAGAAGCTTCCTAATTGATGAGGTTTTATGGAACGCAAAAAAATTATTTTCATAGCAGTACTATTCCTGATTGCATTTGCAATCATCAGTATAGTTAAATATTTTGGGCATCCCGGTCAAAGTGGCTCAATTACTGAAGTTGTAACATCCGATTCTAAACAAATGTTTTGGTCTTATTACAATCTTGCCACTAATTACAGGTTACAGGGTAAAGAAGACTCATCCATTATAGCATACCAGGAAGCGCTCAAATTAAATCCAAACCATGAAGACGCAATTTATTACATAGGAAATATGTATATGAAGGTGGATAAATTTGATAAGGCTCAGGAAAAATGGGAAAAATTAATTGAACTGAACCCACAAAGTGAAAGGGCTTACAATCAGTTGGGCAATCTTTATTTTTGTATTAATCATACAGATTATTTTCATCCGGAGAAATCGAAAGGGTATTACCAGCGTGCTGCCGCCCTGAACAATATAACATTAAATCCAAATTTACGGCTCGGCGAAATCGCCGTGTTTCAGAACAGGCATAATGATGCATTGGGTATTTTCAATAAAATCTCCATGATGGATCAAAAAAACGCGGAGATTTTTTTTATACTCGGTTATCTCTATTGGAAGTCCGGTAAGGTACAAGATGCAAACAATAATTTGGATCGAACTTATAAACTGGGTAAAGCAGTTATTTTAACTAATGAACAAGGGGAAGCTGCCAAATCAGCTACAAAAATATTAAGTGGCAAAAACCAGGACTGTGATCTCTTTATGGATTGGTTTACGAAAAAATTAATGATACCAGAAAAATATGATATCAAAAAGGAAATGCCTGAAGTGTACAAGGGTTTTGATCAATATTTATTATTGATGCGTGCTCATTTGAATCATAATTGATTTTCTTTTTTACACCCTTCTACTCTGGTTAATAAAAAAATTTCACAAAATACTTTTCTCATTTTCCAGGTATTGTTTTGGGTGTTGCTCAAATAATTTTTTGAAGCGGCTACATCAGCAATCCAACCGGGTAAACAAAGACACTAAAATACCCCCATAAAGAAAAAATTTGTCAGTGCATTTTTTATATCCCCGTGTTCCAAATTTTTCGGAAGCTCCTCAATATGCTCCAACCAACCAGCAAACCCGCTCTTCCCGATTATTTGGTTAAGCAGTTTAATCATTCCATTCAGTCGTTTTTTGTTTATCAATACAACACTTATTGGCTTTCTCCCCCATGAAGCCTAACCTAATAACCCTGATCCCGTAAAACAAAACTCCCCCTTATTCGCCCTGCTGTTGCCGGGTTGAAAATAATACTTTAGATTGCATGAACTATCCAACCAGTAAAACCCGGTTTAATCCCCCCAAATATTTTTCGGCTGCTAATGATTTTGTGTTGACGACCCGGTTTCTTTCAGGCACTTTTTTATCTTTTGTACAAACAAAATTAATTTGACGCTAACAGCATCCTCTTTTAAATCCTGATAAAATGATGAGATTATTTTTTATCATCAAACACCCTTTTTAAACTAACGGTTTTGCAATTGATATTCGCATCTTTCAACAAAATATCCATGTATAGTCCTCAAAGAAAAATGATTAAACTTTTTACCGGTGTTTTTCTTTTAATGGCATTCGTTGGCAATGGCCAGTTGATTGAACTGTCACGTACGCCACCCTACCGTGCAGTATTTGCGGAAACCGATGCCTTTGACTCTTCTTACTTAACCACACTGGAAAAAGCGTATGCGCAGCATTTACCAGATACCCTCCGGCTGGCTATTGGCAACGACCTCGCCTATTACTGGCATACCCGCAACCTGAGTAAAGCCTATACCCTTGCCAACAGGGTGCTGGCGCTGGCAACCGCTACAAAAAATACAATATGGGAAGGGCGTTTGCAAATTACACTGGGCGCCATTTTGCTGCGGCAGGAAAAATTGGATTCGGCCTTTGCCGTGCTGGAATCGGCCAAAACAAAACTGCCCAAAAGGGACTGGCCGCTGCTGCTTACGCAAATGGGCTATGTATTTGAAAGAAGGGGAAAGTTAAGCAGGGCTGCCGACTATGCGATGGAAGGACTGAGGCTTGGCGATACGTTGAAGGATTTAAAAACCAGGGCCATGGCTTACAGCGACCTGAGCAACCTGTTCTGGAAACAATCAAAGTTTGGCAAAGGCATTGAATATGGTTTGCAATCCGAAGCCATTTTTAAGCAACGGGGCATTAATGATATGGACTACAGTTTTACCCTTTACCTGATTGGCAACAACTACCTGTCCCAAAAAGATTATCCCAATGCGCAAAAATATTTTAAGCAGGCGCTGGCCCAAAGCGAACGATACCAGTTTTATAATAACCTGGCCGATATTTATATCGCACTAACGGATTTATATACCATCACCGGTGATTATGCCAAAGCGGGATCAAACGCCAGGCAAGCCATCAGGTATTCCACTTTACTGGATAATAATTTTATGCTGATGCGTTCCTGGCTTTCATTGGCCAAACTGCAGAATCTTACCCTCCAGCATGATAAAGCCATTGCAAGTTTGCAAACCTGCCTGCAGGTGGCCACTGAAAATTTTGGCGATGAATTTTTTCTGAACCAGGCCTACAAGGAACTTAGTAAAGCCTATTCCGCCAACGGCGATTACAAAAAAGCTTTTAGCGCATTCCTGAAATACGATCAGTTAAAGGACAGTGTATTCACTGAGGAAGCCGACCAGCGGGTGGCAAAATTGCAAACCGAATTTGAAGTGGCGCAAAAGGAAACCACCATCAAAGCACAGCAGCAGTCCATCACACAACAACGCCGGGTGCAGGTATTAACACTTGGAGCGGCAGGGTTACTCATATTGATTTTGGTGGGACTTTACCGAACCTACCAAATTAAAAGACGGGTGAATACAAAGCTGGAAACACTCAATAAAAACCTGGAACAAAAAAATATGCAGCTCGATAAACGCAATGCGGAAAATGAATTGTTGCTGAAAGAAATCCATCACCGGGTAAAAAATAACCTGGAAATCGTATCAGGGTTACTGGCACTGCAGGCTGCGCAAATTAACCACCCATCCGCAAAGGCCATCATGCAGGCCATTCAAAACCGGGTGCTTTCCATGGGCATCATCCATCAGAAATTGTATCAGAAAGGCACCCTTGCCGGAGTAGAAATGAAAGATTATTTTCAACATTTAAGCGAAAGCGTTCTGGACACTTTTAATGTCGGTGAACGAATCAGCGTTATGCTGCCAATGCCGCCACTGGAGCTGGATGTGGATTCAGCGGTACCCATTGGGCTTATCACCAATGAACTGCTTACCAATGCCATTAAATACGCCTTTGCGGATAACAAGCCTGGTGAAATACAAATCAGCTTAACTGCAACCGACAGCGATGAATTGGTTTTTCGGCTATCCGACAACGGTATTGGCAGGCAAAATAATAACGGCACTAAAGGAACGGGGTTTGGAACAGAATTGGTAAATTTATTGGTGCAGCAGTTGGAAGGTAAACTAACTTTAGGTGCCGGCAATGGAACAACCATCCTCATTAACTTTAAAAACAGAAAAACACATTAATGGATACACTGATTAAAATACTGGTTGTAGAAGATGAAATGATCATTGCCGCAAAAATATCCATGCAGCTCACCAGCCTTGGTTATGAAGTAACGGGCATATTGCCCCGTGGTGAACAAGCCATAGAACAGGTAAAAGAAAATAAACCGGATATTGTACTGCTCGACATTAACCTGAAAGGTAATCTGGACGGAATAGAAACAGCCACCCAATTGCAACAACTGTATAATTTCCCCATCATATACCTTACCGCCAATGCGGATGAGGCCACCTTCAACCGGGCTAAACCCACTAAGCCGTATGCTTTTATTTCAAAGCCTTTTAAACAACTGGATTTGCAACGAGCCATAGAACTCACCATCAGCCACATGGCCGAAAATGAAACCGGCAATATTATTGAAATTGAAGCGGGCCGGGAACAGCCGTTCATTTTGAACGACCGCATTTTTGTTCGCTACAAGGAGAAAATGGTAAAGATTTTAATTAGTGATATCCTGTATATAGAAGCAGACAGAAACTACAGCCGCATCTATATCAAAAACAAAGAATACCTGCTTTCTGTCACCCTGAAGACTATTGAAGAAAAATTACCCACCCGGCATTTTCAGCGGATACACCGCTCTTATCTCATCAACATTGCCCATGTGGATGAAGTAGCTGAAAACCACGTAATGATTGCACAAAAAAACATACCGCTTGGCACAGGTATGAAGGAGCAATTGCTCAGGCGCATTCAAACCTTATAGATCATTTTCACTTTTGCACCGGCTGCAAATTTTGCCCGGTAATTAATTCCACCCTTTCGGACAGTTTTAACCTTACTTCGTCCTTATCTGCTTTGAATTATTTCCTCCACATTGTAGGTTTACAGCGCATCACGGTACTGAACCGGTGACCGAAATGTTGATAATTTTTATCAATAAAAATTTTCCTCCATTTTAACAAGCTGGCTGATTAATATTTTTTGTGGCGGCTGTTTTTTTGAATTGATTGATAATATCCTTTAAAAATCCCCATCCGTAAGGTTTATGGAAATTAAAAATCATAAAACCGGCTGTCCTGTACCGTTATACCATTTTTAATCATCATAAAAACACAACCATGAAAAAGAATTATTTACTGTCTTTAGCAGGCATCACCGTTGCTCTATTATTTTCCGGAGGATGCAGTAACAACGCTCCGGCCAAAGAAGAAACTGTTACCAAAGAAAACGCTGCGGGATCCCCGCCCCCTGCATCAGTTACCAACCCCCTCTTCAGCATTGCGCCAACAGAGTATGCTGAATTATCTGAAAAAGCGCTGAACCATATTTCAAAATTTGAATTTGACGTATGGGCTGAAATGCTGGCCGATAATGTAGTATATGCTTTCCCCGATGGCGATGTGGATACCCGTACCAAACTGGAAGGGAAAGCCGCGGTAGTGGGCTGGTGGAAAAACTGGAAAGAAAAATCCGGCATCCAATCCATGACGATGAGTGAGTTCAACCATTTCCCCCTCAATGTAACAGCCCAACCCAAAGCCGGTGCCCTCATGGGCAATTATGACTTTGTTTATTTTTCCAACAAGATGGTTTTTGCCGGCAAGCCTGTTTCGTTGCGAATGAATTTTGCCGTTCATTTTAATGCGGATAAAAAGATTGACCGCTACATAACCTATTACGACAGAAGTGTAATAATAAAAGCATCCGGTAAGAATGTGCTGGAAGAAATAAAACCTTCAAAATAAGGAGGTACTATTGAGTTGCGCCATGCCTAAGCGGCATCAAAACTTCCATCTGAATTCAGGAAATAAATTTAGACAAACTCAGCATAAAAACGGGGAAGCCGAAAACCGGACAGAGTAGGCATAAAAATAAAGAAATAAAAACAATGGCAACAATCGTGGTTCGACACAAAGTAAGTGATATTGACGCATGGCTCAA
>JAVHOI010000453.1:0-6456 GCA_036169975.1 Ferruginibacter sp. | reverse complement strand
TAAAGTTGGAGTTATGCTCATGCCCGGCGCAGGATTTGATGTAGTGCCTACTGATTGTATCGCCCTGTTCTTAAAAAATAAATTACCCGATGCAACAGGATTGAAATTAGCATTCGCTTCCATTGGCGGCGGCCTTAGTCATGGCACTGCACTAACTATGGCAGAAGGCATGGGTGAAAAAAGCGCTGTAAGAAAGGATGGAAAAATTGTTCGGGTGCCACTTGGGCACAAAGGGATGTGGGTTGATTTTGGCATTAAGAAATTATTCGTGATGACTATTCCCTGGGGCGATATTTCCACCGCCTATACCACTACCGGGATCCCGGATATTGAAACGTACACCGGTGTTTCACACAAAACTTTTACGCTTTTAAAATTTCAGTTTTTGTTTAACTGGCTGCTGCGGACATCTTTTATGCGTAACGCTGCGATAAAGAAAATAAATAAAAAAGCTGCTGGCCCTTCTGATGAAAGGCGCACTAACAGTAAGGGATTGGTTTGGGGTGAAGTAAAAAACGCTAATGGACAATCAGCCCGGGCAAGGTTAATTGGCCCGGATGGTTATACACTCACAGCACATTCCAGTTTAATTATCGCTAAAAAAATATTGGAAGGCAATTTTAAACCCGGCTATCAAACCCCGGCGGGTTGCTACGGATCCGGCTTGGTACTTGAAATACCGGGGGTTACAAGAGAAGTGTTGTAGGTATTAATTTTAAAAAAATTACTGATGAAAATAAAAAAAATCCCTTCCGCGTCAAACGCATGGAAATATCCATTGCTTATAAAAAGTATTTTGCATTACTCTTTAATTTTAGATCCGGATAGGGAAATTGTTTACCGGGATAAACGGAGGTACAATTATTTTGAATTTAATAAACGGGTAAGAAGGTTCGCCAATCTTTTAAAAAAGATGGGAATTGACGGGGGCGAAACAATTGCGGTAATGGACTATGACAGCCACCGATACCTGGAATCTTATTTTGCCATACCCATGACGGGTAATGTACTACATACAATTAACTGGCGCCTCTCGCCCGCTCAAATTTTATATTCCATTAATCATGCGGAAGATGTGGTTCTTTTTGTTAACGCTGATTTTTTGCCCATAGTAGAAAGTTTTGACGGGCTAATGCCCACCGTAAAAAAAATTATTGTTTTTACTGATAATGATATACTGCCTGCGACAAAATTAAATCCGGAAGGTGAATATGAAGCATTGCTGAATGGGGAACCTGATGAGTACGACTTTCCTGATTTTGATGAAGATGCCATTGCGACTACCTTTTATACTACCGGCACAACGGGTGATCCAAAGGGGGTATTTTATTCCCATCGCCAAATAGTGCTGCATACGATAGGCCTGGCAAATACTTTTGGTTTTATGGGAAGTGCGGCCTGCCGGGCAAACAGCAGCGATGTATATATGCCGCTTACACCTTTGTTTCATGTGCATGGCTGGGGCTTCCCTTTTTTAGCTACCATGTATTCCATGAAACAAATTTATATTGGAAAATTTGAGCCTGAAATGGTGCTTAAACTTTTTGCATTGGAGCATCCAACGGTGAGCCATTGTGTGCCCACCATTTTACAAATGCTGGTATCGCATCCTGCAGCACAGGCATTGAACCTTAGTAAATGGAAAGTAATTATCGGCGGTTCCGCTTTCCCCAAAGCCTTAGCCAAAGCGGCTTTGCAAAGGGGCGTTGATGTTATTACCGGTTATGGCATGTCGGAAACCTGCCCTGTATTAACCACATCTTACATCAGGCAGGAAGATAAAAACAAGGATTTGGATTTTCAGGTGGAAGCCCGCACCCGTACGGGTGTGCCTTCCCCTTTTGTGGAATTAAAAATAATGAATGAAGAAAACCTGCCCGTTAAAAAAAATGATGAAGAGATGGGGGAAATTGTAGTGCGGGCACCCTGGCTTACACAGGGATATTATAAAGAACCGGAAAAAAGTGAGGCGCTTTGGAAGGGCGGTTTTTTGCATACCGGTGATGTATCCACCATGAATAAAAATAATGATATAAAAATAGCGGACAGGATAAAAGACATTATAAAAACCGGCGGGGAGTGGATTTCTTCCGTTGATCTGGAAAATATGATTGACCAACATCCGGCAGTTGCTGAAGCGGCAGTGGTGGGCATACCTGACGCCAAATGGGGTGAACGCCCGCATGCCATGATTGTATTAAAACAGGGTCAGGATTTATCCGCCGGGCAATTAAAAGAATATTTACTTCAATTTATAGCCGCCGGAAAAATAAGTAAATGGGCGGTTCCTCAATCTATTGAATTCGCCCTGGCAATACCCAAAACGAGTGTAGGCAAAATTGATAAAAAAGTTATACGGGCAGCATTTATGTTGTAATTAAAATCAGGTTAACCTGGCAGCCGGGATTTATTTTGTGAAGGTATTTACATGTTTCATTCTAATCCTTTTCTTTCATTCCTTTGTTTCAATTGTTTTGCATTTTGAGGACTAACTATTTTCTTTCCTGACTTTGCTTCAATTGCCTTTCTTGTATCGCCTGCTATGGTGCCACCTTGTTTAGCAATAGTTTTATTTTCGTCAAAATTTCCGGGTTTCTTTTCCTTGCTTATTTCAGAAGTGGTAGCTTCTGCCAACATGTTAAGCACCAGTTCCAAATTCGTCATGTTATCTCTTAGGTTTTCTTTCTTTAAATTTTTATGTTGCTTATATTGCCTTACCGATTTACCACTCCACGCCTGAGTAATTATATCCGTAAGTGTTGCAAACTCCTGTCCCTTTTTAACGCCCCTGTTTTCCCATTCATCAGTGAGTTCTTTTCTAACCTCAATACTTTTCAGCCGTTGGTTTATCCAATCCTTGCTGTAACCCAATTTAAAGTAGTTTTCCATTGCCCTGTCAATACTTATTTCAGGATCCTGGCTTTCTTCAATTCTTTCGTAACCAACCTTTGCCAGCCATTGCTTAAAGGGTTCTGCGTTGGGTGATGGAATAGATTGTATTAACCGAAATATTTGTTCAGTGTCTGCTACATCGGTCATCCTCATTTTACCATCTACAGCCTCCATTTTCAAAGCGTGACAGTTCGTCACGGTTTCGTTGCCTTCTTTCTTTAACCGTTCTTTTAGCTTTCTCCAATACGCAAGTGGGTCAATACTTTCGGTAAGTATTGCTACTATATCAGTGATGGAGAAATACCATTTCTCTTTATCCTGATTCCATGATGAACGAATTTTTCTGCTCTCAAATAATTTAATATTACCCATAGTCTTATTTTATTTTTTCAAAAATGGAAATTTCATTCTCTATCCTCTCTTAATGCCTGTAACTTAATTTGCCTGATTTATTATCTGGATATTTATTGTCTAAACCGGTTTTTGTTTCCTAAAATTGTTCCTTTAACATTGCTTACCCCCAAAGGATAAATCTATTTTTAAAATCTAATGAAAAATTATTAAAGACTTGCTACTGATGTAAAAAACTGATGGTGATATGTTTTAGAATTCGCAATTACTTCTCCAAATTATCTTTTACATCAACACTTCCCTTTCCTTTTTTATGGTTATCATTTCCATATTCATCAAAGTATCGCTGACGGCAATGGTTTTTGGTAATTCGTATTTAAAATAAAATTTCATGGTTTCTATTTTGCTTTCATAAAACAACAAGCTTTGTTTTGATGAATCACTTGCTGATAAAGCCTTTTGCGCAACTGTCCCCATTTTCAACCATTGCCAGGCCAGGGTAACAAGCCCCGAAAGTTCCATGAATAAATTAGCATCGGCTAAATATTTTTCCATCTCCCCCTGCCTGGCAAATTGCTGTAAATGATGCAGCGTTTCTTTATATAGGTTAATAGCGGCAACTAATTTTTCAGTGTATGTATTTAATTCGTTGTATGGTTTTGCGGTTAAAATAGTTTGCTCCATTTCGGTAATTAATAACTGAAACGCTTTGCCATTCCGCATGGGTATTTTTCTTCCCAAAAGATCCAGGGATTGAATGCCGGAAGTGCCTTCGTAAATAGACATGATACGGATATCCCGGTAATATTGCTGCAAATCAAAATCCATGGTGAACCCATAACCACCCAACACCTGCAATGCATTACTCACCGAAATAATTCCCGCATCTGATGGATAAGCCTTTACAACCGGCGTAAGTATTTCAAGGAGCAAATTCATTTTTTCCTTCTCCTCACCTCCTGTTACTTTTTCCAGGTCAAAATATTTCAAACATTCATTCACCAAACTCAACGCGCCTTCTACAAAAGATTTTTGCTGCATCAGTAATCGCCTGATATCCGCATGATTGATAATTAAGGTTTGTCCTTTTGATAAATCCTTATCGGCAATATGCCTGCCCTGCGGCCTTTCGCCAGCGTATTGTAATGAGGCGTAATAAGCCGCGGATGCGATGGCCGCGGCTGTTTGCCCCACCGCTATCCTGGCGGAGTTCATCAACTGAAACATGTACGACAAGCCTTTGTTTTCTTCACCAACCAAAAACCCTTTTGTAGTTCCGCTCTCGCCAAATATTAAATGGGTGGTGGCATAACCACGTTGCCCCATTTTTTGAAAATCGCCGGCGCAAATAACATGGTTATCTTCAGTCGCTTCATTTTGACCGGGAATAAATTTTGGGACTACAAATAATGAAATGCCTTTTGTACCAAAGGGGGCACCTTTTATCCTTGCCAGTAAAAGGTGAATAAAATTTTCGCAGGCTTCATGTTCCCCGGCGGAGATAAATATTTTTTGGCCAACAATTTCGTAGTAGCCATCACCCGTTGGATTTGCCGATGTGGTAATATCGGATAATGAACTTCCTGCCTGTGGTTCGGTTAATGCCATTGTGCCCTGCCATTTGCCGGCAAACATGTTGGGCAGATAGGTATCAATCAAAAGTTTACTGCCGAAGGTTTCTATCAGTTCCAATGCCCCGGTAGATACGCCGATGTAGCCTTGTGCGCTGCTGTTAGCGGCTTCAAAAATGAGATGGGCCGCCGAATACAAAGTGAAGGGCAACTGCATGCCGCCATTTTCCAATGGTGATGTGGCGCTAAACCAGCCTGCATCGGCAATGGCCCTGAAAATATTTTTCAATTGAGGATGGCTATGGATTTTACCATCTTTATAAAAAACCGGGTTTTCATCCATTGCTTTAAAAAAAGGATACATCTCTTTATCCGCGATACTTTTTGCGGAACTGACAAGCAAATCAATTTCTTCCACTGAACCAATATGCTGATACCGGTTGTACTTTAATAAATCCTGTACGTGGTGTACTTCGTATAAGAGGAAACGAAGATTTTCCATGCTTATATATTGCTTTGCCATAATGATAATTTGATTTGTGTAAAAAAATGTTCCGCCTGCCAGACAAATCGGCCTGTTTACTTCTTTTTCAATTTTTTAGCGCTGGTTTCTATTTGTTTTATAAAATCTTCTTCTGCCCGTGTAAGTTTATTTTTATTTTGCTCCCTGAATTTTTCATATTCTATTCTCGCTTTGTCAATGGCTTGCTCATGGCTAATGAAGCCTCCATGCTGTAGTATTTCTTTGCCTGTCATTTTCAAAAAATCATTTAACCGCTCTACCCAATCTTTCATATACATAGGTGTTTGGTTTAGTGCCTGCAATTCTGCTACTTCCAGATAAGCCGTTACTATCCTGTTCAGCATGTTCAGTTCATCTTCGTTAAGATAATTTTTTGCAATTTCTGTTTCCTGAAGTGTTGGGTTTTTCCTTTTAAAGCTGGTTAATCCTAAATTAGGTTTTGCGGCATCCACTCTGTTAAAAATTACTTCGGCAGCAGTGTTACCATGTACTGCCCAGTGCATTTTGTTTTGTATAGTTTTAAAAAGGGATTGTGAAATTTCTTCATTGGGATTGTAATCAATACTTGTAGCATAAATATCCAGCACCTTACGCCAAAATACTTTTTCACTGCTGCGTATATCACGGATACGGGCAAGCAATTCTTCAAAATAATTTCCCACACCACCGTTTTTAAGTAAATCATCATTCAGGGAAAACCCTTTTACAATATATTCTTTTAAACGCTGTGTAGCCCATATCCTGAACTGTGTGCCACGCTGCGATTTTACACGATAGCCCACTGATATAATTACATCAAGGTTATAAAAAGTGGTATCATAACTTTTGCCATCAGGAGCAGTTAGTCGGAATTTCCGACATACTGAATTTTCCTGTAATTCGCCTTCCTTAAAAACATTACCTATATGCTCAGTAATAGTAACCCGGCTTTTTTTAAACAACTCCGCAAGCTGAGCTTGTGTAAGCCAAACGGTTTCATCCTCTAAACGGGTTTCGATTCTTGTTAAACCATCTTCAGTTTGATAAATAATTATCTGCGATTTGTTTTCCATGTTGTTATTATCAAAGAGATTTAATTACTTATTTACAAAATCTTTTTGCTGAAATGCCGGGTTGGGA
>JAVHOI010000452.1:0-6488 GCA_036169975.1 Ferruginibacter sp. | reverse complement strand
GTGAACACGGTTCCACTGGTAGATTTAAGGGGTGATGGAAATTCATTGCGTGCATCTGATTTAACCATTTGGAAATATATTGGCGCCAGTAATGATGGCAGGAACATTCGTGCTGCCGATCAGTCTTTCGCCCACTGGATATTTTACCGCTATGCGGATATATTGTTGATGAAAGCTGAAGCCATCAACCAGTTGGATCAGCCTTTGGAAGCATCCCGTTATGTAAAAGTGATCAGGGACAGGGCACAGGCTTTTGATTTTAATGGCACGATGGACTCTACCAGTAAATCCGCCATGGAAGAATATATTTTACAGGAGCGTCAACGCGAATTCGCATTTGAAGGCAAACGGTGGTATGATGTATTGCGCAATGCGAAACGCAACAATTACCAGCAGTTGAATTATTTACTTAAAATGACGGCAATCAGTGTACCGTCCGACAGGCAGCAGGCGGCATTTAATAAATTACGCGATAAAAACAGTCATTACTTTCCGATATACCTGTATGAAATGCAAACCAATAAGTTACTGGTGCAAAACCCATTTTATAAATAATCATCTATAATATTTACTTGTTATGAATAAAAAATTTTTTATATCACTCCTCGTTTTAGCGCTGTTTTTAGTGGGGGTTTCAATACCCGGATGTAAAAAGCAGGAGCTTAAAATGACCACTACTTCCGATGTAAATATTGTGGGATATTTGGAATTGTATCCCGACTCATTTTCCTTATTTAAGCAAATACTCGACCGCACGGAAAACTCAGCTTTTTTAAATGCTTATGGAGGCTACACCTGCTTTGCCCCTACCAACAGTGGCGTAAAAACCTGGCTTGCTAAAATCGGGGCGGCTTCTGTATCAGCGGCGGATTTGAATATTTTAAAGGACATGGTGAAATTTCATCTTTTAATTGATACCATTACAACAGCTTCCTTTAAAGATGGTAAGCTTCCCGTACCTACCATGTTTGGTCAATACCTTGTAACGGGTGTTGGATTTGATGGCGGTATTTCCAGCTATACCATAAACCGCCAGGCGCTTATAACAAAATCAAACATTAAAGTAGGTAATGGAATTATCCACCAGTTAAATAATGTGCTGGTGCCGGCTTCTCTTAGTATTGTTAAGGAACTGGAAGCTAAACCAGCTTACTCCATATTTGTAGAAGCGATAAAGGAAACCGGATTTTACGATTTATTAAATACGGTTGATCCCGATACGACTAAGCGCTGGATGACTGTATTGGCAGAAAGCAATACTGCCCTGGCTGATAGTGGTATTACAAGCTTTGCGGCACTTAAAACAAAATATTCGAAAACGGGCGACCCTACACTTGCCAACGATAGTTTGCACATGTATATCGCTTACCATATTTTGGGGGGCATAAAATTTCTGGGCGATATTATTACCTCGCCATCCCATCAAACCCTGCAACCACAGGAAGTGGTAAGCATACAATTAATTAACCAGGAAGTAATTGTTAATCAGGATGAATTTAACGGGGTGCTTGAAAAGGGGGTTTTGTTAAACCGTCCTACAAGTGATAATGCCGCTACCAACGGTGTATGGCACGATGCCGCAGCACATTTTACGGTTAAATACCGTAAGCCAACCGCCTTGTTTTGGGATGTGTCCACATTTACGGAAATACTAAAATTGCCTGCTTATTATAAAAAGCAAAGCTTTAATTTTCCAAGGCAATCAGAAGCGGATCAGCCAATAAAAGATATTACCTGGGGATGGGGTGCGCTTGCAGGCACCAATACTTTTACCTATAGCTTTAGTACAACATCGAGTATTACAAAATATACCGTAAATAACGATTGTAACCAATTACCCATGGGGTTACCCAACAGGCCTGTGTGGTGGGAGATGACAACACCACCTGTCATTAAAGGAAAATATAAAATCTGGATTTGTTATTCACGCAGCAAGCAATCCAGCAGTTCGAATATGCTTTGCCAGGTTTCCGTAAACGGGGATATCATGCCACGTACCATGAACTTTACGGATACCAGGCCTGCAGGCAGCGATGCAGAACTGGAAGCCATTGGCTGGAAAAGATATACTGAAAATACAGGTACAGGATATGCAGGTAAATTAGCGGGAGTGTACGACTTTAAAACCACCCAACGGCAAACCATACGTATAACGCCATTAGTCGGTACCCAAAACAATAATTTTTTGGATATGATTCATATTATACCGGTTGATGAAGACCAGGTATTGCCAAGGTTTCAGCCAGATGGCACTAAAATATTCTATTAGTAAACTTACCCCGGGTTATTATTATTAGCCTTTCGTAATTAAGAAAAATGATTGACAAAATAAAATCGAAATAATGGATAGTCGGATAAATAAAATATTGGTGGTAATCTTTGCTGCCGGAACAATGGTAATTGGCTGTAAAAAATGGGATGCCCATAATGCCATTACTGATAACGCACTTACCAAAAATCTTTTTCAGCAAATAAGTGAAAATAGCGCCCTGAGTAAATTTACTGAACTACTTACCAAATCAGGTTATGATAAAGTGATCGCCTCTTCAAAAACCTTTACGGTATTCGCTCCTACCAATGCAGCGCTTGCCGGTATGGATGCCGCCATTGTAAGTGATACGGCAAAGCTGCGAAAATTTGTGGGCAATCACATCGCCGGTTCCTCCTACTATACAACCGCCGCTACCACCATGCAACGTATATTGATGCTTAACGGAAAGTACCAGAACCTTGATACTAAAAATATAGAAGGCGCCGCAATTACAACCGCTGATCAATATTCGAAAAATGGTGTTGTACAGGTAATTGATAAGATGCTTCCCGTACTTGATAATGCATGGGAAACGCTTCAAAATAATTCAACCATACCGGCAGCTCAAAAAGGGTATATGCTTTCATTGTTCCGCAAAGTATTTGATGCTTCCAATGCGGTGCAGATTGGTGTAAATCCAGTTACCGGCCAACCTGTTTATCAACCAGGTACTGATTCAATACAAACAAATTTATTTTGGCGCAATGAACACGATCTGAGAAATGAAAGTAAAGAGTTTTCATTTTTTATACTTACGGATGACGCATGGAATAACGAGGTAAATAAATTCGAACCCTATTTCGCAACTGGTAATGTGGATAGCACCACCGATCTTTCAAGCTGGAATGTCGTAAAGGATTTTGCGGTAGAGGGCGTTTACACTACGGCTACCCTGCCAGATACAATCCTTTCAAAAGATAATGTAAAAGTACCCATTGATAAATCTGCCATCGTACAAACTATCAAAACAAGCAATGGTAATATTTATGTATTAAGCAAAGCTGATGTGCGGCCAGTGGACAAAATAAAACAATTTTATATTGAGGCGGAAAACTACACGGCTACCAGTGCGGACAGGCGCGGCAACACCTACTTCCGCGACAGGTATAACCCTTTATCAGGCAAGGATTTTAAAGATGTACTTGTATTTAATCACGGGCTGGCATTATTCAATATTAATTATCGTTTAAATAATGTTTACAGTACCCGATACAAAGCCTATTGGGTAGCAGTGAACGATTTTCAAACAGGATCATTTAACCAGAAGTTGGGGATCGGAGTGCCCACTTCCACTACATTCGGTTATACATCCGTAACAGCGAATAATTTCAATGAAGTATTAATTGGTGAATTTACGGTTAGTAATTATCAGCCTTTTCTTGATATTTATTTAACCGCCGCCAACAGTGGAACCGCATCGGCAAATGCGATAGTTTGTGATTATATAAGGCTTGAACCTGTATTTTAAACCATTACCTGATTAGCAACTTTATATTTAAAAAATGCTTACAATAAAAAATAAAAATATCATACCGGATTGCCATTCTTTACGGGATAACAGCAAACATTTTTATACCCAGGTAAATGGTGCGTATCCTACATTTAAATTTTTTCAAATGAAAGTAATTCTTACCTCCATATTTATTTTTGCTACCGGAATACTTTCGGCACAAATAACAAATGCAGTTGATGATACGGTTATTGTATCAAGGCAATCCGTTAATGGTATTTTTGTTACCGGTAAAATAACTGATGCTGCTTCGAAAAAAGCGGCGGCAGGCGTTCGATTGCAGGTGGAAAAATTTTCAGCCGCTATTACAGATGCGGACGGTTTGTTTAAACTCAGGGTACCATCTTATGAAGCAACTGTAATTATTAGCGGTGAAGGATACGATCAACGCGAAGTGCCATTAAAAGGCCGTAAAACAATAGAGGCCGCATTGTTGGATGAATCGCATGAATCTTTCAATGAAGTGGTAACAATGCCAATGGGGCCGCAAACCAAAAAAAATGTAACCGCCTCGGTAGGGCAGTATAATGTAGGCGGCTGGTCGCTTAATACAGCCGAAACACCGGATGCATTATTACAAGGCAGAATAGCGGGCTTAAATGCGACAAGGCGTTCAGGCACACCAGGTGCAGGCGCCAGTCTTTTATTGCGTGGTTACAATTCCTTATATGCTACCAACCAGCCACTGATTATAATTGATAACATGTTGTATGATGTAAATGATTACGGACAAAGCATCATTGCCAATAACTACACAAATCCATTAGCGTTGATTGATGCCAAAGACATTGATAATATTACCGTACTGCGGGATGCCTCTTCTGTTTACGGAACCAGGGGTGCCAATGGTGCCATCATTATTACAACCGCCCGTGCCAAAGAGCAGGCGACAAAAATTGATTTTGGCGCATTCACCGGTTTCAATATAGCGCCGAATCCATTACCTGTTATGCAGACCGGGGACTACCGCACTTATCTGAGCGAAATTTTGCAAAACAAAGGAATGAGCAGCAGCGAAATCGCGGCACAACCGTACATGAATGATGACCCCAGTAATCCGGATTATGCTACTTATCATTATAATACGGATTGGCAAAAAAAAGTTTTTCAAAACAGTATCTCCAGCAATTATTTTCTGAAAGTAACCGGTGGTGATAATATTGCTACCTATGGGCTTAGCATGGGGTTTATGAAAAATCAGGGTGCTGTAAAGTTAACTGATATCAGCAGGTACAACACCAGGTTTAACGCGGAATTTAATTTCACCAAACGCTTTACCGGTTATACCAATCTTTCCTTTGCGTACAACGAACAAAATTTAAAAGATCAGGGTATCGCCGATAAAACTTCACCTGTTTTTCTTTCATTAATAAAAGCGCCTTTTTTAAATGATCATGAGGTAAACAGCGAAGGCGTGCAAAGTCCCAACCTCGCTGACCAGGATATTCTTGGCATCAGTAACCCATCCGCGGTTATTGAAAAAATGAAGGCTTACAATAAATATTACCGGTTCTTTGGATCTTTTGGTTTTAAATACGACATCAATAAAAACTGGAGCGCCAATACAATTTTTGGGGTTGTATATGACAAGGTCCGTGAAAATATTTTTGTACCCGGCAGAGGGGTTGCAAAAGATACGCTTAGTAATGCCATTGCCAACAACAGGCTGGGCACACAGGTAAAACGCCTTTTCTCTTTTTATACGGATACCCGCCTGGAGTATAACCAAACCTTTAGTAGTGTACATAAACTGGCCGCACGCTTGGGTTTGCGTTATCAGAAAAATGATGCCGAACAGGATTTCGCCCTGGGATATAATTCGGCAACGGATGAATTGATAAGCGTGCAAAATGGCCTTCCTGCCCTGAGGCAGGTAGGTGGTGGCATTGGCGAATGGAATTGGATGAATACCTACCTGAATGTTGATTATGGATTTAAAAACAAACTCTTCCTCACCTTTAATATGGCGATGGACGGATCATCCCGCTTTGGCAAAAATGCAAAAAATGGTGTTGCCATCAACGGCAGTAAATTTCCTGTATTGCCTTCGTTAAGCGCAGCCTGGCTTATTTCTTCCGAAAAATTCATGGCCGGCTCATCTGTTGATTTATTGAAAGTCCGGGCTACCTATAGCCTGTCCGGCAATGATGATATTGGTAATTACAACAGCCGCCAGACTTATGGTGCGCAAAACCTGTTGGGTATGCAGGGGCTTGTTCGAAACGGTATTGCCAACACCGCATTGCAATGGGAAAACAGCACAAAGCTCAATGCGGGATTGGATGTCGCTTTGTGGAATGAACGATTGAGTATTAGCCTTGATGCGTACGCATCAAAAACAACCAACATGCTGGTGTATGAAAACCTTGCCGCGGCTACGGGTTTTAATAACATGCTAACCAATAATGGCAGCATGAAGAATTCCGGGGTAGAGGTTTCGGTAAATGCAAGGGTTGTAAATACAACAAAAATAAAATGGGACCTTGGATTTAATTTAAGCCGAAACAATAACAAAATTATAAATGTACCCAATGCGCAATTCACCACCTATTATGCGGGTGCCACTATTTTAACAGCAAACGGGAAGGCAGCCAACCAGTTTTATGGCTATATGGCAAACGGCATTTTTGCAACCAATGCGGAAGCGGCGGGTGCAGGGTTAATGAA
>JAVHOI010000451.1:0-6497 GCA_036169975.1 Ferruginibacter sp. | reverse complement strand
CCCCAACTGATCAATAAGGTGTTACCCGTTCCTATCATTCGCTCTTCCTGCCTGCCCTGCATCTTTTGTAACTGTGCAAGCCTTGCGATTTGTTTTTCGGTCTTATCATCCAGCCAGTAAACCAATGGAGCAGGGTTTAATAAATAAAACCCGACTGAAATATATTTTGACAATTCACTGAATAAATGAACGTGCAATGGCGTAATGATAGAAACGCCAAAAATGTGTAGAAAGGGTAAAAGGGCTTTCATTTTTTCCTGTTGCGCCGGCTCATTGAGTTGATTGATGATATACCGTATCACATTCGTTTTATCCGTTAAATTTTCCCCGGTTTTTTCTTTCACTTTTATCCAGAGATATTTTTGCCAGCCATCATTGTTTACCTGATCAATGCGGGATATATTCCATTCATCCAAAATTTCGGGACGGTAAACCTGGTACTGGTCAAACAGGTCGGCCACCTTTCCGGCAAGGGCTATGCGCTTTACATCATCGCCCCTATAATACCCCGAAATAGTTTTAAACTTTTGTCCAAATACCTGTTCGTCCAGCAGGTTATAAATCAGCCACTGCAAATGACCGGCGCCAAGCACCTGCTTACTATCGCCACCGAGCCAAAAATAAAGCCGGGTAACCATATCATTTGGTTTAAGAAAAAGGCTATTCGCATTGATGCCCATTTTAGATGCCAACTGAATGGTAAGCCAGTTATTCATCCCATCGGTTTGGGTAACGAAGTATTGCTTTTGAAAAACATTTCCAGGCTGTGTTTTTAATGCCGCGGCCAATTGCCCGGCGAGGTTTTTTAATGAATTGGAAACGTTTAATTGCAGGCTCATGCTTTTGAAGGTATATGGTATTAGGTGTAAGGTGTAGGGTTTTGACCGTGCCTTATTGACTTTGACAAAATTTATAAAAATTATTTCTTAATTATTTTTTTTAAACTTTTGCTATATTTCATCCGATAGCTATGAAATGAAACAAAGCAAATAAAACTTACACCATTTGGTTCAAAGGTTGCCAACCTTTAAAAGGTTGGCAACCTACTTCCTCATCACCCAAACCTCCCCATAATGCCTGATGCCCTTTTCACACTCCGCTTTGCTGTATAAAGAACCGCCTCTTTGGATGCCTGCAACAATACGAATTCCTTTGCCCTCGTAATGGCGGTATATAATAATTCCCGGGTAAGCAAAGGCTGGTCCGCATTGGATGGCAGCATTACCAATACTTTCCCATATTCAGAGCCCTGGCTTTTATGTATCGTCATCGCGAAAACCGTTTCCGCCGATGTTATATAGCCCGGCAGCACACACCTTAATTTTTTATCACTGTCTTCAAACCAGGCTTTCATGCTACCCGTATCATCCCCCCGGATAATTCCAACATCGCCATTAAATAATTTAAGCTCCGGATAATTTCGTGTTACGATGATTGGCCGGTTCTCATAAAATCCGGTGTTGTTTTGAATTAATCCTTTTTTCTCCAGATATGTTTCTATTTTTTTATTTACCGCATTCAATCCCTGCGGGCCTTCCCTGACCGCACACAATACCCGAAGCTGATTTAGTTTATTTATGGCGGCGGCTATATCCTGCTCATTGATATAATCGGCATAACCGCTGATGAAGCTGTTGAATAAATTAACCGAATAATCCTTATCAACCACCACATTTGGATCGTTGTTTTTATCAACGAATAATTCAATCTCATCAAGCCTGCCATGGATGATGGCCCTGCTCAATTTTCCAATTCCACCTTCACCGGTAAAGCGGTGGCTGCGCTTCAGTTCGATAATATGTCCGGCTAAAATATTCTCCGCCGCGGAAACATAGCTGGCCGTAATCCGCCTTTCCTTATCGGGAATAAAGCAATTGATCAGCTCAATATTTTCGGCTGATAACAAATTCATTTGCCGTTGCGTTTGACAAAGGTCACCTAACAAACTTCCGGCTTCCACCGAAGCTAATTGATCCTTATCGCCCAGCAATATGATACGGGTACCGGGGCATATTGCCTGCAACAATTTCGCAAACAATGCCACATCAATCATGGAAGCTTCATCAACGATTACCAGGTCGTAAATAAGCGGATTGGTTTTATCATGGCCGAAATAAGGTGAATCCGGTACATACTTTAATAAGCGGTGAATGGTAGTGGGCACAAGGGTTTTAAACTTTTCCGCAATGGATACGCCCATATTAATAGTTGATGCCTTTAAGGATTCGGCCATCCTTACGGCGGCCTTGCCCGTGGGCGCTGCCAGCGCTACTTTCAGCGAAGGCTGAATGGTAAATAATATGGCGAGTATATTGGCAACCGAGGTCGTCTTGCCGGTTCCGGGCCCGCCGGTAATGATGGTAAAATTATTGAGCACACCAAAAATAGCCGCTGCCAGTTGCCAGTCAATTTTTTCTTCAGCAGGAAGGCTTTCCATCCAATAGTTATCGGATTTTCTATTGCCGCTCAGGCTCCGGATAAAATCCCTGTGCGTTTCCAAAAGCCGCATACGTTCGCTTTTGGTTTGTTTTTCAATGGCTATAAAAGTTTGAATGGATTCCACAATGGAAGATTCGTAGGCAAAATAACGCTGCAGGTATAATCGGTCATTATGCAAAATAAATGGCTGCTTAGCCTCATCCGCGGCAGCCACCATTGGTTCCCGCAGAAGGCCTTTTTTTGAAGCAGGAATTTTATATTTAGCCAGGCAAGCCAATTCATCCGGCGACAGGTTCATGTCATCCAAATGAATGCAGATATTCCCTTCAGCCAATCTTTTGGAAACCAGGTAAGCAAAAGGTTTCAAAACATCGCTTTTAAAAAATTCCGCGAATTGCTGATGAACATCATTAATGGTTTGCATATAAATTTATTTGGCTCTGCCGTGTTTTCCATCAAAGCTAATTGATAAAAATCAATAGGCGATTCAATGTAGCATTGATTTAGGAAACTGAAAAATTCATCCCGGGATAAAAAATTTTATATAAAGGATGCCGATGTAAAATTAACGGGAGGTAATAATCCTATTGATCATAATTCAACCATCCTTTGACAATAGTTTGCAACCAGCAGGTTAGGATAGCACTTATTCCCTCACAAAATACATGTCAATAAATCCTTTGTTTTTGGCTTCAATTTTACCACGATGGATGCAGGTGAATTTATCTCTTACTAATTCATAAGTGCTGCCACTAATGTTAACTTTTCCTACCTCCCCACTGCTTTCCATGCGGGAAGCCGTATTTACAGTATCGCCCCAAATATCGTAAGCGAATTTTTTTATTCCTACAATACCGGCAACAACCGGGCCTGTATGTATGCCAAGCCGCAATTCAAAAAATGGTTGCCCTTTTTCTTGTCTTTCTTTTTTATTTTGTTCAATAAACTTTACCATTTCCAAACCAGCAGATACCACATTAAAAGGATGGGTAGTATTGGTTGCCGGTAGTCCCCCGGCACACATGTAAGAATCTCCGATGGTTTTTATTTTTTCAATCCCATGCCTGGTTATGATATTATCAAACTCGCTGTAACAATAATTAATTTCTGCAACAAGTTCTTCCGGAGTAAGTATTTCACTTGCCCGTGTAAAGTTTTTAAAGTCGGTAAACAATACACTTACCAAATCCAAACTTTTTGTTTTTGCGGCTCCGGTTGCCTTTAATTCTTCGGCGGTTTCTGCCGGTAAAATGTTTAGCAGCAATTCATCGCTTCTCATTTTTTCTTTACTTATGCGGTTGCGCTGTGTAAAAAATATACCGGCAAATAAAAGCACAATAGTGAAGCCCCCGATAAATCCTTGCTTTACCAGCTTTTGTCTTTCTATTTCCTGTTGTTGTATCTCTTTGTTTTTGTTTAATATGCTTATTTGCGATTCTTTCTTTTCCAAGTCAAAAGTAAATTGAAGGGTCCCCAATTTCTTATCGGTACTGATGTTATAGATGGTGTCTTTTATGGCAAGTAAAAGATTTTGATATTTAAATGCAGCGGCATAATCAGCCTGCTGCGAATAGGCTTCCGACAGCCCCTGGTAAGCATCTTTAATTTCCGTAACCGCATGTATCGAAATACCCACTTCAAGCGATTGCTTGTATGTCTTAATAGCTGCAACTACATCTCCATTTGAAAAATAAGCCTGTGCTAAGCCGACAAGTGATTGGGTTTGGTCCAGCATAATATCAAGCTTTTTGGAGATCTGGTATGCTTGTTCATGGATGCTTATAGCTTTTTCAAACTTTTTTTGCCTTGTAAAAATCCGCCCGATATAATTAAGTGTATAGGGAAGGTTTTCGTTGTTCCTGTAAGCTTTTTCTGATTGATGCAAATAAATAAGTGCGGTAGAATCATCACCAAGTTTATAATAGGTTTCTCCCAGGTTGGCAGTAGAGGTGCCAATAGAATATTGATCGTTAATGGCTAAACATAATTTGTAAGACCGCAAAAAATACTCCAATGCTTTTTTGTATGTGGCCGGCTTGTTTAAATATACCGCCCCAATATTAGTAAGCGAAGTAAGGATTCGCAACGTGTCGCCCATATCTTCCGACATTTTAAGGGATTGCAAATGCAGTTCCAACGATTTTGCCTCATCCCCCTGGTTAAAGTAAACAGCTCCCTGGTTACTCAGCATATTGGCAATCCCCTTTTTATCGCCCAATAACTTATATACTTCAAACGCCTGCTGCCAGGTTAATACCGCTTCCTTATATTTTCCCTGGTAGTAATATCCAATGCCCATGTTTTTAAAGGCAAGAGCCAATCCTGTTTTATAATCTATTTGTTCGGCCAATAATTTAGAAGTAAGCGCTATAGTAACAGAGGTGTCTGGTTTGGCATTAAACAAACTTTTACTTAAAGCATTTAACAGGTTTACCCGGGTGGTGTCATCAATTTTGGTTGAAAGTATTTTTCGCAAACTATCTGCTTCGGTCGAAAAGGCTTTTGCATAAAAACAAAATAAAAAAATTATAGGCGCTATAATAAACCGGCAGTTTTTTTTTATCATCCCATTGATTGTTTTAATCATTGTAAAACTAAGAAAATGCAATTGAATGAATGGATATGAACAGCACAATGCCCCACTAATTTTTAAAAAAATCCATTAGGTATTCAATAATGCATTTACCACGGATTATTTCAATAAAACATCTGGCGTCAAAATAAGTAATCCTTAAAGAGAGAGGATATGTAAACATGCCCTCCCTATAAAACATCTTATTTGCTTAATTTATAACTTTACCAACTTAACTATTTTGCGCTGTTTACCCTGTAAAATGTCTGCAAAGTAAATTCCCTTATTAAGTTTATCTCCCACAATAATAATTGAATGAGGCGAAACATTGGAGTATAAGCCCAATACCCTACCCGTAGCATCTAACAGGCGAATCTGCACGGATTCTTTACTATACGTTTCTACCAGTAACCTAAAGTTTGTAGCGCTTGGGTTAGGCAATACTTTTATATCAAAATGACTGCCAGTTGCTGGTTGGTTGGTAAACGGCTGGCTCAATACATTTCTTGTTTGAAGCATGTTACAACTGTTTTTGCTCCAAACTACATTTTTACCATCCGACTCCACCTTACCAGCAATAAACCATCCGGTCATGTAAGTAGTATCGGCATTGTATTCCTTCCTGTCCCTTTCTTCACCTTCGCTATCCCGGTCTCCATCGCTTCTATCCCGGTCTCCGCCATTTACTTTCAATTTACCGTCTTTGATATAAATATTTGCATTGACTTTAGTGTTGCCGCCATGTACCACAAATTTCTCTTCATCATTTCTATCGTCGCCCAGATAAAAGGTAACGTTAGGTCCGCCAACATTTACCTCCGTATGCTCGTTTACATCCACCTTATTTTTTATCCGTATTGAGGTGCATCCGCCAAATATAATATGGGTGTTGTGATCCTTTTTGCCCTCTATTTTAAGTGTCTCAATGTTAACAATTCCGCCTGGCGGGCTAAAGGTAACCTGTGCTCCGCCTTCAATCTGAACTTTTCCATACAAGGTTCCGGAAACTGTAACAGTAACATTCTTTTTGATGGTGAGTTTTTTATAGTTTCCAGCTACCGGAGCGGCCGTTGAACTACTTACTGTATAATTACCGAGTTTATCGGTCTTGCCGGCAAAAGCATAAAATGCAGGAGTAGGCCCGTCCGTTGCCGCCATTCTATTTTGAGTGTTTACCGTAGCCCCACTACTTACAGTGATATTGGCCGCGGTTACAAAATTGGGCGATAGAAGTTTACTATCACTTCCAAATGTAGCTTTACCCGATATGGAAGAAACACCTACGGCGCCACCAATTATATTTCCCTGCCCAAATTTAGCTTCTGTTTTTGCAAATACAATATAAGGTGTGCTGTTGTCGGTAACGGTGATGGTCTGCACCTGATCGGCCGCTTTATTGTGGCAGCCATCTTCCAGCATCCATGTACGTTTAATAATGGTTGAAAAACCACATTGTGAAACTACATCCTTATAAGTAGCCTGCAAT
>JAVHOI010000450.1:0-6513 GCA_036169975.1 Ferruginibacter sp. | reverse complement strand
ATTATTTCTGGAGTACGGCTATGCATTTTACCAAAATCTAATTGCCAGTAAAGATTAAAAGCAAGAATTAATTCTTCTCTTGTCCAGTTTATTTTAGCCATTATAATTTTTCATTTGCAACGTAATTAATGTTTATGAACGCTAAAGCTCAATAGTAGCAATGCCGATGAACGGATTGATTATTATTTCATTTCCACTGGATATAAAATAATAACAGAACAAAGTTCGCAACGATGCTCAATCAAGGCTCAAAAGCTGGTATCAAAAATGTTTTCAAATTCTCACCAATCTTATTTTTGTTTCATTCTTTTTTTTACTTAACTCAATTGTCGCATCGCCGAAACGACAATCTTTTTATCTGATTAAATACTATAAACAAATATAACCGATTATATTTTGCAATCACAGCAAGTACAAGGAATGGAAAACCATATTCAATTAAACCTGAACGAGATTGTAAAGGGTATCCATGAGCCTATTATCAGCGAAGCATTGTTTTACGATGTGCAAAATGTATTGGATGGAAAAAAGAAAGCCAAAACAAAATACTCGTTGGTTGATAACGAATACCCAATGAGGGGGCATTATTATACTACTGCTACCATTGAAAAAAAAGCAAAGAATGCCTGGTTTGATATCCCCTGAAAAACTGGTATTTACAAATAAAGAGTTTCACACCATGCAGCCCAATGAAATAATAACGCTACTATGCAATGGTGGTAAGGGTTCTGGAAAGGATAAAATAGAAAAGAGTCCCGAAAGTATCGGGACTCAGTCCTGTGTGGTGACCGCGATAGGATTCAAACCTATAACCTTCTGATCCGTAGTCAGATGCTCTATTCAATTGAGCTACGCAGCCAATACATATTTAATCCGGATTGCAAAAGTAGAGATTTATTTTATTGATCCCAACTCTTTCCGCATTTTTGCAGTAAATGATAACATGAAAATTCAATTCCGGGCAATTGGCAAAGGGCACGAAACCTACATAAAAGAAGGCGTGGAATTATTTACAAAACGTATCGCTCATTATTATCCGGTTGAATGGGATATTATTGCCATGCCCAAAAACATGGCCACGTTAAGCGAAACTGATTTCAAAAAAAAAGAAGGGGAAATCATTTTAAATACACTCCAAAAGGAAGATTACCTGGTATTGCTGGATGAAAGGGGAAAACAACTGAGCAGTGAAGGCTTTGCACAATTTATCCAGTCGAGGGCGAATGAAAGCAAAAGGAATGTTGTTTTTTTAATTGGCGGAGCCTATGGAGTGAGCGAAGCAGTGCAGCAACGAGCCAATTATAAATGGAGTTTATCGCTGCTGGTTTTTCCCCATCAGTTGGTGAGGTTAATATTGGCAGAGCAGGTTTACAGGGCATGCTCCATAATAAGAAATGAGAAATATCATCATCAATAACTATATTGCGAAAAAATATCGTACATGGAAAACCTTTCTATCACTGTTGGAATTATCGCTATCACCTGCCTGGTTAGTTTCTCCGCCTTTAGCAGTGAAAAAATAATGAATGACCTCATCATGTGGCCGGTGGAAGTAAAAGCCAAAAATCAATGGTACCGTTTTATTACTTCCGGTTTTTTACACGGCGACTGGATGCATTTAATTTTCAACATGTTTACGCTATATATCTTCGGGCAACAAATTGTGGAGCCCGGCTGCGAACAATTATCCGGCAAATGGATGTACCTGGTTTTATATTTTGGCGGCATGATTATAGCGGACATCCCCAGTTATCTGAAGCATCAAAACGATCGTAGTTACAGGAGCCTTGGCGCTTCTGGCGCAGTGTCGGCAATAGTTTTCGCAGGCATCGTATTTTACCCAACCATGAAGATGGGATTCTTTTTTATCCCCCCTATTATCCCTGCGTATATTTTCGGGCCGCTTTACCTGTTGTATTGCGTGTATGCCGCCAAACAAAGCAATGACAATATCAATCACGATGCACACTTGTGGGGGGCGTTATTTGGCATGGCGTTCCCGCTGGCATTACACCCCTATTTATTTCAGCGAATGATTGGATTAATTACGGGTACGGTTACGGCTTAAAAAGTTGACCACATAAATTTGCCGGGTCGGGTCCCTGATCTTAAACCGGTCATCAATACGCATACCTACTACCCAGATGATTTTTTTATCCATTTCAATCACCCAGGTATTTTCCTTTTGGGTAAGCGATAATTTTTGATCTATAAAAAAACGGCTGAGCTTCTTTTTCTTTTGCATGCCGAGCGGATAAAAATAATCTCCCTGTTTCCACCTGCGAAGCAGCAAGGGGAATTTAATTAATCCAAAATCCAGTTGGGCTATCATTGGATTATTGACAATTGAAAATTGATCCCTTGAAATTTTATTAATGGAAACCGTCCCATTCTTAAAATCAATATTGGTATCCTTTTCTTCAATTAAAATATGGCCGGCTTCAATTGACTGGTTGGGTGAAATGATAAGCCAGTCGCGGTTTTTAATGATACGGTGCGTCGCGGATTGGATGTATTTGCCTGTTTCGCTTTTTAATAGGGCTTTAGCGTCCTCGGTTTGGTGGGCCGTAAAACCAAAATCTTTGATGATTTCATAAAGCACTGTTTGTAGCGGCACCGTCTTCATCAATTTTAAAACGGGAATATGAACCTCCTCCCCTTTTTGTTCCAGCAATTTTTTCCTGTGCAACTGCACAGCCTGCTGATACAATATGTCTGTTTCCCTAAAACGTTGAATGTTTTTCAATACATTTTTTGTAGCCTCCGGAAAACTTTCACTGACTAAAGGAATAATGGCATTACGAAAATAATTCCGGGTATAATCATTTTCCAGGTTGGAATGATCGGTTACAAATTCAAGCTGGTTTTCTTTTACGAATAATTCCAATTCGCTTCGCCTGGCAAATAATAAAGGGCGGATAATTTTTCCTTGTTTTGGTAAAATGCCCCGCAGGCCCGTGATGCCGGTGCCCCGGAAAAAATTCATCAGCACGGTTTCAATATTATCATCGGCATGATGGGCGGTTAGTATGTATTTGACGACAGAAGGTTCATTCATCTCCTTGCCATCAGTATTTTTTTTGTTACGAACCAAAGAATAAAACCATTCATAACGGAGATCCCTGGCTGCTTCTTCTATGGACATTTTCGTGGCTTTCGCATAGGCAACGGTATCAAATATTCTTACATGAAATGCCACACCATATTTTCGTGCCAGGGCCCTTACAAATTTTTCATCCCGGCTGCTATCATCACCCCTTAATTGAAAATTGCAATGAGCAATTTCAAAATCATAACCCGCCTGTTGGCATAGCGCACACAACACCACGGAATCCACGCCGCCACTAACGGCAAGCAATAGCCTGTCTTTCGGCTGAAAGAGATTTTCTTTCCGGATATATTGTTTAAAATTTTCTAAAAGATCCATTGAATTTATTGGGTAAATCTATAATTAAAAACTGATTTAAATTAAAAGCCAAAGATGCCCATTGGTATTCTGTTGAACCGGGCGTGGCAAGCCTGCCCGACTGAGTCATTCAGGCGGGGATGCCGCCATAAAAAACAAATGCCCGGACAAAAAAATTTAAACCTGCAAGCACGAAGGATCCCTAAATATTTGTACGGGCCTGTGTTAAGGTTAGCCGCGAAAGGGATAGGTTGAAGCTACTCCTCAATATCTTCAAGCGCAGCCTGCAATTCACTATAGGAGTGATTGTCCCCGGCTCTTTTGGCCTCTTCCATACCTCTTTTATAAATCCGGATGGCTTTATCAAAATCGCCTGCACGCTCCAGCAATTTGCCCAAATGATAATACGAACCTATGTAAGTAGGCTCCCTCAGCAACAATTCATTAAAGAGGTTCCTGGCCTCTTCATCTTCGCCAATCTTTATGTATTCCAATGCCAGCGCATGTTGCAGAAAACTATCCTTTTCGGCGGTCTTCATATATTCCAATAATTTTTTTATCCTGCTCATGCCGCGATATTTTTTTTGGTTTTATATTCAATTTATATTTACAAATCCTATCTTTGTTATTAGTTGCATAAACAACTTATTTTCTTTCGCTAAATTTATTATATGAAAATCTTGGTTTGTATCAGTAAAACACCGGATACCACTGCAAAAATAGCCTTCACGGATAACAATACGAAATTCGCTGCCGATGGCGTGCAATGGATCATTAACCCCTACGATGAATGGTATTCCTTAGTAAGGGCGATTGAACTCAAGGAAGCTGGCGCTGCCAGCTCCATTCACCTGGTATTGGCAGGTACGCCTGATTGTGACCCCATCATCAGGAAAGCGCTTGCCCTTGGCGGAGAAGAAGCCTTTCGTGTAAACACGGATAGCCATGATAGTTTTTATATCGCTTCGCAAATCGCGTCGGTTGCCAAACAGGGTAATTACGACCTTATATTTACCGGTAAGGAAACGATAGATTACAATGGATCTTCAATAGGTGGCATGGTGGCGGAGCTGCTTGATTTGCCTTACATTTCACTTGCCTCGAAATTTGACCTTGAAGGTAACAATGCCATCATCGTCCGCGAAATTGAAGGTGGTGAAGAAACCGATAAAGTGCAGCTACCCATTGTAGTAAGTTGCCAGAAAGGAATGGCGGAGCAACGCATCCCTAATATGAAAGGCATCATGGGCGCAAGGAGTAAGCCATTGAAAGTAGTAGAACCTGTAACTGCGGATACGCTCACTGCCATTGTATCATTTGAGCTTCCCCCGGCAAAAGGAGGCGTGAAGCTGGTTTCAGCAGATCATCCGGAAGAGTTGGTGAGGTTGCTGCATGAAGAAGCGAAGGTGATATAAAATAATTGATAATTGTTTAATGGATAATTGATAATGGGTTAATGGATAATTTTTTCTAATTTAAGATCTCAAATTATTAATTACACATTTAAACTTTATCAATCATGAAAGAGAATATTCTGAAAGCAAAAAGTTTTGAATTCGCTGTTAGAATTGTGAATTTGTACAAGTACCTTAAAAAGGATCATGGAGAATACATTTTATCACAGCAATTAATCAGAAGTGGAACCTCAATAGGTGCAATAATAAGAGAGGCGGAACATGCGGAAAGCACGAAAGATTTTATACATAAGTTAAGCATCGGATTAAAAGAAGCAAATGAATCACAATATTGGCTGGATCTGTTAGTAGCCACTGATTTTATTACAAAGAAAATGTACGACTCCTTAAATAAGGATTGCGAAGAATTATTAAAAATGCTGGTATCCAGCGTTAAGACAATTAAACTTAAAATAAAATAGATTGAACCTTATTAATTATCATTTTGTATATATAACGATAATTAATAAAACTTTGAATCAAATACATTATCAATTATCCATTTATTAATTATCAATTATCATGAGCGTTTTAATCTTTCTGGATCAGTCCGAAGGCCAGATCAGGAAATCATCTTTGGAAGCGGCCTGCTATGGCGCTAAAGTGGCGGAACAACTGGGTGTTGCTGTGGAAGCTATTGTATTGGGTACTGTCACGGAGGATTTGACGGTTCTTGGAAAATATGGTATTAAAAAAGTTTATACCGTTAAAAACCCCGCATTGGATCAGTTGGATGCACAGGTATTTATAAATGTGATAGCAGAACTTGCCACCGCAACCAGCGCTACCGTTATTGTTTTTTCCAACAACATGAGTGGTAAGGCCATTGCGCCAGGGGTGAGCGTCCGGTTAAAAGCAGGATTGGTTACTGGCGCCGTGGCATTGCCGGACACCGCTAATGGATTCGTGGTAAAGAAAAATGTATTCAGCGGAAAAGCCTTTGCCCATGTAGCAATCAATACCGCCGTAAAAATCATTTCTCTTAATTCGAACTCATTTCCCATCACCACTGTGGATGGGGTTGCAGAATTGGCAGAATTCGAAACAACCATTATCGCCGCGAAAGTAGAGGTAACTGCCGTCAATAAAATTGTTGGCGAAGTACCATTAACTGAAGCGGATATTGTGGTAAGTGGCGGGCGTGGATTAAAGGGACCGGAAAACTGGGGTTTGGTAACGGAACTCGCCAAATTGCTGGGTGCGGCAACTGCATGCAGCCGCCCGGTAGCAGACATCAACTGGCGGCCGCATCATGAGCATGTAGGACAAACCGGTATTGCCATTGCACCCAATTTATATTTTGCCATTGGCATATCAGGCGCTATACAGCATTTGGCGGGTGTAAACAGGAGCAAGACTATTGTGGTGATCAATAAAGATCCGGAAGCGCCGTTCTTTAAAGCGGCGGATTATGGTATTGTTGGTGATGCTTTTGAAGTAATGCCAAAGATTATAGAAGCGGTGAAAAAGATGAAAGGGGTTGAGTAAAATTTATTAACTTTATTCCAATCAATATTATTTACGTCAACACTTGAATTGAAAGTTTACGAAATATTTAAAACACGCCTGAGTGAACACGAGGCAGCAGCTATAATTCAGTATATTGATGAAAAGACTGAAAAAAAGTTTGATGAAAAAAAAGATATGTTAGCT
>JAVHOI010000449.1:0-6571 GCA_036169975.1 Ferruginibacter sp. | reverse complement strand
ATTTTTAAAAGATTAATAATGAGCTGCTGTAAAAGAGTGATTATTTTTCTCTTTTACCTAAAACCAAAAATAATAAAATCATTTTTGCTACTAATGCATCCTGCGGATTTAAAAGTAGGGTAAAAAAATTAAATGAGGACAAAGTTATCCCAAATTATTATTTTTGTGCTATAATTTTATTTTATGGCAATAAACAATTTTATCGGATAGCTGATCAATCCCAAAATTTGCTTGCTTCCCTTGTTGATTATTTTTACTATCAGTTTCGCCGGTGTAAAAATGAATGGCATACATACTTACACCAAAACGCAGCCAATACCTGGCTTTGCTTTTTAAAAATGGGAAGTTGTTTTTTCAAAATCGGATGTATTGAAAAGGTTGGGTAATTTTCATGATTTCATTTTGGTTCATAAAAAAATCCTTTCCTCTTTTTTGTACTTTATAAGGAATAATAATAAGGAATAATGATAAAAAATTATGCTCAATAATTCAGCATGAAAAAAGTTAAGCAATATAAGCCGCCATCCGCATCCGTAACCATCAAAACAGAAGTGGTGTGCCCCAACGATACAAACCCCATGGGAATATTACAAGGTGGCCGGCTTGTGGAGTGGATGGATATTGCCGCAGCCGTATGTGCGCAAACCCATGCCGGGAAGATTTGCGTAACCGCTTCCATAAATCAGGTTAATTTCAATGCGGCCGCTAAAATCGGGGATATTATAACTATCAGCGCCAAAATAACAAGAGCCTTCAATACTTCAATGGAAATTTTTGTTCAGGCTTTCGCAAGGAAAGTATTGGCCGGAAAAAAGTATTTAATCAGCGAAGCTTATTTTACTTTTGTGGCTCTTGATGCCGATGGAAAGGCATCGCTGGTTATTGAAGTTAACCCGGTTACTTTGCCGGAGAAAAAACAATTTAATGCCGCATTATTAAGAAGGAAAAGAATTGCCACTCAAAAAAAGAAAAGGATATTGTAGTTATCATGGTAAAGAAAAAAATGGAATTATTATCGCCTGCCGGTTCTTTTGATTGCATACAGGCGGCCATCAACGCGGGCGCCGGTGCGATTTATTTTGGAGTGGAGCAGTTGAATATGCGTACCCGTTCTTCAAACCCGTTTTCAATCAGTGATATTAAGGAAGTAAGCAGCGTCTGCAAATCGAATGGTATCAAAGCCTACATCACGCTTAATACGGTGATGTATGAACATGACATGCAGTTGCTGCGGACTATTTTAACGGAGGTGAAAAAACAGGGTATTGATGCGGTAATTGCTGCTGATTTCGCGGTAATAGAATTTTGCAATCAAATGAATATCCCGCTTCATGTTTCTACGCAGGCCAATGTAAGTAATATCGAAGCCGTACAATTTTTTTCCCGTTTTGCTGATGTAGTTGTATTAGCGAGGGAGCTTACCTTAAAGCAGGTGGAACATATAACCAATGAGGTTACACGTAAAAATTTAAAAGGCGTATCCGGTGAATTATTAAAAATTGAATTATTTGTTCATGGCGCTTTATGTATGGCGGTATCGGGCAAATGTTATTTGAGCTTGCATAGCCAGAACGCCTCTGCCAACCGGGGCGCCTGTGTGCAGAACTGCCGCCGGCCCTACATTGTAAAGGATGCGGAAACGAATGAAGAGTTGCTGATAGATAATGAATACATCATGTCGCCAAAAGATTTGTGTACGATTGATATACTTGACCAGGTGATAAGCAGCGGTGTTGATGTTTTAAAAATTGAAGGAAGAAGCAAGGGGGCCGATTATGTTTACACCGTAACTAAATGCTACAGGGAAGCATTGCAGGCAATTGAAAACAACACCTACACAGCGGAAAAGATTGCGGATTGGAAAAAGAATTTATCAACTGTTTATAACCGGGGATTTTGGGAAGGATATTACCTCGGGCGCAAATTGGGCGAATGGACATCAAAGCCGGGTTCAGTGGCTACGGAAAAGAAAATTTATGTGGGCAAAGGCAGTAATTACTTTTCCAAAATAAAAGTAGGCGAGTTTATTATTGAGTCGGGTGCCATAAAAGCCGGGGATACATTAATGGTTAGCGGCCCGGCCTGCGGTATGGTAAAGGAAAAATTTAAAAAACTAACCGTGAATGGCGATGAAGCTACTGAAGCAATCAGGGGGGATAAAATAACTTTTCCTTTTGGTACAAAAGTAACCGCAGGTGATAAGCTGTATAAAATTATTGAGCGCAGTGATGTTTAATATAATTCATTATAGAAATAAATGTATTGGCTGTGGCATTTGTTATGAGCAGCAACCGGAGCTTTGGCGAATGTCGAAAAGGGATGGAAAAGCGACCTTGCTGAAATCAACTGTGAAGAAAGAAGTGTTTGTATTGTCTGTAAGCAAAGCCCACCAAAACCTAACCCAGGAAGTAGCACGGGCCTGCCCTGTAAAAATCATTAAAATATTATGAACGAAACCATCAACCGTTTTTTACAACAACAAATCTGCGCCAGTATTTGCTGTGCCGATGAGCAGGGCAGACCCTATTGTTTCAGTTGCTTTTACGCATTCAACCCGGAAGAAGGATTGCTCTATTTTAAATCATCGGCAGATGCGCATCATTCCGCATTGATAAAAAATAATCCCGTTATCGCCGGTACTATTTTGCCGGATAAACTAAACAAACTGGTGGTAAAAGGGGTACAGTTTGAGGGGGTTATTTTAGATTCAAAACATTCAAAGACGGAAAAGGCTTCAGGAAATTATCATAAAAAACATCCCCTCGGATTGGCTGTACCTGGCGAAGTCTGGACAATAGAAATCAGCCACATAAAGATGACCGACAGTACACTGGGGTTTGGGAAAAAAATTGTATGGAATAGGGGCGAATAGGCAATAGTTTTTGGGTTGCTGATATTTAAGGGCAACTCCTCAAATGGGGAAGAGGGGAAAGATATATTGAAGAATGCAGTATGATAACTTAAATATACATTTAAAATAAATGGCGATTATTTAGACTGTCTGCATATAATGTCATGAGGCAGCAAATCAGATGTTCACGACAAAAAGAAAGTTAAAAACAACACTGCAAGGGAATAAATGGTTGATAGCAGTTTCAGAAACCGGGTTTTCATAAGGGGCAGAGTGTTGCATCATTCCCATATTCATCATAGGGGTCAGATGGATATGCGCATCTTCAATTCTTTTTCCCGAAATGGAATCGTACAGGGCAATTTAGAATTTTGTAAATCCGGTAGTGATTGTAGTTTCTTTTGTGTACACTTGAATTTTGGCCGCTGCACCTGGTACATAACCTTCTGTAAGTTTCGTCATCCATAGGTAGTGCCTGGTTCTGTAACATCATTTTTTTTACAGGAAGAAAGAAAGGTTACAACATATAAAATAACAGAGATAATAATGTCAGGAATGATTTTTTCATAACTAACAATAATTGTTTAAAAATTTAATAAATGGAAATACCCTATTGACTGCGGATTTTTAATCGCAGCAAAAAATGAAAGGGAAATCGTGTTACGAAAAATTTACTGAATGCGGATGGAAAATGGCCTTATACCGAATGAAATTGTATATGCCGGCATTTCCCGGATTGTACACCGTAATTTCAGCGGGGGAGAGCACTATATAATTTATTACAGAAATGATGCAGGGGCTTATCTCTACCCATTTTTCAGCTTGTTGGGGAGCCTGTTCCTCCTGGTATTCTGTAGCCTTTTTTAGTTGTTTACTCAGGTAACATTTACCGTTACACTTTAGTTTTGGACGGCTTTTGTTTACGCAATATTTTTGGGTTATGTAGCTACGGTTGGCATAAAACCAACAATTGATAACTGCAGTATAAAAAATCTGCAGGCTAAAAATGAATAAAAAAATAACGGCTATTACCTTTTTCACACTGCAAGGATTCGTCAAAATATTTCGTAATTATATGACTTTACTAATGCAGGCATCAAATATTTCTCATGGTGCTTGCATTTATTCTTAAAAGTGGAAAGGCTTGTTCTTTACTTCAACTTCTCAAACCTTGCCTGAAAAAATCTTAAATACTTTGGCTCATATACCATCTTCATTCCATTGATTTTATTTCTTCTTTCAAATACCCTTGCTACAGATTCCGCAATCACATCCATGTGCGCCTGTGTGTACACACGGCGGGGGATGGTAAACCTTACCAGCTCGAGTTTGGGATAATAATTTTCGCCATTGGCTTTTCTTCCGGCAGATACTATCCCCCTTTCCATTGTACGCACACCTGCATCAAGATAAACTTCGGCAGCCAATGCCTGGGCAGGAAACTGGTCCTGATTAATATGTGGCAAAAACTTTCTGGCATCTACAAAAATGCCGTGCCCGCCAATAGGTTTTACAATGGGAACACCATACCCCATCATTTTCTCACCAAGATAAATTACCTGGCCAACCCTTGCCCTTATATGGTCATCGCTTATGCTTTCGCCAATACCAATTGCCATCGCTTCCATATCCCTTCCCGCAAGTCCGCCATAAGTATGCAGGCCTTCATATACCACTACCATATTTCTGGCTTCCTCAAAAACATCCCAGTCATTTAAAGCAATGAAACCGCCAATGTTTACCAGCGCATCTTTTTTGGCGCTCATGGTAGCGCCATCGGTATAGGAACAAATTTCTTTTACAATTTCCCTGATTGTTTTTCCCTTAAATCCTTTTTCCTTTTGTTGAATGAAGTAGGCATTCTCCGACACTCTCGTCATATCATGAATAACGCGGATGCCATGTTTTTTCGTAAGCCCCCTTAGCTCTTTTAAATTTTTCATGCTGATAGGCTGGCCGCCTGCCATGTTCACGCTGGTAGCCATACTTACGTAGGGGATCCTTTCAGCGCCATATTTTTTAATCAGTTTTTCCAGTTTGTTCAAATCTACATTCCCTTTAAAAGGAAATTCATTTTCGGGATCGTGGGCCTCATCAATAATGACATCTTCAAATTTTCCGCCGGCCAGTTCCTGGTGCAGCCGTGTAGTGGTGAAATACATATTGCCGGGAATGATGTCACCTTTTTTTATGAGGATCTTCGACAAAATATTTTCAGCGCCACGGCCCTGGTGAGTAGGGATAAGATACTTGTATCCGTAAGTTTCTTTCACTACTTCTTCGAGGTGATAAAAATTGCGGCTGCCTGCATAAGCTTCATCGCCCATCATCATTCCTGCCCACTGACGGTCACTCATAGCCGAAGTGCCGCTATCAGTTAGCAGGTCGATATATACGTCTTCCGATTTTAATAAAAAGGTATTGTAACCGGCTTCCCGCATCGCTTTTTTACGTTGCGCAGGAGTTGACATTTTCAACAACTCCACCATTTTAATTTTGTAGGGTTCCGCCCAACTTGATTTTATTTTTTTCATGTTTTTTCATTAAATTTTTATTGGATCATTTGTTATAGTGAGGGTTTTAGTTTTACAGTAAAATGCCTAAGCATCGGCGCTTCTTCAACAATGGTAAGCCCTTTTATTTCCCTGCGGTTGTTAAAAACTTCAATGATTACCTCAGCCACATAATCAATATGGCTTTGGGTGTAAACCCTTCTTGGAATGGCCAGGCGAACCAACTCTAATGGCGCGGGAATTAGTTTTTTATTATCGTCATATTTTCCAAACATAAGCGAACCAATTTCCACACTGCGGATACCGCCGTGTAAATACAATGCCCCAACCAATGCCTGCCCGGGATACTGATCAACTGGAATATGAGGAAGAAATTCTTTAGCATCAATATATACAGCATGCCCGCCCGCTGGTTGCATTACGGGCACGCCGGCAGCTATTAATTTGTTGGTGAGGTATTCAATACTGCGGATCCTGTATTGCAAATAATTTTCATCAAGCACTTCATTCAGGCCGATGGCAATGGCTTCAAGGTCCCTGCCTGCAAGCCCGCCATAAGTGGTAAACCCTTCCGTCATGATTAACAGGTTCCTGCATTGCTGTGCCAGCCCTTCATTTCGCATAGCAAGGAAACCACCAATATTAGCGAAGGCATCTTTCTTTGCGCTCATGGTGCAGCCATCGGCATAAGAAAAAAGTTCTTTGGCAATTATTCTTACGGATACATTTGCATAGCCTTCTTCCCTTAGTTTGATGAAATAAGCATTCTCCGCAAAGCGGCAGGCATCAATAAAAAGCGGAATTTTATTTTGGGCGCAAATCTTTTTTACCTGTCTGATGTTTTGCATACTTACCGGTTGTCCCCCGCCGGAATTATTGGTAACTGTAATCATGCAGAGTGGAATATTCGACGCTCCTTTTTCCGCGATGAACCGGCTTAAAGCCACGGTATCCATATTGCCTTTAAATGGCGCGGGAATGGAAGGGTGTTTTCCTTCTTCACAGATCAGGTCAATTCCTTCGGCGCCGGAAAATTCTATGTTGGCTCTGGTGGTATCAAACAAGGTATTGCTTACAAAATATTTTCCTTTGCCACCAAGGATACTAAATAATATTTTTTCGGCTGCCCTTCCCTGGTGCGTAGGAATAACCAGTGGCATCCCTGTAATTTGTTGAATTGTTTCTTCAAACCGGAAAAAACTTGGGC
>JAVHOI010000448.1:0-6577 GCA_036169975.1 Ferruginibacter sp. | reverse complement strand
TTGTCAACCACCACATTAATATTTTTAAAAAGTTCTATTAACCCTTTTACGATGGGTACCAGCTCAATTAGGTAAGCGCCTTTATTTTCAAACACCCTTGTCTTAAAACCGGGATTACTGAGCGAAGTACCCTGCATGCAATCAATCATTATTTTATTTACCTGCTTAAATAATTTATTTGATCCTGTGGATACTTTGTTTTCTTTGTCCCCATCTTTTACAAAAACCTTATCCTTGTTGATAACCATCAGGTATTGAAAAGGCTGGTTGTATTCCATGCGTACCAGGTTATCTTTTTTGAACCAGAATTTTCCTTTCGAAACTATTTTCTCCGCAAGCATGTTGAGATTTTTCTCCTGCACAAAATTGCTTTTGATAGTCAATGTTTTTTGAGTGGCGGTTGAAAATTCAGTTTCAAATTTCGCGAAATCCGTCAGCGGGCTATACCCTGCATGTTGCGCCTGTAAAGCGCTCGCGGCAAAGAGGAGGAATAATATGGAAAATATTTTACGCATAAGGTTTCAAATGTAGCATTTTATCCAGCCTGACGATTTCATAACCGCTTTCCTTTACCCACCTGATGAATGCGGGCAATATGGCGAGGGTTGATTTACTGGTATCATGAAACAGGAAGATAGCGCCAGGTTGTAATGATTTAATGATTTTATTAAATAAAATTTTCTCATCCTTAATTACCGTATCCATTGATCTTACGCTCCAGCCCACCGGAATGTATCCGCCTTTGATGATGGCTCTTTTTACATTCGGATTGGTAACGCCATAAGGTGGCCGGAAAAATTTCGGTTGCAAACCGGTTACGCTTTCCATCTCCCTGTCCATCATTTTAATATCCGCAAGCATTTTTTTTGCGGAGAAAAAATCGAACCAAACGTGATGCGAATAACTATGGTTGCCAATCAAATGACCCTCATCATGGATCCGCTTAAATAATTTTTCATTTTCCCTGATATGTTTACCAATGCAAAAGAAAGCGGCTTTTATTCCTTGCTCATTCAGCGCCTGCAACGTTTCCGGCGTATATTTATTCGCGGGGCCATCATCAAAACTTATGGCGATTTCTTTTTTATTAGTTGCAGCCGAACAAATAACCGGGAGAAAAAAATTGGAATGAATAAAGTAACAACCATAAAAAACAATGCCGGAATATATCAACAACAACAACGGATATACGAAAACCGGAATGCCTTCATACCAATGCAAACCGGCTGCGATAACCAGCAGTATGATGAAGAAAATATTCGTATTCCTGAAATTTAACATGCAGAGATTAATAATAAGGAATGGTGCGTATTTTGAAATTGATTATAGATCAATATTTTTTTTATTTCTTTTGCTACATCACCGCTGTACCCTAATACTTCAGGCACAGTACCCGATTTCAAGATATTTGCGGCCAGCCACAAGGCAAAGGAAACCGATGTTGGATATTCGCCGCACAGGTGCTTATAATTGACCGGACAAATATCTTTAAAAACGGATTTTTCCAAACGGCCATAAACCTCATCTCCTTTCGCATCTCCGTTTCTACCAACAATAACAAGGCCTATATCAGCAGGCGAAACAGATTGCGCTGACAGAAAGGATTCAATTTGTTTTTCTGTTTCATTAATGCCTGTAGGTTTATAAAAAGTAGCCAATGCATCCAACTGCGCATAATCATTACCGGATGGTTGGTTGGCCAATAAAAAAAAGGCTGCTCCTTCACCGGCAATGGTTCCTTTTGAAGTTCCGGCAAACAAGTCCAGGTTGGAAACCGGCTTCCTTTTGTATAAACCAAACCTGGTTAAAATAGCATGACTGATATCCGTTGTTTCATCCATCGAACCAACCAATACATTATTTGCTTCCTTTTCTTTCAACAACAGCATCGCATCCAGCAAGGCGCTTTCAAAAGAGGATCCCCGGTGTACAAATACATTGTTGTAACCGTTACAATGCAGCATCAGCGCTATTTGCGCCCCAACGGTATTGTGCGTGGATTGTATGAAAGCCGTAGGGGCGAGCAATTCTTCGTGCTGCCTTACCATCCCTGATAAGAAAATGCCGGTATCTTCCAGGCAGCCATAAGCAGTGCCGGTTACGATGGCATCCGGGGACCCCACGCCTGCTTCCTGTAAGCATTCCATTGCTGCCGCCACCCCCATTTTAATAATGCGGCTCATTCTCCTTATCAGCTTTACATCAATGAATGATTTGTAATCAGGCTCGGCACAGTACAGGCGGTTACCCAAATGCTCCACAGGTTCGCTTAGAAACCCCAGATGGCCAAAGGTCTTTTGTGGTGAAATATTTCCTGTTGCCCGTATATACAGTTTCATCTTATATTTTTGAAAAGATCAATGATGAACAATTCCCTCCAAAGCCAAATGAATTGGAAAGCACATTCCTGACCCGATAGTTTTTTATCAAATGGGTTTCTGCAACAAAAGGCATGCCCTTCATGGGGGTTTGCAGGCGCAGGTTGGGAAAGATCATTTGTTCCCGGATGGCAAGCACCGAAAACACGGCTTCCAAAGCACCGCTGGCGCCTAAAGTATGTCCTGTGAAGGATTTGGTAGAACTCATTTTTGGATACACCGGACCGAATAAACGCTTTATGGCAGCGCCTTCCGCACTATCATTATTTTGGGTACCGGTTCCATGCAGGTTGATATAATCAATATCAATAAGCGCCAGGCCGCTGCGGCCAACCGCGCCTTTCATCGCAAGGAAAGGACCTGTTCCATCCGGTGAGGAAGCCGTTTGATGATAGGCATCATTGGCATTACAATAACCACTTAATATACTGAAGGGCGCATTCTTTAAATTAGCGGCAACCCTTTCTGATACCAATACCAAATAGGCCGCACCTTCCCCAAGGTTCAGCCCCTTGCGGTTTTCATCAAATGGCCTGCACCATTCATGGTCAAGTATCATGAGCGTATTAAAACCGTTGAGGGTAAACTTTGTCAACGAATCAGTTCCGCCGGCAACCACCACATCCAATATGTTATTCCTGATTAATCTTGCCCCATAAAAAATAGAATTGGCCGATGAGGAACATGCCGTGCTGAGGGTACTTACATAATTACGGATGCCTGACTGATCGGCAATTAATTCCGTAATAAATCCGCATTCATGGTGAACAACATCCCTTAGTTTCCCTTTTCTTTTATCAACAAGGAAATCACCAAAAAACTTTTCAGTCCTGTCCATACCTCCTACTGTATTGGCCGAAATAAAACCGGTACGAAGTGAAGTAAAATCAGGAATGCCCGCATTTTGAAGGGCCTCTTTCGCCGCCACCATTCCCAGCATCGCGGTGCGGCTGATAACCGCGTTTAACCCCAGGCGTTGCGCAAGCATTTCATTGCTTAATTTAACTTCCGCGACCGGCAACGTTTTTCCATGAACGGAATCAAGATAATGCATCTCCCCCATACCCAGATGTTCGTTTTCGAGCGCATCAAGGCATTCAGCCGCATTGTTTCCAATGGCCGAAATAGCGCCAACACCCGCAATAAAAACAGGAGCATTCATTGTTAATTATTTGGTACCTGGTGTTCCGTAATATATTCAGCGATGGTTCTTACCGAATGAAATACTTTAGGGCCGTCTTCGGCATTTGACAGTTTGATTTTATATTGTTGTTGCAACAACACGATCAGTTCCAAAGCGTCAATAGAATCCAAACCCAAGCCTTCTACAAACAGCGGCTGATCATCACCAATTTCTTCGGGCTTTACATCCTGCAAATTCAACTGGGCGATTATCTGCACTTTCAGGTTTCGTATTAATTTATCCATTTCTTAAATGATATATTTTATTTAAATTTTCTTTAGAAAATAACATTTTTTCCGGTTGATTGTTTTCCAAAGGATGATTCTCCTGGTTATTATCTTTTTCTATCAAAAACAAAACCGCTTTGTATTCCTCCCCTATCAATTCAAGCCATCCGCAAATACAAGCCTGCAAGGTATTGTTATTGATCCCGTTGCTAACATATTTTTCCATGAAATCCGCATCGAATGATTCAAATATAAAAAAAGCATTCTCTCCTTTAAACTTATGCCTGATGCAAATTTCGCCAATCACAACATTGGGGAGCGTATAAACAAACAGCGACGGGCTTGCGATATCTTTTGTTGATTCAAAATATTTCAGGTCGGCATCCAGGCTCGAACTGGCATTGCTTAATAAAACCCCTACATCATCCGGCTTATATTTACCCGCATCAAAGCTATCTTTCAGTAATACTTCCGAAGCAAGCCATCCCAGTTTGCTCAGGTTATCCATTTTATAAAACTTTGGATACTTTATTTCCAGATGATGGTAGGCAGCCAATAAAAACGCATGCACACCGGCTTCCTTATTTTCAAATACGGATACTTCGTTTTTAAAAATCCGGTGTTGGCTGATTTCAGAACTGGCGGTAATATGAATTTCTTCGGGCAATATTTAAATATTTGTTTTTTCAGCGAATGAATCCCTTACCTCAATGATATGCGCTAATTTTTGCAATGCCGTTTCGTGGTCTTTTACATACGGGTTGGTAGTGTCCCAAACGTACCCGGCCAAAACGGAACATATCATGCTTTTTATTGAAGGCACCTGGTTATCCGCAAAAAAGATAGTATCCAGCGTACCCTCATACCAGGCCATTACATAAGAGCGGAAAGTGTTTACGCCCTGCATCATTGGTTCCGTATATTCTTTATCCCAGTCAATGCTTTCACCATTCAGTTTTCTTACTACCAGGTTTGCAGCCAACTGGCTTGAAACGGTGGCTAAGGTAACGCCCGAAGAAAATACCGGATCCAGAAATTCCGTCACATTGCCTGTAAGTACAAAACCTTCACCATAAAATTTCTCGGAAGTGTTGGACCATGCTTCCAATACCCGTGGGGCAAAAACAAATTCAACTCCTTTAAATCGTTCACATAAATAGGGTTCTGAGGCAATCAATGCACGCAATTGCGCTTCATCATTGCCGGGAATGGATTTAAAAAAACCGGGTTCCCCAACAAAGCCCAATGAGGTAATGCCGTTTGAAAAAGGTATTACCCATATCCAAACGCCAAAAGCATGCACGATAATGGTAATACGGTTAGGCTCATCATCCAATGAACGTTTGTTATCAACTGTATGGGTAAATAATGCTTTACGTGGAATAAGATTGGAAGGCCTGTCGAGATTGAACAGGCGTGGAATAACCCTGCCATAACCACTGCCATCCACAATAAACCGGGCTTCTATACCGCTTTTGTTACCACTCTTGTCTTCCACCGTTGTTACGGAATCCGTACCATTAAATTCAATGGCCGTAACCGTAGTTTCGTAGCAAACCTGCACACCCATTTTTTCAACCGTATCCGCAAGTATTTTATCAAATTCGCCCCTCGGTACCTGCCATGTCCAGTTCCAGCCGGGTGTAAACTGATCGGCAAAAATGTAATCGCATATTTTGCCGTTTTTTACAAACTTCGCCCCAAATTTTTCCTGAAAACCTTTTTCTTTAACCGCATCCAGAAAACCAGCTTCTTCCAATGACTCCATACACCGGGGCAATAAACTTTCGCCAATTACGAAGCGGGGGAATTTTACCTTCTCCACTATTTTTACTTTAAAGCCCGCCTTGTTGATGATGGAAGCAGCAACGGTTCCGGCCGGGCCTGCACCAATTACCAGGACATCCACTTTTTCTGTATTCATGTTTTTTATGTTATGGTGTTTTATCTATTTAATTTTTTGCAGGGATGGTGTCACGCTGATTTACCTCACCCCCTGCCCTCTCCAGGGGAGAGGGAGCCTGACCCTGATGAGGCAAAGAGATTTTCTTTTCGAGGGCTTTGTAACTTTTTAGCGTAAAGCATTTGATAAAATGCTTACAATTATTGCCAGACAAAAATTTGGTTACTCATTTCATTTTGTTTTGAATTATTTATTTTTGTTAACAGGCATTTGTTTTTTAATTAAGCATCGTTGTGTCACTCCCTTTTACCGCATACCATTGGGGTACTTTTATTACGTTATAAATTAAAGAAATGATGATGCTAATTATCTTTCATTTATACGCAGCATTTCCCGTTAGGACAATGTCATTAAGTTAAGCAAAATTCTTTTTCGTTCCTTAGGAACGTTATATCGGTAGCCATTGAAATATTTGTGCGTTTTTCGTTCCATAGGAACGATATGTGCTTAACTCCGGTTTTTACTAAAGGTAATACATCCACCAGATAAACCATTTCACATACCGTTCCTACGGAACGGATTTGACCTAGTTATTATTTCTACCTATTTATCGCCCCTAAGGGGACGAACATTTTAATCATAAGCTTAAAGTCTTTGCCTATTGTACCATTAAAATCAATAGTCTGGCAAAAAAAAATTATTCAAATTCGCTATCTTGCCTCCCTCAATTCATTTCCTTTTCTTACACTTCAGCAAACTCTGGCTCAATCCAATATTATCCACCTGCTCCGCAATCTCAAAGCCGGCCCTTTCGATACAGGATAAAAAAGTTTCAGCGCTATACATCTGGCTGGTGCCATTGGCGATTGCTGTAAAATAAAGCGAA
>JAVHOI010000447.1:1886-6618 GCA_036169975.1 Ferruginibacter sp. | reverse complement strand
TTGATTACACCTATTCATTACCCGATGACCGTATCGCGGCATTTCCACTTCCTGAAAGGGATGATTCCAAACTATTGATATATAAAGAGGGTATCATTGCGGAAGACAGGTATAAAAACATAGCTACATATTTACCTGAAAAAAGCCTCCTTGTTTTTAATAATACCCGGGTAATACAGGCGAGGATATTATTTCAAAAACCTACCGGAGGTATAATAGAAATTTTTTGCCTTGAGCCTAACGAACCCGTAAATGAGTATAGCTCCATCATGAGCAAAAAGGAACGGCTGCGATGGAAATGTTTGATTGGCGGGGCGGGCAAGTGGAAGACGGGGGCTTTGGTTAAGCATTTCAATATTAAGGATGCTGAGGTGGAGTTGCAGGCCCGGTTGGTTGAAAAGCTGGCAGAGGCTTATGTCGCAGAGCTTTCGTGGCAGCCCGCACATTTTACTTTTGCCGAAATAATTGAGCAGGCAGGAGATACGCCACTACCACCTTATATAAAAAGAAAACCAGCGGAAACCGATAAGGAAAGATACCAGACCATTTATGCGAAATATGATGGATCTGTAGCCGCACCTACAGCCGGCCTTCATTTTACACCCGCAATATTTTCTTCCCTTGCGGCAAAAAATATTTCGGCTGCCTACCTTACCCTTCATGTGGGCGCCGGAACTTTTAAACCGGTAAAAGCATCCTCGCTTCAGGGGCACCAAATGCATGCGGAATGGATTGACGTAACTTCCGGTACCATTCATGACCTTATTGAAAATATCAACAATGGCATAATAGCCGTAGGCACTACCTCTTTACGAACGCTGGAGAGTTTATACTGGATGGGAATAAAAACCATATTACATCCCGTAAGGGAATTGGATGAACTAATGATACATCAATGGGATGTATATGAAAGCCCTTTAGCTGAAACAAATTTTTCAGCAACTGAAGCATTCACTTCTTTATTAAGCCGGATGAAAAAAGATAATTGCGAAAGGATTATCACCCAAACGCAAATCCTGATAGCGCCGGGCTATCATTTTAAAATAGTGAAAGCAATCATCACCAATTTTCATCAGCCCCAATCTACTTTATTATTATTGGTAGCCGCCGCAATTGGTGATGATTGGAAAAAAGTTTATGATTATGCCATGAAAAATGATTTTCGTTTTTTAAGTTATGGGGATGGGAGCCTTATTTTTTTACCAGCGTGAAGCATAAACATTTACCAACCAAAATGTTTTTCTCTGTTAGGGTAATTCCATCCGTTAAGGTTTAAAACCCCTGCCAATGCTGCGTTTATAAGTACTTCTATTTTTTTATTACCGAGCCAATTGGAAAAATTATTTTCCCATAAACTTCATTTAACAGCGTACCAACTCCTGCGTAAATGGCCGATGCGCCGCATACGATACCTTCATAGCCGGCTAAATGCTTAATGCTTTCATTTTCAAAAGCATCGCCGATGGCGAGTAAGAAAAACAATATTGTAAGGGAAGCAAATACAAACTGCAAGGCTTTGCTGATTCTTAATGTGCCGATAAAAAATAAAAAGGAAAATATACCCCATACACTTAGAAATGCAACCATGCCCGAAGTTGAAGTAGCGGGCATCCATCCCAGTTTTGGAAACACGATTAGGCCAACCAATGTAATCCAGAAAAAACCATAAGAAACAAATGCGGTAAGGCCAAAGCTGTTATTTTTCCTGGATTCCAGTATGCCTGCCACTATCTGCGCAGAACCTCCATAAAAAAGGCCCATGGAAAGGATCATGGAATTCATTTCATACAAACCCGCATTGTGCAGGTTCAATAAAACGGTGGTCATACCAAAAGCTATAAGTCCCAGGGGGCCGGGGTTTGCAGAGGTATCTTTAATAACAGTTACATTAGCTTCGTTCATATAGACTTTTTATTTGTTTACGAAAAAGAGGATTGAATATTTATAATTGAATCGTTGAAAAACTAATTTGAGCAGGCATAAATGCAAAAGGTTGTTGTAAAAATACTTCATTTGAAGTTTTATTTCCAAATAATATAATGGCATCCGGTTAGCTGGTTTCCTACAGCCTTTATTCCATTTTAATTATGGGGTTGGGGAATATGCTTATTGAGAATAAAATTGTGATAAGCCCCCTTTCTTGTTTTATATAATTACGCTGCCTTTTACTAAATTTTCAACAACAACAGCATTTACCGGTTTACCAGGCCGGATGAAAAAATAATGGCGATAGGATCATCACCAATCCTTTTTATTAATATTGGTGGCCGTCGCAATTGGTGGAGATTGAAAAAAGTTTTTGAAGATGGTATGGAGATGGAAGTATGATTTTTTACCTGGAAAAATTAATTAAAGCAGGGCTCCTTTAATTTTAAAAAAAACTTTAGTTTAATTATCCTGTTTCGCTTTTGGGTTACAGGCTTTTCACGGTTGTATGGTAACCGGCGTACCCACCGGGATGTAGCTAAACAGATCTTTCATTTCAGTATATTTTACCGAGACGCAGCCATCCGTCCAATTGTAAAAATTATCCACTGTCCATTCTTCCTGCGGCCTTGTGGCATGTATGGCAATCCCGCCACCAATCTTCGCATTTTTTGGCAACAGGCCCCTTTGCTTACGTTCATTAAAAAGCCGGATACATGATTGATTGGGATAGTCCAATAATAATTCGTACGACCATTTGGGATGTATCTTTTTCTGGATTACTTTAAAATGGCCATCGGGGGTTTTTTTATCACCCTCTTTCATTTTATCTCCCAAATCCTTACTCCCAAATACAATTGGATAAGTGGCATACCAACCCTCCTCATCATATACTTTTAATTCGTAATCGCTCTTGTCAATGATGATGTAGTAAGGATTTTCAGCAGGTGTGGTTGCAGGCGCTTTCTTTACAAGACTGACCATATTCTTTTTTTTTGTCGGCCGTTTCTTTTTATTTTCTGCCGGAACAAAAGCCATCATAGCAAAGATGAGGCACAAAGCGAATACGGGATATAGGCGGGAGGCTTTCATGGCTGCTCAAAAATTTGATAACAATATTCAAACGTTATGCCATCTAAGGATATTATTTCTCCTTTACCAACATTACTATTGTTTTAACATATCTAAAAAAAATTCAGGCTTGTTTTTTATTGATGAACGAAAGGAATAATCCAATAATAAATATTACCAGTTACTCAACCGGATGCCGATTGTATAAGGCTTCATATCCAACCCGCTGCCATAGAAGGATTTTGGGCTATAAGAACCGTAAAACCTTACCGGGCCTAAGCCTACCTCAGCTATGTAGGATAATTTGAAACGTTCCAAATCATAATCACCCTTATTTCTTTGCTTACCCCTTTCCTGGCTTACCTGCTTATTACGCTGGCTATACAGATAACCGGCGCTAACACCCACACTTAAACCAAGCCCCTTTTTTGAATACCCCGGATTTGTCACAAAATTTACCATCATGGGTACGGTAATATAATCAGCCGCCAATTTATTTTTCGAAAACTGAACAGAGTCCCTGATAACAATTGGCGAATTTGCCTGGCCGGCATTGTAAGGGTTATGCTCAAGGTAACTTACGCCCGAGGCGGATTTGTACCGGTAATTATTTAGCTCAATCCCTAACCCGTATTTTAGATTTACATATTGTTTAATCAGGTTCAGGCGTTGCATGAAAAACCAGATATTTACGTTAATACTTTTACCTGCATTCAATTTAAAATCGTTTTTGCCTAACGGCACTGCGCCGGGCCTGTTATAAAGGTATGAACCAGTTGAACTATAATTGGTTTCATCAGCGTAATTGGAAAAGCCCAGGTCAATGATCCCCCAGTTGGTACTTACGTTTGACAGTTTTCCACGATGCTTACTCCCCAATGTAATGTGGGCATTACTATTTTGTTCAGCATGGTTCCTATTCCCATTCCTGGCAATAATAATATTTCCTATGCGAATGGTATCGCCTTGTTTGGAAACTTTGCCCGAGTCGGATTGGGCATAGGTTACTTTGCATACGGATACAAATGCCATTAATGTAAATAGCTTAATCATGTTGTTGCTTTTTTAATTTTTATTGAATGGCGAATTCCAGGTTGGCAACTTTAATATTATTGCCGCCGGGTTTAATATTGGCGCTCCGCTCAATCACCCTTTTCACTTTTCGGAAAATTCCGCCAAGTTTTGTTTTCTTTATTTTTTCTTCATCCATGAAGAATATGCGGTTATTGTTACCCTCACTGCTTTCTGTAAAGGATGTTGAGGAAGCATATACATTGTCCGGATCCGGCTTGCCGGTATTATTAGTGTTTTCATTTCCCCCGGTATTCACATAAGCATTGGATTGCTTTTCAGGTGTTACGTAAGCGATAATCGTTTTGTTACTTCCAATATTGTTAACATTTTCTAAATAGGGTTTCGGTAGATTGTTGCTTTTTTCTTTTTCAGCAACAGTTTGAATATCCCCGCCAATTAATTTTCGGGATACGATTTCTTTCGAGTTTTGCAACATAGCCGCTTCTGTGGATTTAATTGTAATCATTTGATTGGTTGCATTCTTTTCCTGCTTCTTCACTCTTGATCCCGCCGTTACTGGTATTTGCGGTACAACCTGCTTAACTTTTTTACTGATTGTTTTAGTGATGGTATTTTTAGCTATTTCGCCATCGCTTAATTTGTTATTATTGAAATAATTTATTCCACCCCAAACGCATACCCCGATAAAAACCGCTGCCAC
>JAVHOI010000447.1:0-1786 GCA_036169975.1 Ferruginibacter sp. | reverse complement strand
AATTCATCCACAGCTTTTCTTTCCGCATCCGGCAATTCGTTGTCGGCATACAGCAAAAAAAATGTTTCGTAATTATGTCTGTTGATATTGTTCATTACTCATTATTCATTAAACATTACTCATATCACATTCTCCGGGTTTACAATGTATGCCCTCAGTTGCAGCCTTGCCCGGTGCAGGTACACTTTTACCTGGCTTTCATGTAGCCCGGTAATTTTACCAATCTCTGCATACGTATATCCTTCATAATCTTTCAGCAGCACCAGGCTTCTTTGCGTTTCATTCAGTTTGTTTAATGCTTCGTGCAATATTTTTTTGGAATCATGCTGTTGTTTATCCGTAATTTTTGCTTCATCGGTAAATCCTTCCCTCAAACTGATGCGTTTGTTTTTTCTGATATGATCAATCATTTGGTGATAGGCCACTGTAAATAAATAACTTTTGCACTGGACGTTTTCCACCCGCTCCCTGTTTACCCACATTTTCTCAAAAGTACCCTGCACAATATCTTTCGCATCGGCTTCATGCCTCAGGTTCTTGAGGATGAACCGATATACATTATCCGCATACAGGTTTACACATTGGTTATATTCTTTTTCGGTCATACAGCAATTGGCGCTGGTTTAATGGTTGGTTTGGGTAATATGGTTTATACGGACAGCCCGGTAAAAAGTTACAAATAAAAAAATTAAGCTGCTGATCTCAGCATTATTTGCGAAATCATATCCCATGGAGAAAATAATTTTTCCTCATTGAATTGACTAGGACACTTCGCCGCCGTGCATCCGGCAGGTGCGCCTTTAATAGCAGGTTCCGGATAGGAAATGGAGGAAGAAAATAAAACCAAACTAACTGAACTTACGAATAATACAATCATTAGAAAGGCTGATTTTTTTAACGGCATATACAGTAATTTTTTGGAGTGAAACGAAAATACCGGTTAAAAGTTACAGCGCTAAACAATAAATGTTAAACTTGTTGAAACATTCTTCCCAAATGCCCTACAGCTTGCCTATTTTTGCCCTATTAAATTTCAGTTATGAATCAAAATTTTATTTCACGGATTGCCGCGGAACTGGCGGAAATCGAGAAGGCGGGTTTGTATAAAAAAGAAAGGGTTATCACCAGCGAACAAGGCGCCGAAATTATTGTTGGCGGAAAAAATGTTTTAAACTTTTGTGCCAATAACTACCTCGGGCTTTCTTCCCATCCGAAGGTAACAGCCGCGGCCAAAAAGTACATTGATATCCGCGGCTATGGCATGAGTAGCGTCCGGTTTATTTGTGGTACCCAGGATATACATAAAACACTGGAACAAAAACTTTCCAATTTCTTAGGTACGGAAGACACCATTTTATATGCCGCCGCATTCGATGCCAATGGTGGTTTATTTGAACCCTTGTTTGGAGAAGGGGACGCCATCATCAGCGATGCGCTTAACCATGCCAGCATTATTGATGGCGTAAGATTGTGTAAAGCGCAGCGCTTCAGGTATGAGCATAATAGTATGGAAGGCCTGGAATCGAAATTAAAAGAGTCTTCACATTTGCGAAGCCGGATCATTGCTACGGATGGCTCATTCAGCATGGATGGCACCATTGCGCAATTAGATAAAATATGCGACCTGGCGGATCAGTATGATGCCATTGTAATGATTGATGAATGCCATTCATCAGGGTTCCTGGGCAAAACCGGAAGAGGTGCGCATGAATACAGGGGTGTTGTGGGCAGGATAGATATTATTACCGGAACCCTGGGCAAAGCGCTTGGTGGGGCAAGCGGCGGA
>JAVHOI010000446.1:0-1437 GCA_036169975.1 Ferruginibacter sp. | reverse complement strand
GGAAATTTATACGTTAGCGACCTTAAGGGCTATAAAATAAGAAAAATTACTATCCAAAAATAAAATGAGCAGGTATACGCCAGGGCCGACGCATAAGAAATAACAAAAACAGGTACAGTTATGCACAAAATGTTTAAAAGAGCTGAATAACTTTTGTGATTAAACCGCCTTAGAGTCGCCATTTCTGTTGTTTTTTGCATCAGAAAATATGGAAACTTCATTTGACAAACATTTCAGGTGGATACCTGACCCCCGGCGGGGCAATAACAAGAAGCATAATTTATTAGAAGTACTGATTTTGTCCGTACTGGCGGTACTTTGTGGCGCCGAAAGCTGGTATGATATGGAAACATTTGGACAACAGAAGAAAGAGTTTCTTCAGAAATTCCTGTCTCTTGAGCATGGTATACCCAGCCATGATACCTTCAACCGCATTTTCACGCTGATTAATGCCGGGCTTTTTGAGCAGGCTTTCCGTGCCTGGGCAGCAGAACTCAGCCTGGTATTAGATGCTCAAAATAAAGGAATCAAAGAAAACAAAGAGGATCAGGCAGATGAAAAAGAGCTGATAGCCATTGACGGGAAAAGTATTTGCAACAGCGCCTGTAAACACCAGGGATTAGGGCCTTTACATCTGGTAAGCGCCTGGAGCGGGCGTAACCAACTGGTATTGGGCCAGCAAAAAGTAGCGGATAAGAGCAACGAGATCACCGCCATCCCACAGCTGTTGTCCCTTTTAAATATCAAAGGATCTGTCATTACCATTGATGCTATGGGAACACAAAAAAAGATAGCAGAACAGATCATCTCCAATCAGGGCGATTATATCCTGTCACTAAAAGAAAACCAGGCAGCCCTTTATGAACAGGTTTGCAATCAATTCCATAGTTTTAAAGAAGACAGTTATAGCCGGCATCTGGACAAAGGGCATGGACGAAGTGAAATCAGAACCTGCAAAGTAATCAGCCAGCTGAACTGGATTGACGAAAAAGAACATTGGAGCAACCTGAAGAGTATTGTAAAAATAAGTTCTGAACGAATGATGAATGGAAAAAGCAGTCTACAGCACCGGTATTACATTTCCAGCCTGAGTGCGGATGCCGCTTATTTCAATCAGGCCATTAGAGGCCATTGGGGAATAGAAAACCAGCTTCACTGGCAATTGGATGTTGGATTCAGGGAAGATTATAATACGACACGAAACAGGCAGGCTGCCCAAAATCTGGCTGTGGTAAGAAAAATGGCCATCAATATCCTAAAAGCAGATAAATCAACCAAAACCAGTCTGAAAGCGAAAAGAAAAATGGCCGGATGGAATGAAAATTATCTCATCAAAATTATAACAAACAACTTTTTCTAATGCGTCGGCCCTGCACAAACCGCTTAAAACAATTATACAATCATTTTGTACTTTATAATAAACCTGCTTTTAACGCC
>JAVHOI010000445.1:0-6654 GCA_036169975.1 Ferruginibacter sp. | reverse complement strand
CAATTAAAAAGCCGGTGGCCCTGAAATCAACTTCAGGTTTTTGGTTAACAAAGCCTATACCCGGTTCCTTCGATTTTAATTTACTTACTTCCCTATTGGTTTTATTAAGCTGATCTACCAGGACACGGTAATTTTCATTGCCATAATTTTTTGTATAACTAACCATGACCCCTGTGGCAAGTAATGAGATGAAACCTGCTATGGATGCGGCTACGGCGATATTCCGCTGGTATTTTTTCCAAAGGAAAACCACTTTTGCCTTACCCTTTAATTGTGATAGGCCAATTAAACCTTCTTCCAATAGTTTGGCTTCTACTTCATGCAGGCTATGTTTGAAAGTTTTGATTGTACCAAATTTATCAAGCTCCTGTAAAAAATAGGTATGCTCTACCACCAGTTGATCTACTTCAGGATCTTTTTTACGGAGGCCTTCAAAAAACGTTTTCTCCTCAGGAGTCATTTCCCCCTTCAGGTATCGTTCTACAGCCTCTAATAATAAAATTTCATCCATCTCTTCAGGCATTTTTATATTGTGCGAAAAATAATTTCTTCAATCTTACCAAACATTTATATTTCTGCGTCTTGGCATTATCCGCATTGGTATATCCAAATTCACCCGCTATTTCCTGCATATTCTTTTTTTGCAGGTAATAAGCATCCAACAAACTTTTGCAAGGCTCGCCAATTTTTGCCATCGCATGTTCCATCAGCATAAAATCTTCATTTCTTTTCTCATGGTTTTCAATTTCTTCTTCAACAGGGATGGTATCTTCAAGGCTTTCCACCTGAGTACTAAATTTTCCAAGTTGTTGCAACCGTTTGAGCCATAACCGACGGCAAACGGAATACAGATATGTTTTAATCTGACAGGTTAACGAAAATGTCGCTGATCCTGATTTTTCATAAAGCACTATCATCGCTTCCTGAAAAATATCCCTGGCATCATCTGCCGATCCATTATTATTTAAAACAAAAGACTGAATGGTTGAATAATTTTCCCGGTAAATCGTTTCAATTGAATTATTGTCGTTTTGAGCCAGTCCTTTCAGTAGTGTTTGTTCATGTTCTGATGTATTCACCTGTCTTATATTAATACGTTATTGTGTGTAATAGTAACCCAAAACAACGAAAAAAAAGTTTTTAAAAAAAGTCGGGTTACCTTTTTTAGCATTTTGTATTAATCAGTAAATAACAAATTAAAACTCAAAAAAATGAAAAAATTATTAGTTTTCGCAGTTATTGCTGCAACATTCGCATCTTGCTCTAACGGAACAGGCGATAAAAAAGTAGAAGAAGTTAAAACAAGTGATACTACTGCTGTAGTTGCTGCTCCAGACACTTCTATGGTAGTAAAAGATACTACAGTTAAAACAACTACTACTGTAGATACCTTAAAGAAATAATTAAACAACCGGCAAGGATTGCTTGTATAAACGCCGGATTGATATAAGAATTTTCATATGGCAAGCAATCGTTAAAGACGCCCCTATTCTTAGGGGCGTCTAATTTTTTACCCGCTTTTTTGATTATAAAAAAACATCCAAAAGCATCTTTTTGGTAATTATTATTCAAACTAATGGGATAATTTTTAAAAAAATATTGGCAAATATAATTTTATGCCCTACTTTCGTTTTTCAATTATGACATCACTGACAAATTTCGCCCGATTTTATTTTAGCTACTATTTAGAAATGGTACGGGAGCCTTTTGTTAAAAACTGAAACTGACAATAACAGATTAACATACAAAAAGAATCCCGGCTAATTGGTCGGGATTTTTATTTAAACAAACCTTACTTAAAAGGTCAATAAATAAAAAGGATTTTAAAAAAAGCAGATGAATAACCCAACAGGCAAACAAATCAATGAAATGAATCTTCCTCAGGTAATAGCGCCTGCGGATATGGTATCTGAGGCCAAAGTTTCCATCCAGGGTTTTGAAGGGAGTTTTCACCAGGAGGCTGCAAGGATGTTTTTTGGTAAAAATGTGGAAGTTATTTGTTGTGCTTCTTTTCGGGAAGTAGTAAAGGTTGCCGCTAATAAAAAGGAAAGTGACGGAGGTGTAATGGCGATTGAAAATTCTATTGCCGGCAGCATTTTGCCCAATTATAATTTATTGCAAAAAAGTAACCTTACTATTATCGGTGAAGTGTACCTGCAGATCAGGCAAAACCTGATGGTGAATCCTGGCGTGCAATTGGAAGATATACGTGAGGTACATTCGCACCCCATGGCTATTCAACAATGTTTTGGATTTTTAGATAAATATAACTGGAAGCTGGTGGAAACGGAAGACACCGCTTTAAGCGCCCAACACATTCAGCAGCACCGGAGCAAACATATAGCCGCCATAGCCAGCAAACTCGCCGCGGAAATTTATGGCCTGGATATGATTGCCCCTAACATCCATACCCTTAAAAATAATTATACCAGGTTTTTAATTTTAAAACGCGAAGATATGCCGGTTGAAATACAGGGGGCTGATAAAGCATCCATAAATTTTCATACCGATCATTCAAAAGGAAGTTTGGCAAAAGTGCTGACAAAAATCGCGGAAGCGGGAATTAATTTGAGCAAGTTGCAGTCATTCCCCATTCCCGGCAGCGACTGGAAGTATTCCTTTCATGCAGATGTAGAGTTTGACGATAAAGGGCAATTTTATTCCATGATTGAAACCATCAAAAAAATTACGGAAGAGGTAAAAATTTATGGGGTGTATAAAAAAGGAAAGTAGGTATCCACAACCATATAATTAGGCTGGAAGCCGCAGAACAACATAACCAAAGCGTATTAAAAATTTATAAATGACTAATGAAAAAAAATTGAAAGCAGTGGCACTTGAAAAATCACCTAATGCAAAGGCATCGGTAACCAAACTATTGACAGCAAAGCGTTTGGAAGGAATTGGCGAATATTATTTTTCTCAAAAGCTCAGGGAAATTGATGAGATGAATAAAGCGGGTAAACAGGTGATTAACCTGGGTATTGGAAGTCCCGATCTGCCACCACATCCTGAAGTAATAAAAACTTTGCACGAAGAAGCATTGAAGCCCAATCAACATGCTTACCAGAATTATAAGGGAAGCCCGGTATTAAGAAATGCTATTTCAACATGGTATGCAAAATGGTATGGCGTGGAGTTGAATGCAGATACGGAAATATTGCCATTAATTGGAAGTAAAGAAGGTGTCATGCATATTTGTATGACTTTTATTAATGAGGGAGATATAGTTTTAATACCCAACCCCGGATACCCCACTTACCGAAGTGCCGCAAAAATTGCCGGCGGTACCATAATGGAATACACGCTTAAAAAAGAAAACAACTGGTTTCCTGATTTTGCCGGAATAGAAAAAAATGATTTGCAAAAAGTGAAGCTGATGTTTGTGAATTATCCTCAGATGCCAACTGGTCAATTGCCAACTCAGGAAATGTTTGAGCAATTGGTTGCCTTTGCGAAAAAGCATGATATTTTGCTGGTGCATGATAACCCTTATAGTTTTATATTAAACGATCATCCCATGAGCTTGCTTGGTGTAGCAGGTGCAAAGGATGTCGCCATTGAATTGAATTCATTGAGTAAATCGCACAATATGGCAGGGTGGCGGATAGGCATGCTGGTGGGCAACTTGGAAAAGATTAATGAAGTATTACGCTTTAAAAGTAATATGGATAGTGGCATGTTTTTACCCGTTCAACTGGCTGCGGCAAAGGCTTTGGAGCTGGAACAGGACTGGCATGATGAAGTAAACAGCGTGTATAAAATGAGGCGTGAAAAAGTATTTCAGTTGTTGCGGTTATTACAATGCGATTTTGACCATAAGCAGGCTGGCTTGTTTGTTTGGGCGAAAATCCCTTCTAAATATAAAGACGGATATGAACTAAGTGATAAAGTATTGCATGAAGCAAATGTATTCATTACGCCTGGTGGCATTTTTGGAAGTGCAGGTAATCAATATGTAAGGGTAAGCCTCTGTACCACGGAAGAAAAAATGGAGGAAGCGATAAGCAGAATAGAAACAATTGCCTGAATTAAGTTTTATTGATTGATTCGGGCAAGAAGTGACTGAACAGCATTTAATTGATTAAAGATTTATTAAGCATGTACGAAGAAGCATTGTTAAAAAAAGAAAAGATTTTAAAAGAGCCGACAACTAAAGTATTGCCTGACGGCAGGGGTTTGGAGGGAGCGGTAATTACCATTGTAGGTGTTGGGCTAATCAGTGGTTCGTTTGCCATAGCCATGAAAGAAAAAGGATTTGCAAAAAGGGTGATCGGGGTTAGCAGAACCGAAGCCAGCCTGGTAAAAGCGAAAGAATTAGGCATTATTGATGAAGCATTACCATTGGAAGAAGCAGTAGCGCAAAGTGATTTTATTTATGTTGCCATACCAGTAGATGCTACGCTGACAGTAATGGGAAAAATCATGAATCTTATTTCGGGCAAACAAATAGTGGTGGATGCAGGTTCAACCAAATTCGCACTGTGCGATGCATTGGAAGGCCACCCGATGCGTAAGCGGTTTGTAGCCACACATCCCATGTGGGGCACGGAATACAGTGGCCCGGAAGCTGCTGTGAGAAGCGCTTTTGAAGGAAGGGCATGCGTGATTTGTGAAAAGGAAAAGAGCGATGCCTCCGCAGTAGAGATAGTGGAAAATATTTACAGGGCATTGGGTATGCACATCATTTATATGGATGCGCACAGCCACGATATACATGCGGCCTATATCAGTCATATATCCCACATTACTTCTTTCGCTTTGGCCAATACCGTATTGGAAAAAGAAAAAGAAGAGGATGCCATATTTGAGCTGGCAGGTGGCGGATTTGAAAGTACCGTGAGGCTGGCGAAAAGCAACCCGGCCATGTGGGCGCCCATTTTTATGCAAAACAGGGAAAACATACTGGATGTATTAAATGAACATATATCCCAGTTAAGGAAATTTAAGGCAAGCCTTGAAAAAGAAAACCTGGGTTATTTAACTGAACTAATGGAGAATGCGAACAAGATAAAAAGGATTCTTAAATAAGGATGAAGGAAGAAGGATGAAGGTTTAAAGTTGTTTTTACATTTCATTATTGCGTATTCGCCCAATACATATTTTATGATTTTCAGGGAAGTCCGGTTAAAAGATTTTGAACAAATACAGGTTAAGGAAAATAGCCTTTATGACATTTGGAATCTATTTCAATTTTCGCATCATCAGGGTGCAAAATATATTATGTGGATGATGCCATGAAAATATAAAAGTACAAGGGAGTCCCGATAGCCGGGATTAAAATAACACAACTGTGATGCCATGAAAAACAACTGCCTTTACCAAAATAATATTTTGGTAAGAAAGTGAGACAAAAGAATTTAATTGAATTATAAATGTTGATAACAAAAACTAATTTTACAATGCAAACACAAACAACAAAAATGAAAGAGTTGATACAGGAAAAATGGAGAAAACGCCCGTTAATAATCAGTGGCCCATGCAGCGCCGAAACGGAAGAACAGGTGCTTGAAACAGCCACACGGCTTGCTAAAACCGGTAAGGTGGATATTATGCGTGCCGGCATCTGGAAGCCACGTACCAAGCCAGGCATGTTTGAAGGTATTGGCGTGAAAGGATTGCCCTGGTTGGCGCAGGCAAAAAAAATTACCGGGTTACCCACCACGGTGGAAGTAGCCACTTCAAAGCACGTGGAAGCCGCATTGCATTTTGATATAGATATGCTTTGGATTGGCGCAAGAACCACTGTTAATCCATTTAGCGTGCAGGAAGTAGCAGATGCTTTACGGGGCGTGGATGTTCCCGTGCTGATTAAAAACCCCATTAACCCTGACCTGGAATTATGGACTGGCGCTATTGAGCGTATTCAGAAGGCGGGTATTAAACAGGTAGGTATGATCCATCGCGGTTTTTCCAATTATGGTAATACGGAATACCGCAATGCACCGATGTGGCATTTGCCAATTGAAATGAAACGCAGGTTTCCTGAAATGATTTTAATTTGCGACCCTTCGCATATTTGCGGCAACAGGATTAATTTACAATCAGTGGCGCAAAAAAGTATTGATCTGGATTTTGATGGTATGATGCTTGAAAGCCATTGTGATCCTGATAATGCCTGGAGCGATGCCAAACAGCAGATTACACCCGAGCGTTTGGCTGAAATGCTGGATGCATTGATTTGGCGTTCCGAAAATACGGATAAGCAGGAATTTTTAACGGCATTGGCTACCCTAAGGGAGCAAATCAATCATGTGGATGATGAACTGATGTTGCTGATTGGTCAAAGAATGAAAATCGCTGAAATGATAGGTGAGTATAAACGGACCAATAATATTACGATCCTGCAAACCAACCGCTGGAATGATATTTTGCAAAAGGCGTTTAAAAAAGGAGAGTCTTTGGGTTTAAGTAAAGAGTTTATTACCAGGTATTTTGACGCGGTCCATCTTGAAAGTATCAACCATCAGAATAAGGTGATGAACAGTTAAGGTAAGGGATGCTGGATGGTGGGAGGCGGAAGGCCGATGCTGGATGATAAATACCCTCTCTGGTTATAATTATTATTTAAAGAATTTTAATTTATCAAAGAAGTAAAAACATGAAAATTATAAGTGCATCCAATTTCGCGAAGGCTTCCTTAATCCCCCAGGG
>JAVHOI010000444.1:1976-6658 GCA_036169975.1 Ferruginibacter sp. | reverse complement strand
TTTTTTACGACATAATTTTTAAATAAAATAATCGTTTGATTAAATATATACCAATAAAGGAATGGTTTTTGTATATGTTTCAAAATAATATAATTCTATGAGCCGGCTATTTTTAATTGCGCTGATAACAATAAGTTTTTCTAATACGAATGCCCAAAATCTTCACCTTACTTTATTTGGCGGTGTTAGTAATTATCAGGGAGACTTGCAACCGAAAAGGTTTACATTTCAACAGTCAGGCTCTGCTTTTGGAATTGGTGCTTTATATGAAATTACCCAAAAAGTTTATGTACGTGGTAATATAACCTTTGGCAAAATAAAAGGCAGCGATTTTAAATCCATATTAAACTCATCCCGTAATCTCAGCTTTTCATCCCAGGTTACCGATATACACCTTGGGTTGGAATATGATCTGTTAAATTCTTATGAAAACAGTTTAACTCCATTTGTTTTTGCGGGTATATCAGCTTTTCATTTCAATCCATCAACTATTGATTCTTCAGGTAGAAAAATATTTTTACAACAATTGGGAACAGAGGGACAGGGGTTCTTCCAGGGAAGAACAAAATATAATCTTACCCAAATGGCTTTACCTTTTGGCGCAGGAGTAAAGCTTTCGCTTTCTGAAAATATAAGAGTGCGTTTTGAAATTGGACTGCGCAAAACATTTACTGATTATCTGGATGATGTAAGTTCCACTTATGCTGATCAGACATTGTTATTAACTAATAATGGGCAGCGTGCAGTTGATCTTGCCTTCAGGGGAGATGAAATAAAGGGATCCGGCACTACCTATCCTGTAGTTAATAGCCAACGCGGAAATCCCAATTCTAAGGATTGGTATTACTTTACCGGGTTAGGAATAAGTTTTCGTTTATCACCAAGATTTGAAAACGGTGGTGGATCGGGCAGAAGCAAAACTGGCTGCCCGGTTAATGTATATTAATCCGAACCCCACCTTTTTGTGTTGAGTTCATTCACCAAAAAATATAGTTAAAGAAATATTCAGGTAAAAAAATAAATCTTTAATTTGACTGACTCTGATTAATAATTCAGGTTATAGCATTTTTCTTCTTTGGGAGTGGGAGTTACTTTATCACCACCTCGTTTATCACCTTTTCACCCAGCGCTTCATTTACCCTTTCGATAATTTTTTCTTTCTGATAAAGCAACTCATTCTTCAATTGGGCTACGGTACTTGTAATAAATAATGTCTGGTTGATGATCTGGATTTTATCCGTATATCTGGCAATCGTTTTTCCCATGATCTGTTCCCATACATCTTCAATCTGCAAAGCCTGTATGCCGCCTTTTAAACGACTTTGCCTTAAAAAAAGCTTCATGGCATCCTGCATTGAAAATTCTCCCATGGTGTAAAGTTAAATAAAATTGGTGCGGCGGATTTTAATTTTGGTACCACTCCCGATAATTTTATTTGGTAAAAAATATTAACCGGATTTATTCAGGTAATTTATTATAGTTCTATTATCTGGTAGGGCATATTCAATGCGACAAATGCTTCTTCCAATCTTTCCTTATGTGTATCCGTAATAAAAACCTGCCCTTCATTTTCGTTGCATACCCAATGCAATAAATTCAGCATCCGTTTATCATCCAGCTTTTCAAATACATCATCCAGCAAAAGGAGGGGGGCGTAACCTTTATTTAATTTTAATAATTCAAACTCCGCCAGTTTTATCGCGAATAATAAACTCTTACGTTGCCCCTGAGAAGCAATATTTTTAAACACCTGCCCGTTTAACCAGATAGCGATATCATCCTTATGGATCCCGCCATTGGTTCGTTGAAGCATGAAATCCTTTTCACGGTATTGATTCAATATGGCTTCAAATTCAGCATTGTTCAACTGGCTTTCATATTGAAGTGTTACCAGCTCCTCATTATTGGCTATCCGTCTGTAAAACCGCTGTACTAAAGGAATTAATTGGGCGGTGAAATTTTTACGCACCGCATGAATGTATTTTCCGGGCTTCAACATTTGATCATCCAGTACTTCCAGTAAGGCCCAATCCGTTTTTCCCATTTCCGCGAAACGCTTTAATAAGCTATTGCGCTGTTGTAATACTTTGGAATATATAATTAATTGATGAAGGTATTCGGCATCTATCTGGCTAAGCACAGTATCAATTAATCTTCTTCTATCCTCGCTGCCACCTGTAATCAGTGCAATATCATCAGGTGCTATCATAACGCAGGGATACTTTCCAATATGTTCGGAGTATTTCGCATAAGGTACCCCGTTCAATAAAAATTCCTTTTTACCGGCACCCCTGAATATACATACAATCAGATCTGTTTTCTTTTGGCTGATTGCATTGTTTTTTTCAGTTTCAACAGATCGATCCCCTCCATTTTCTTCATAATCCTGAGAGATAAATGAAGAAGCGTCTTCTGCTTGTGATATGGAAAGTTGGGCGGGCGTTACCGATCCTTCCAGCCGAAACCCATCTTTATCAAACTGAATATTGAGTACATCAGTTTTGGAAAAATAGCTTTTTGTAAAACAGAGATAATAAACCGCATCCAACAGGTTGGTTTTACCCTTTCCATTTAATCCGCAAATACCAATTATCCTTTCTGTAAAAGGGAAAGTTGAAAAGCTGTAATTCTTAAATTGCGTAATGGTTATTTTTGTAAGCCTGAACATGGGGCTGCAAGATAATACAAAAGCGCATAGTCATTGGCTTTAAGCTGGCAGCGAAAATGAAAGGGGTATTGATGCGGCGTTTATATTCAAACAAACCTTTTTTGATTTTCTGTTTTCAATTAATGATAAGCAGTTAATGATTAACTGTCTTTGGTTAACAGCTCCGGGGCAATTGCAATTTTCCTGCGATGTCAAACTGCTTATGGTTAATACCGATGACTTCTTTTTACCATGTTTAATTTCCCGATTTCTCCCTTATCTTTGCCGCCTAAATTATAAAACATTGGCTACAAAGTTTTCAAAAGAAACCTACCTGTACTGGTACGAATTAATGCTTTTATTGCGCCGTTTTGAAGAGAAGGTGGGGCAATTATATGGAATGCAAAAAATTCGTGGATTTTGTCATTTATATATCGGGCAGGAAGCTGTAGCAGCAGGCTGTATGACAGCGACTAACCCTGACGATAAATTCATAACCGCTTACAGGGATCATGCGCTTGCTGTCGCAAAAGGCATTTCACCCAAATCCTGTATGGCCGAACTGTTTGGTAAAGCTACAGGTTGTAGTAAAGGGAAGGGTGGAAGTATGCACTTTTTTGGTGTGGATGTTGGATTTTTTGGCGGCCATGGAATTGTGGGCGCTCAAATTGGTACCGGAGCCGGATTGGCTTTTGCGGAAAAATACAGGGATACCAATAATGTAGCGCTATGTTTTTTTGGCGATGGGGCATCAAGGCAGGGCATGTTGCACGAAACCTTTAATATGGCCATGCTTTGGAAATTGCCGGTTGTATTTATTTGCGAAAATAATAATTATGCCATGGGTACTTCAGTAGCCCGTACGAGTAATGTGATGGATTTATACAAATTGGCGGATGCTTATGATATGCCTGCCGATAGTGTAGATGGAATGAGCCCGGAAGATGTACACAATGCGGTATTGCGTGCCGTAAACCGGGCAAGGGAAAAAGGTGGCCCAACTTTGGTGGAAGTAAAAACTTACCGCTTCAAAGGACACAGCATGAGTGATCCGGCAAAATACCGTACCAAAGATGAAGTAGAAGAATATAAAGAAAAAGATCCCATAGATCATGTGCTTAAAGTACTAAAAGAAGAATATAAAGTAACAGAAGCTGAAATAGAATTAATGAACACCAGGGTAAAGAACCAGGTAGATGAAAGTGTACAATTCGCGGAAGAAAGCCCCTGGCCAAACGATGATGAATTATTAAAAGATGTTTACAAACAGGTGGACTATCCATTTATTGTGGATTGATCCAGAGCCGACGTAATAGCCTCATAAAAATATGCGGTTTAAATTTGAGATACTTAATAAAATTAATAACGAGGCCTTTCTTACCTCAATAATATTTCAGCCTTTTTACTTTTCCTCTGGAGAAGTCGCCCGATTCCTGGCGTAAGGTTGATAAGAAAATAAGGTTAAGGCAAAACAAAAAAAAATGGCAGAGAAGCAAGTAGCAACACCGGTTGTAGAAACAAATGAAATCGTTGAAAGAGCCAAAGGCTTTTGGGCGAAATTCAGCAAACCAATTATTTATATTGGAAGCGCATTGATAATAATTATCGGTGGATGGATCGGTTATAAATACTTGATCCTGGCGCCAAAAGAAGTAAAATCCGCGGATGTAATTTTTCCTGCAGAGCAATTGTTTGATAAAATGACACAAACCGGGTTTAACAAAGATTCTATCAACCTGGTATTAAATGGCGGTAATGGGATAACAACAGGTATATTAAAAATAGCCTCCAACTATAGTGGAACTTCAGCCGGAAACAGGGCTAATTTTATTGCGGGAGCCTGCTATTTGCATAGCAAGGATTTTAATAAAGCTATAAAATATTTAAAAGAATTTTCTACGGGTGCCACCCAGGTGCAAACAGCCGCTTACAGTATGCTGGGCGATGCTTACGCCGAATTAAAAAAGAATGATGACGCCCTGGAGTATTATAAAAAAGCGGCCGCTGTAAATACTAAAGATGAATTCATGACATC
>JAVHOI010000444.1:0-1876 GCA_036169975.1 Ferruginibacter sp. | reverse complement strand
ACGGAATGGAATGCGGAAACTATTGATAAGCTGGAGCAGGGATGCAAAAAAGTGCTTGATGAAAAAGGTGTTCAATATAAAATTGTAACAGTACCCGGTGCAATTGAAATCGCGTTTTGTATAAAAAATTACTGGGATGCATATAAATATAAAGATGATAAACCTCATGCTTTTATTGCACTGGGTTGTGTTGTAAGGGGTGGTACACCTCACTTTGAATATGTTTGCAAGGCTGTAACTGATGGTGTTGTGCAACTCAATTTAACCTTGCCGGTACCAACAATATTTGGGGTTTTGACGGTAGATAATCAGCAACAAATAGATGAAAGAACCGGTGGCCCGCATGGGCATAAAGGCGAAGAAGCCGCAATCACTGCAATGAAGATGATTGCGCTAAAGTTTTCATTCAGTTCTCCCGGTTCAGCCCAAGATAACTCACCAAATTCATAAAGGGGCTTTTGAAAAATATAGAGGAGCCTATTTTATTGTAAGCGATACACATATTTCATCATTTAAAATTTTATTTCTCTGCTGCCGCGGAGATTGGGCATGAAAGTTCAATTGTTTATACCTTGTTTCATTGACCAGCTTTACCCGCAAACAGCCTTTAACATGGTAAAAGTGCTGGAGAAAGCCTGTTGTGATGTGCAATACAATCCCAATCAAACCTGTTGTGGCCAGCCAGCGTTCAATGCTGGTTTTTGGGATGAAGCAAGAGAGGTATGCGGCAAATTCATAAAGGATTTTGATAATGCGGATTATATCGTGGCGCCCAGCGCCAGTTGTGTCGGATTCGTTAAAAATTATTATCCTAAATTATTCGAAAACTCTTCCCTGCATAACCAGGTAAAGGATTTAGGTAAACGTATTTATGAATTCACCGAATTTTTAACAGAGGTTTTGAAGATAGAAAATTTTGGCGCTGAATTAAATGCCAGAGCCACTTACCATGATAGCTGCGCCGCATTAAGGGAATGCAAAATAAAAGATGGCCCCCGTAAATTGCTGGGCAAAGTAAAAGGGTTGGAATTAATAGAGATGAATGATGTGGAAACCTGTTGTGGATTTGGCGGCACCTTCGCCGTAAAGTTTGATGCCATATCCATAGCAATGGCAGATCAAAAAGTAACCAATGCCCTCGCTACAAAAGCTGAATATATTATTTCAACCGATTTAAGTTGCCTCATGCACATTGATGGTTTTATAAAAGGAAAAAACCTTTCATTGAAAACAATGCATATTGCTGATGTGCTTGCGAGCGGATGGGAATAAGGCATAAATTTAAAATTTATGGTTAAATACAGGGCTATAAGCTTCAGCTTTAATTTCAACCCACGTTCTGTCTGTTAACCAGCGGATGCAAATCCTTCGCAAATTCAGTGCACAATTCTTCTCCGTGCTTTACGATGATTTAAGGCATCTCCGTCCTTTTGATCAGGTGGGCTTTGAGCAATTGAATATCGAGGAGCTTTTTTCCCTTTAATTTTTATAAATAAATCCCCTTTGGTTTGCAGAAATAAAATTGTACTTGATTCAATGAAGTATGGGACCCCTGAACAAAATAAAAGTCATTAACCGTAAACCAATCTTATTAGATAAATTCGCCTTTCATTTTAAAATATTCATCTTATGGCATATTGGTTGGTAAAATCTGAACCTTTTAAATATAGCTGGTACCAGTTGGTAGAGGACAGGCAAACAATTTGGGATGGCGTACGAAATTATTCGGCAAGGATCCATTTAAGGGCAATGAAAAAAGGTGACGAAGTGTTTTTTTATCACAGCAATGAAGGAATGGAAATTGTTGGTATTGCAAAAGTCGCAAAGGAATCTTATCAGGATCCTACCACCAATGATGAGGCATGGGTAGCGATAG
>JAVHOI010000443.1:0-6661 GCA_036169975.1 Ferruginibacter sp. | reverse complement strand
CCATGGGTTGAAGATGCCTCTTATTTCCGGGTAAGGGAAATTGGATTGAGTTATAAATTACCGGCAAACCTCATCAAAGGCGTATCTCTGATTAAAGTTGGCTTTTCAGGCCGCAACCTGATTAATATTTTTAAGTACAACAGTTACGATCCCGAAGTTTCCAACTTTGGCGCCAATGCTATTTCAAGTAACGTAGAAGTGACGCCATACCCATCTTCAAAGAGTATTCATTTTAATGTGTCTGCTACTTTTTAAACAGTAAAATAAAAATTTATGAAACAATCAAATAATACTTCCAGATACTTTTCATTGCTGTTGTTTATAACAGTTATGTGTGTTTCTTCCTCCTGCAAAGTTGACCCTATCCCTGACCCAAATAACCCAGGGCTTGGCAGTATAGCACAAAACGCTACACTTGGCGAAATTCAAAACCTGGTGGATGGCACCGAATCAGGTATGAGGGATAATATGGGTTTTTATTTTGATGATGTGGGGGTTATCGGCAGGGAAATTTACAGGTATTCTACATCCGATCCAAGATTTACTTCCGATCTTTTGGGCAAGTCAAATGCGGTTTTGGATAACAATACTTTTTATATTACCAATCCATTCGCGGCAATGTATAGGGTAGTAAAAAATACCAATATCCTTATTCCAGCCTTGCAAAATACCAGGGCTGCCATAACGGATGGCCAGCGTAAGGCAGGGATCGCTTATGCCAAAACTATACAGGCATACCAATTATTGCTGGTTTTTAATTTGGTATATTCTACAGGCATAAGGGCAGACGTAGCGGATCCAAATAATCTTGGCCCTTTTTTATCGAAGGATGAATCACTCAATGCCATACAGGGTTTATTAAATTCAGCCAATACGGATCTAAACAACAACACGGCTTCTTTCCCTTTTAGTTCGAGTTTGTTCGGCAATGTGGCCAGTGAATTTTCTAAATTTAACCGGGCTTTGGCAGCCAGGGTGGCTGTGTATCGCAAAGACTGGGCGCTGGCAAATACCGCACTTGCGGAATCTTTCTTAAACTTAAATGGCAGTTTAACAGCCGGGGCTTATTATAAGTATTCCACGTCTGGTGGTGATCAGTTGAATCCCCAGTTTTTTCCTTTAAATTCAAATGGTGAGACAAGGGTGGTTCAGCCCGCCTTTATTCCCGAAGCTGAAGCTGGCGATATAAGGCCTGCTGCAAAAACCTCCAAACGCACCGCCACCGCTACCCAGGATGGATTGAACAGCGATTATGATTTTTATGTTTACAAATCAAATGTTGCGCCTATACCCATTATCAGGAATGAAGAACTGGTTTTATTGTACGCTGAAGTGCAGGCGCAATTAAATAATACCGTTAATGCTAAAAACGCCATTGATATTATACGTAATGCCGCCTCTCTCCCCAATTATGGGGGAGCTACTGATCAGAATAGTTTAATAACTGAAATTTTAAAACAGCGCAGGTATTCATTGTATGGTGAGGGCCATCGCTGGATTGATATGCGGCGTTATGACAAACTCAATCAACTGCCTGTTGACAGGGTGGGTGATGATGTATGGGTTCAATTTCCCCGTCCGGCAAATGAATAGTCTGGTAAAATTATCTACTAAAGGCTTCCTGATAAAGGAAGCTTTTTCATTTCCGCATGTCTTATAATTTCCATCTTGCCTATTAAACTTAAATCGGATATCCATTGCTGTTACTTGCTTTGGTACAATTAATCGGGTATAAAATCATCTGGTTTAAAAAGGTGTTCTATCCGGTAAAAAAACCATGATTTGAAATTAAATTACAAACCATTGAAACAGGTAACCAGGACTAAAATTATTTCACAAAAAAAATATTATCGCTATTTTAATTTTGTCAGATTTCTACATAGCCCAATTCCAAAATTTATTCACACTGTTGGTAAATTTTCCCCAAAGTAAACCCCGTAGTAATACATTTGCACTTTATAAAAAATATGAAAGCTAACCATTTGTTTGAGGCGCTCAAAAAAGACAGGCAGGCTTTTCAACCCGCATCCGTGGCCAAGGCCGAAGCGGTTGTTTTCTGCCTGCTGTTTGATGAGCAGGGCGCCTATATAGAAATTCGCAATGAAAAAGGGCAGCCCGTGGTAGCCGATTACCAGCATTACAATGGCGTTGTGCGCAGCATTTTAAAATCCATGCATGCCATTGCGCAGCGTGGCGATTTTTTGATTGATTGGGAAAATCCCGGCAGCAAAGTATATCTGCATGAAAATGATTTTTTGATTGACCTGCTGCTGCAAAGCAAACTGTGGACGGATGAAGCGGGCTTTACGATTCAACCCGCCATTGGTGCCACTACCATAAGACTAACGATGAATAGTAATGGTGAAAAAAAAATCACCTCCGTTCTTCAGTTAATAACAGGAGATGAAATAACAACCGATTTTCAATTTGTAAATGAAACACATGTTTTTGTAAACGGATGTATCGCCGAACTGCCATCTGTTGGCCGAAACTTTCGATCGGTCAATTTATTCGATACCGAAATGGATGCGGATGATGTACAAAAATTTCTATCCTTATTTTTTTCCTACGCTCAAAATATCCCGCTGCAGTATGAACAGTATAAGGTTACTTTTTCTGAAGAGATAATTGCTACATCACCCGTGTTGATATTTGAAAAAATTGATGCGGATGATGCCTTGTTTATGAGGGTGGCGCAGGTATTGCCGGGCATTGATGACCATTTGTTAAGTGATTATGAGCTACAGTATTTCGCCGCTGTTAACGATCTTGAAAAAAGTATTGAAGTGAGGCCTATAGAACAGCAATCAAATATAAGGGTGCTGCAGGGCATTGAAAAAATGCTGGACAAGCATATACCAAGGCAGGGCAAAAAGAAATCAGCGGATGTGGTACTGCAGGAGGATATGTTTATTATTCCAAGGGAAGTGGCCGCGGGTTTTATTTACAAGGATTTGCCCGCCCTGCTTACCTCTTACAAAATCATGGGCGCCGAAAAATTAAAGGCCTATAAAATAAGTACCATTAAACCCAGGCTGGAACTTAAACTTAGCCATGGCATTGATTTTCTGGAGGGCGAAGCAACGCTTCATTTCCAGGATGAAAAATTTTCACTTTTTGATGCGCTGCAGCAGTACAATAAAAACAGGTATATACTTTTGGCCGATGGCACGCATGCCATCGTCAATGAAAGTTACATGCAAAAACTACAGCGCCTTTTTAAAAAGAAAAAAGAAAATGCGCATATTTCTTTTTTCGACCTGCCATTGATAGAAGATTTGATTGATGAAAAAATAAGCGGGGTAGGTTTCGCCAAATCAAAGGAAATTTTTGAAGGATTCAACAACCTGCACCTATCCACTTTAAAATTGCCTAAACTGAATGCCACGCTGCGCCCTTACCAACATCAGGGTTTTCAGTGGCTCAATTACCTGCACCAGACTAATTTGGGTGGTTGCCTTGCGGATGACATGGGGCTGGGCAAAACACTGCAAACAATATGCATGCTTGCTGCCGTTTATCCTGCGGAAAAAAAACCTTCAATGGTGGTAATGCCAAAAAGTTTATTGTTTAACTGGGAAAAGGAACTTGAAAAATTCGCGCCGCAGCTAACCTTTTATACCTACTATACGGCCAACCGCGACATTGAAGAGGCGTTTCAAAAACAAATTATCCTTACTACTTACAGCATACTGCGCATTGATATAGAAAAACTGAAAGAAAAAGAATTTTACTACATCGTACTCGATGAATCGCAGAACATTAAAAACATGCAGGCGCAAACTTCAAAAGCGGTAATGCTGATGCAATGCAGGCACCGGCTCGCATTGAGCGGGACGCCTATAGAAAATAACCTGGGGGAATTGTATTCGCTTTTTCGTTTTCTTAACCCGACAATGTTTGGCAGCATCGAAAATTTTAACCAATACTACCTTGCCCCCATTCAAAAATACAACGACAAGGATGTAACCGCTGAGCTGCGAAAAAAAATTTATCCTTTCATTTTACGCCGCCTGAAGAAAGACGTATTAACAGAATTGCCCGACAAAATTGAACAGGTGCTTTATGTGGAAATGAGTGTGGCGCAAAAGAAATTATATGAACAGCGCAGGATATTTTATAAGGAAGCAATTGAACAGCAGGTAGCCATGAATGGCATTCATCAGGCCCAGTTCTTCGTATTTCAGGCACTCAACGAATTAAGGCAAATCGCCTCCACCCCGGAGGGGTTCAGCAACGGAAAAATCAGTTCGCCAAAAATAGAATTACTGATGGAGCAGTTGATGGATGCGCTGGCCAACAATCACAAGGCGCTGATATTCGTAAATTTCCTGAATGCGCTGGAACTCATTGGTGATAAACTGGATGAGCAGGGAATTGAATTTGTATCCATGAGCGGCTCCACAAAAAACCGCCAGCAATTGGTAGAGCGTTTTCAAAACGATACGGGCTGCAAAGTGTTTTTACTCACTTTAAAAACCGGCGGCACCGGCTTGAACCTCACCGCCGCCGATATGGTTTTTATCTTCGACCCGTGGTGGAACAAAGCCGCCGAAAACCAGGCCATAGACCGGAGCCACCGCATCGGACAGGACAAAACAGTACTCACTTACAAACTCATTACACAGGGCAGCATCGAAGAAAAAATATTGCAGTTGCAGGATAAAAAAGCCGAAATTTTCAACAGCATTATTTCGGCGGACAGCGCATCGCTAAAATCAATCAGCGAAACTGATATACAGTTTATGCTGGGCGGTTAAATATTAAAAATCGGGCAGTCGGCAAGTATGGCTTTGGCAGTTTTTTTAATGCGCTAAAAAAATATTCAACCGTCATTCAGAGACGACTGTATTTTAAAAATAGCATGCGACAAACCGGGTAAAAGATAGTCTGTGAAATGATTACTTTAAAATAACATTAAATGACTGATCAAAAATTACTAACTCAATTAAGTGAAATATATACCAAGACGAATCTTGAAAAAGGGATACTGCCTTTTGTAATTAACTTTTATGCAAACCATTATAGCAAGGTTGATAACGACCCGGCACTGGAAAGTATTTTTCAAAGACTGGTTAACAAAAAGCCACTTAATAAAATTGATTTGGCGCAGTTGTGTTTTTCGGTGTTTGAAAATGAAATTATTTATAAGGAGTTTCTATCCACCTTGCCACAATCGTTGCAAATATTAATTGAAAAACTGTTGTGGGTAGAGGAAATGTTGGATACGGAAGCGGAAAAAATATTGAACGAACCTGTTACCAAACCCTCAAAATATTTATACTCATCCAGGGAAAAGGAGGTAAAAAATGAGTTTTATTTTTTTAGTGTGTATAGTCAATATATCTATTCTTATCCCCCAAAAACCATTATTACCTTTTCCATACACCCTTTACTGAAACAGGTATTGATCAATTTTTATCCCAAACCAATTAATTATTATTTTAAACCCATTGATAAAATTCCTGAAACCAATTATCGCTTTACCGCAGAAGGCTTAATCCTACAGGAAATGCCACGGCTACTTTCCTATTACATGCAGGGCAGAATAAAATATTCCATTAAAGGAAAACCTTCCGAAGCCACATTAAACAGGTTGCGGAAAACCTGCGGGATAGCTGAATTTTTTCCGGCGGAAGATGAATTAACCTGCAATATAAGAAGCATGCTTTTAGCGGGGCTGTTGTACAATTTCAGGGCTTCCAATATTACCATAGATACCGTTTCGGTGATTAAGGAATTATTTACAAAAAGGTATTTTCTTATTCATACCTCCCAGTTTATCCTTTCACGGCTGAAAGGCTGGGGAATGGTTAACGAATCTGATTTTGATGAAAATACGGAACCCGTGTTCCTGAAAATATTGAAACAACTTCCGGAAGGTAAGTGGATTAGTACAAAAAATCTTATTGAATTTATTGATTGCCGGGCTATACAGGTAAAGCCCCTTAAATCTTACGCATTGCATAACTACCTCTATTTTGAAAAAGAGAAGGTAGAGAAATATGGTAATTGGAAAGAAAAAAAACAGGCAGGCAACAATGCCATGCCGCTGGTGAATATACCTTTTATTAAAGGGACTATTTTTTTATTTGCTTCATTCGGGCTTATTGAAACCGCATTCGCGAAAGTAAATACTGAAGAGTTTGGCAAAACTTATTATTCCGGATATGACGGCCTGCAATATTTCAGGCTTACCGCATTGGGCACTTATGTACTCGGGCTTTCAGAATCGTATCAACCTGCACAAGCCCAGCAAAAAAATAAGCTTCAGTTTTCAGAAGACAGTTTAATGATACTTGCGGAAGGCGACATGGGCGTACTGGACATAATGCTTTCCAGCTTCGCTGAAAAGGCAGGCAACAACCGCTTCAATGTTACAACCGCCCACTTTCTGAAAGACTGCAGGAATAGGAAAGAAATCGTAAATAAAATTGATTTATTTAAGAAAACCATTACCACTAAAATTCCACTTTACTGGGAGCGGCAATTTAAATCATGGCAGGACAATGCCCTTAAAATTAATAAGGACAACCAGGTGCATGTTTTTAAAATACCACCTGATGCGAAAGAACTGCAAAGGCTGATAGCACAGGATAGCGTGATAAAAACACTGATATTAAAAGCGGAGCGGTTTCATATACTTGTGCCGGCAGATAAT
>JAVHOI010000442.1:0-1449 GCA_036169975.1 Ferruginibacter sp. | reverse complement strand
GTTTAAAGAAGAGACAAAGTTTCAAACCGGCCAGCGTGCTGCTCGCCAGCGTCAGATGTTCCTAAAAGTGTTTACAACTGAATATCCGCAGGTAAAACTTATTATCAGCGAACATACAACCTCATCCATCCTCCATCGCCTTAAAAGCGGCCAATTGGATGCAGGCATTTTGGCAACACCGTTAAATGACGCGGCCATAAAAGAACAAGTGATGTTTTACGAAAAATATTTTCTGTATGTAAATGATAAGGAGAAAGGATTTGACAAACAGTTTGTGCTGCCAAAGAATATTGACATTAACCGGCTGTGGTTGTTGGAAGAAGGCCATTGTATGCGTTCGCAAATCCTCAACCTTTGTGAATTGAAAAAGCAGGATGAGGCGAATGAGAAAATTCATTACGAAGCGGGGAGTATTGAAACCCTGAAAAATATTGTAGAGAAAAATTTTGGCATCACTATTATCCCCGAATTGGCGACGCTAAATTTAAGTGCCTTGCAGAAAAAACGCCTGCGTTTTTTTAAGCCACCAACCCCGGTCCGTGAAATAAGTATTGTTACCCACCGTGAATATGTAAAACATAAATTGATTGAAGTGCTGAAGGAAACAATCCTGTCTGTTATCGCTGATGAAATGAAAAGCGGCAGGAAAGTAAATGTGTTGGAGATATGATAGCCTTACAAATGAAAAATTTTATTGCTGCCTGATCAGGATAAATCCTGGTAAATGGGGCTATATTTTAATGCCAACAAATCTAATAATGCCAGCTTTACCTTCATGATATTTTCCTTCCTTTAATATTACGGGAAGGGTTTGAATCAGTTCTGTTTTCAATCCTTTAAAATCCCCTTTAATAATTCCTTCCGTATAAAGCATCGGCAATTCTTTTGGCCCACCAGAATTATTTTGTAACTGATCGGGATTAAAAGCCTCTATAATTATTTTACCTCCGGGCTTCAGCCATTTGATTGCTTTTTGATGAATTTGCTTTCTTATAGGCGGCGGAAAGTGGGCATATATAAGGGCTATGGTATCTACAACGCTTTCCGGATAGCTGATTGTAACGGCATCGTCAACATCATAAATAATGTGAACGCCTTTTTTATCAGCTAACTGCAATGCTTTTATTTTACCCGCTTCACTCGAATCAAAGGCATTTACAGTCCAACCCTGAGATGCAGCATGAACAGCATTTCTTCCTTCGCCCTCGCAGGGCAAAATAATCTTACCTGGTTTTAGTTTGTTTAGTTGTTCGGCAAAGAACAGGTTAGGCTCTTCGCCATAAACGTATTCATTTTCGCTGTAGCGTTCGTTCCAAATATTCTTCATAATATCATTACAGGTATTTTAATCTAAATATGATTCCTAATAATACTTCCTTCTTAGCCAGAAGGCAACATTCACCAATGCAATCAATGCGGGCACTTCCACCAATGGCCCAATGACCCCGG
>JAVHOI010000441.1:0-6682 GCA_036169975.1 Ferruginibacter sp. | reverse complement strand
GGCGAATTTAGCGAAGCCCACAGCTACAGCGGCAATGGTACCTGTTTGTATCACAGCAAAAAAACTCCAGCCATACAAAAAGCCAATCAAAGGATTATAGGCTTCTCTCAGATAAACATACTGCCCGCCAGCTTTTGGATACATGGCGCTTAGCTCACCATAACTTAGGGCAGCCGTCAGTGTCATAAAACCTGTGATAAGCCATGCTGCCAGCAACCAGCCGGCACTCCCTACATCCTTAAGCATATCGGCGCTTACAATAAATATCCCGGAACCAATCATGGAGCCGGCTACAATCATGGTGGCATCAAACAAACTCAATGATGGCTTAAAAGAAATATCCTGTTCTGTCATAATCGGCATTTAAATTAGTAACGGTAAATTAAGATCAGCACGGGCAAAAAAAATCCCGTTATTGAAACGGGGATGAAGATATATAAATTGATTGAATTAATTAAAAATGAAGGGTTGGCAAAAAAAGTAAAGGCTGGCAACCTTCAATAGCTCTTTTAAAAAAATTGAAGACTACCTGCCAGGGTTGGCAACCTTTATCAGTCACTATTTCATTTTGCTGTTAAGCCCCTTCACAATATTTGAAGTGATGTTTAAAGTAGAATCTTTGTAAAGAAAATAATCAAGCCCGGTACCGGTTGTAAATATCAGCGTATATTTTTTTTCTTTATTATATTCATTCATGAAATTTTTTAGTTTGCCCTGCATATCTTCCATTATCCTTGCTCCTTTTTCCGCCAGCTTCTGACTCTTCTGTTGTTTGGCCTGTTCTATTTCCTGTTGTTTTAATCCCAGCTTTTCCTGAAATTCAGTGGCTTCCTGCTGGGTAATTGAATTACCTTTTTTTAAAAAATTATCCCTTAACACGGTTAATTCACGATAGGCATTTTCGTATTCCTGCGCTATTATTTTTTGTTCCGCTTCAAGTTCCCTTTTTCGCTGGCTGATAAAAGCTACATTATTGTTCAAAGAATCCAATTCCACATAAGCGATTACCATTCTTTTACCAAATGAAGTATCTCGGGAATTGTGATTCATATTGGCACCGCTGGTCCCTGCATTTTTACCTCCCGAAAAATGCAGGTAATATAAAAAGGCCACCGCTATTACCAACACCACATTTAATACAATGGAAAATTGTTTCATGCCTGATTTTTTGTTTGCGGCAAGATAGTCAGAAAGGTAGATATCTCAATAAATGTGCGGGAAGTTTTAGGAAAGGGTTAACAGCGGCAACTCCATTGCCAAAAACGCATTGGCAGAAGGCCTTCCGGTTAAGCCACTTTCTGAAGAGAGCAGTCAGATACAGGGCTGCGTCTAAGCTCCACATTGCTTCTTAGACCGGATAATAATTTTAGTTTTTGAAACTCAGGTTAAAACAAAAAAAAACGCGACATCACTGTCGCGGTTTTTTATACACTATTTTTAATGCTTACTTCACTTCTTCAAACTCGGCATCAGTTACATTTTCCGTATTGGCGCTGCCATCACCCTGTGGCTGCTGTGCTCCTGCGTCGCCTTGCGGCTGTGTACCGTCAGCTCCACCTTGCGTAGCCTTGTACATTTCCTCGCTGGCTACTGTCCATGCCGCATTCATTTCAGCAATTGCCGGATCAATGGCTGCAACATCCTGTAATTTGTGCGCTTCTTTCAGTTTGGTCAATGCTGCTTCAATCGGCGCTTTTTTATCCGCACTGATTTTATCACCATATTCCTTCAGTTGTTTTTCCGTCTGGAATATTAAACTATCCGCCTGGTTTATTTTTTCTATTTTTTCCTTTTCCAACTTATCAGTTGCTTCATTCGCCTTAGCCTCATTCCTCATTTTTTCAATTTCCTCTTTACTTAATCCGCTACCAGCTTCAATGCGGATGTTGTGGCTTTTGCCGGTTCCTTTGTCCTTAGCTGTTACGTGAAGTATGCCATTAGCATCAATATCAAAAGTAACTTCTATCTGGGGTATGCCCCGTGGTGCAGGAGGAATGTCCGTTAAATTAAATTTACCCAAACTTTTATTTTGATTGGCTAATGGCCTTTCGCCCTGCAATACATGAATTTCAACGCCGGGTTGATTATCACTTGCTGTACTGAAAGTTTCTGATTTTTTGGTTGGTATGGTGGTGTTGCTTTCAATCAACCTCGTCATTACGCCACCCATTGTTTCGATACCCAAACTTAAAGGAGTAACATCCAGCAATAACACATCTTTTACATCACCAGATAAAACACCACCCTGTATAGATGCCCCGATTGCAACCACTTCATCGGGGTTAACACTGCGGTTGGCTTTTTTGCCAAAGAACTTTTCTACTATATCCTGTACTTTGGGGATACGTGTGCTGCCACCTACCAAAATAACTTCATTAATATCGTTGATAGATAAGTTCGCATCCTTCAATGCCAGCTCACATGGTTTTAAACATCTTGTAAATAATTCATCAGATAATTTTTCAAACTGTGCCCTTGATAATTTTTTCACCAAATGTTTTGGAACACCATCCACCGCGGTTACATAAGGCAGGTTAATTTCTGTTTCAGAAGATGAGGACAATTCCACTTTGGCTTTTTCAGCAGCTTCTTTCAATCGCTGCCATGCCATCGGATCTTTACGAAGATCAATTGCTTCATCTTTTTTAAATTCTTCTGCCAGCCAATCCATCAGTACCTTATCAAAATCATCACCACCCAAATGGGTATCACCATTGGTGCTTTTTACTTCAAATACACCTTCACCCAGCTCAAGAATGGAAATATCAAAAGTACCACCACCTAAATCGAACACGGCGATTTTTTGATCCTGGTGTTTTTTATCCAGGCCATAAGCCAATGCGGCAGCGGTTGGTTCATTGATAATCCTGCGAACGGTAAGGCCAGCAATTTCTCCGGCTTCTTTTGTAGCCTGGCGTTGCGAATCATTAAAGTAGGCAGGCACGGTAATCACCGCTTCTGTTACTTCCTGGCCAAGATAATCTTCCGCGGTCTTTTTCATTTTTTGAAGGATCATCGCACTTATTTCCTGTGGCGTGTACAGTCTGCCATCTATGTCAATACGAACTGTATCATTGTCACCTTTTACCACTTTGTAACTGCTATGGTTTATATCGGCTGTTACCTCGTTCCACTTATGACCCATAAAACGCTTTACACTCATAATGGTATTATGCGGATTGGTAATAGCCTGCCTTTTGGCAGGATCACCTACTTTACGCTCGCCATTTTTAAGAAAAGCCACAATGGAAGGTGTTGTACGACGGCCTTCATCGTTTGCTATTACTACTGGTTCGCTGCCTTCCATTACGGAAACGCAGCTATTGGTAGTTCCAAGATCTATCCCAATTATCTTTCCCATGATTATTTTATTTTATTGTTCGATATGGTTATTCAATGATTGTGCCATAAGAATTTAGGGTGAAAAAATGGCAGGCAGCATGTCTGATGGCTGATTTGTTGATGACACCGATCGGACTGATCTGAATTGTTTACGCTTATTGGTTTAAGCTTTTTATGATTTTGACATCGTAACTTTCTTATGACTAATCAGGTTTAGAGAAAGTTTTTACCTACTGCGAAATGTGAAATCAATTCCCGGATATTTGCCAGCGGGGATTTTTTTATACCTAAAATATTTGGCAGTTAATTACCGTTCAATTCAAATTTAATTATTGTTTTCCGCCTTCACTTTAAATGTATAATGCCTTTGGCTTAAATAACTGAAAACGATAACGATCACCGTTGTCATCAGTTTGGCGATGGTTGGATAAATATGAAAATATTCTACAAATAATTTTATAAAAAAATAATTGAATAAAAGGTTCATCATCACGATTACGAAATACCGGAATAACTGAACATGGCCTTTGATGGTCGAGTTGGTCCATACAATGTATTTGGACATCAAAAACCCGACAGGGAAAGTTATGATAAAAGAAGATAAGAAAGCGGCGATATGTGGCTGAAAGGCAATGAACCCAAGTTCAAGTATCCGTTTGCGAAAAACAAAATTATAAAAAACGAAGAACAGGGATATATCAAGCATTACATTGGCCCCACCGCAGGCAGCATAGCGAAAAGTATTCAACGGCATGAACCTTTTAAAGCCGGGATAAAAAAAATCAATCAGTGATATTATGCCCTGTTTAACCATTCTCAAAAAATAGCCGCGAAGGTAAATTAATTTCCGCTTGTGTAATATCACAAAAAAATATCCCGCCTTTAGACGGGATATTTTTAAAAGTATTTTTTAAAATATTAAAATGTATAACGTGCCGCAATTCCACCAAAATCCCCACCAAATCCATTATACCTTTCATTTCCAAATTCAACGGATGGCTGCCAGTCTGCGGAAAGATTAAGCGGGATATGGTTAAATTTATAATCCAACCCTATTACACCATCCAAACCAGGAGCTACATAACTCCTTCCATACCTGTTGTCATTATAATATTTATCATTATAAAAACTAACATGCACACCGGGACCTACATACCATTTTAATCCCCGGGCGCCGGGAATGTCCCAATGAAATTCCAGTAACCCAGTAATCCTTCCACCCCTTTCCCATGCGTATCCCAATGCTTCCAATGCGATACCTTTATTTACAAAATGTTTCAGGGTAATAGCCGCACCACCAGACCCGGGATAAACCTTAACACCCAGTGCTGTATTATAGTTTGGAGAGTTGAAAGACCTACTTTTTTGTGCGGTAGCATTTGTAACTGCAACGATTAAAATTACCGCTGCCAATAAAAAACCTTTTTTCATCATATCATTTTTTAGTTCAAAATCAATCTTGTAAATATCGTGCCAAAGCACAGTAATACAAATATCTCAATGAATAAATATTTCAATTACTCAATGGCTCAATGACTCAATGACTCAATGAGTCAATATCCAAATTTATCTTTATCAGTATCCAGCATCAAGTATCCAGCATCCAGTATCCAGTATCCAGCATCCAGTATCCAGTATCCAGCATCCAGCATCCAGTACCTAACTATACAATTCTTCCTTTATTGTTTTTACTCTTTCATCTGCCAGGTATTCATCATAAGTCATCAGGCGGTCTATCATTCCTTTGGGCGTAATTTCAATGATCCTGTTGGCAACCGTATTCATAAACTGGTGGTCATGCGTGGTTAATAAAACTACACCGGGAAAAGTAAGCATACCATCATTAAAGGCGGTAATACTTTCCAGGTCAAGGTGGTTGGTTGGCTCATCCAATATAACCACATTGGGGTTTTGCAGCATCATTTTACTAATCATGCAACGTACTTTTTCACCACCGCTCAATACATTTATTTTCTTCAAAATCTCATCCCCGCTAAATAACATCTTACCCAAAAAACCCCGCAAAAAATCTTCATCAACATCCTTTGTTTGTGGCGGTACAAACTGGCGCAACCAATCCATCAGGTTAAGTGACCCGGTAAAAAATTCCGTATTATCATTGGGCAAATAAGCCGGTGTAATGGTAGTCCCCCATTCATATTTTCCATGATCCGGCTGAACCCTTCCATTAATGATTTCAAAAAAAGTGGTTAAGGCCAATGGGTTTTTACTAAGGAAGGCAATCTTTTGTCCTTTTACAATATCAAAAGTAATATTGCTGAACAAAGGTTTGCCATCCAACAGTTTGGATAATTTCTCCAAATTGAGGATTTGATTCCCCACTTCCCGGTCTGGTTTAAAAATAATTCCGGGGTATTTCCTGTTGCTTGGCGTAATATCTTCAAAAACCAATTTATCCAAAGCTTTTTTGCGGGAAGTAGCCTGCTTTGATTTGGAAGCATTGGCGCTAAACCGGGCAATAAATTCCAGCAAATCTTTCTTCTTGTCTTCCGTCTTTTTGTTTTTGTCAGAAGCCTGCCGTGCAGCCAATTGAGAACTTTCGTACCAAAAAGTATAGTTACCGGTATAAATTTTTATTTTTTGTTTATCCACGTCTGCCACATGTGTACATACCGCATCCAAAAAGTGACGGTCATGGCTTACTACCAATACTATATTCTGATAATCCGCCAAAAAGTTTTCCAGCCAACTTATGGTTTCCACATCCAGGTTATTGGTAGGCTCATCCAGTAACAATATATCGGGGTTGCCAAACAAGGCCTGCGCCAGCAATACCCTCACCTTCAGGTTAGCGGCAATATCCTTCATCAATACCTGGTGCATTTCTTCCTTTACACCCAGCTCATTCAAAAACTGGGCGGCATCACTTTCAGCGGTATATCCGCCCATTTCGCCAAACTGATGTTCCAGGTCACCAGCCTTCATGCCATCCGCTTCGGTAAAATCTTCTTTCATGTATAGGGCATCCTTTTCTATCATGATGTCCCACATTTTTTTGTGGCCCATCATTACCGCATGAAGTACGGTAACTTCATCAAACTCAAACTGGTCCTGCCTTAGCGTTGCCATCCTTTCACCGGGAGTAATATCCACCGTTCCTTTGTTGGGCTCGATTTCTCCGTTAAGGATTTTTAAAAAGGTGGACTTACCGGCACCATTGGCGCCAATAACACCATAGCAATTGCCTTTGGTGAAACTGATATTCACTTCATCGAATAAAACCCGCTTGCCATAAGCAAGGGTTACATTGTTTACACTTATCATAATCTTTTAAATGGGCGCAAAGGTAAAGAATAATGAAGAAGGAAGAATTAGGAAT
>JAVHOI010000440.1:0-6686 GCA_036169975.1 Ferruginibacter sp. | reverse complement strand
GCATCCTGAGCACGGCGAAGCTTGGCGGCGCTTACCATTTTCATAGCCTTGGTTATTTGCTGGGTGCTTTGTACACTCTTAATCCGGTTACGAACTTCTTTTAACGCTCCTGACATATCAAGGTAAATTATTAATTGAATACTTTCTTTTCGGGGGGCGAAGGTAGGGCAAAAACTTTAATGTGCTAATTAGCTAATACGATAATTCGCTAATTAACGCAACATTCAAGTTCAGTCAATCAGCACATTGTTACATTAGCTAATTCGCACATTTATTACAACCTGATATCCAACTCGCTTGGCAGGCAATTAAATTCTTTACGAAATGCCGTAGAAAAGTTGCTGAGGTTTTGATAGCCTAAATTTATACCTACTTCGGAAATGGAATATTTGCGTGATATAATTTGTTCCCTGGCGATATGCATCCTGTTTTTTTGAAAATACTCATATAAACCCATACCGAAAGATTGCTTAAATAATTTTTTCAATTTGCTTTCACTCATCAGTGAAACCTTCGACAATTTTTCAATTCCCGGAAAACCTTCATCAAAGTTTTTGGTTAGTATTACTTCAATTTTTTGTAAGGTAAAAAAATCCTCTTCAATTATTCTTTCAGGCGATTCGGAAATATCCCGTTTTAAAAAATTTTCAAGCAGCTTATCCAATATCCTCAATATCCTGCTTCGGATATAAACCTCCGCATAAGGATGAGTGTCCGGAACATTTAATATTTCATCCATTAATCTTTGCTGTTTGGCATTGATAAATTCTTTAAAATAATTTACCTCCTGCAGGTAATTAATCACATCCAGTATCCTGTGGTTAAGATTTTTCTCAATCCATTCATTTTCCAAAAAAATGCTGATACCCCTTACCGCGGTTGTTTTACCAAATTTAAATTGCTGCAAAGTTTGCGAATTAATAATGCGCAGCGTATAAAGGCTTCCCCTGTCATAATTTATGGCAACATCATCTAATTTATATTCAATCGGATCTATTGTTTGAAAATGAAACAGGTAAATGATTACGCCAAATTTATCCGTGGGCTGCCTTGTAAAAAGATAATCTTCATTTAACTGGTACTTATTTACACAGGCGGTTAATCCTTTTTCGAAAAAAAAAGCCGTTAAATCCCCTTTCCCCAACGCTGATGAAAAAGATAAGGAATTACCCTTTAATTCACAGCCCAATAAACCGGCAAATTGTTTTAACCAGTTGTAGGAGTCTGTTTGCTTGTAGCTAAATTTTTTAATTTCGTCAGGTAGATCTTTTAACATTAAATGCAAATTATAAAAAAATTAGGTATCAAAAATAATTAGTAAAAATATATTTGTCTATTTGCGGCATTTTAAATGTTGAAGTTTTTATTAGGCCGGCAATCAAGCGCTGTTTCTTTTGAATTAAATTAACCTGCCTGCGGCTATTGGATAATTTATTACATAATATTTAGGCTTCACAAATTGTTATTCAGCGAATAGTGCCTATAATTGCACTATAACTTAAAAAAGAATTTATTATTTGATTTGGGATCAAAACAAATTCATTTTAAAATAATAACCCGAAAGGCATTATAATTCTATATCAATTAAAGCGGTAAAAAAATGGGGCTTGCCTTAAATTTTCTAATTACAATTCTGATAGAATTGCCGATTATTGCTTTGTTTTTTAAAAGAAGAAAAAGACAGGTGGCCATACTGATGGCTTTTCTAATCAATATTATTTCGTGGTCGGTTGCCCATATCATTTTTTTTACCTTCGATGTTAATATTTTTTATTTGGCGGTTGGCCTGGCAATTGGAGAAGCAATAGCCTACCACCTGCTTTTACCCTGCAGCCTGAAGAAAGCTATTATTATTTCGGTAATGGTAAATAGCCTGAGCTTCTTTGCCACACAACGCCTGCCCGCCGATTTGTTTCAACAGAAACCCGATGGGTTAAGAACAGAGATGCGCCAATAAAAGCGCAAGCCGGATGAACCGGATTAATCCCAAAAATATCAATTGAACAGTGTTCCCCGTTTTTACCTGTTAGCAGTAGTTAACCTGTTAATTCTCTTTTAAAAATTCATTTCGATAATTTTAAAGTAACCGGCTTTAGTTCATACACTATTTCAAGCATTCCACCTTCTTTAGTATTTTGAAGCAATGGCATTTTTTTATTTAATGTTGCCATCATTTTAATTTGCAATCCCTTTTGCCTTTTCATTTCTTCCGCAGGAATGGTGATGAAAGGATTGGTATCGTTACCAGAGTAAGTAACACTAAAAGCCGAATCCGTTTCAATGGCAACCAGATTAATATAGCTATCAGGGCCTGACATTGATGGTTCAAATTGAATTTGGAGTGATTCATTTTGTAAAGCCATCGCAGGAACATTCATTAATTTAAAACTGTCTAATAAAAAGTGGTTATCATATTTTCGTTTATTAATATCAGTAAAGCAAATATGATGTTCGCCATAAAAATTTTTGGCGGCTAAGGTCTTCTTATAAAAAGCGCCTTCGTATTCGCTGCTGTCAACCTCCATTGCCACTCCATCAAATTGTAAACGACCAGGGCTGCTTAATACAAGCGTAGTACCATTGCTACCTGCAAAGCGAAACTGTGCATAAACAATGGCGTTCTCATCCCCTTCCCTGAAACTGATTTTGTATTGCTGGTAAATTGTTTCCTGCAATACATCTTTGCTTTCGCCAATTTCGTTGCTGGCACAGCCATACAAGATTACAACCAAAAACAAATAAAATACCGGGAAAATAAAATGGTGGAATTTCATATTGTCGCTTTTTCATTTTATACCCGAAACGGTAGAAAGTTCGTTAAAAAAAATACAATACCATGTTGGTCTTTTAAATAAAAGCCACTTTTGGATGCCCCATTCGTACTTCATTAGAAATATGAAATTTATTAATCTCCGGTATCTTTAAGCAGCTTAACTATACAATGCAAACTCCCAACTAATTGCTACCTTTGCCGTTCTGTCAATTTGGCTTTCAAATAATTCAAGCACCATATTTGACAATGCAAAACACCTGAATCAATCAATTTTATACAAACATAATAACCCGGAATTATATGATAGGCCTTTTATCGAAAATATTTGGTGGCAACAAGAGTGAAAAAGATGTAAAAAAAATTACGCCATTAGTCGCGAAGATCAACGGATTTTTCACGCAGTATCAATCGCTCAGCAATGATGCGTTAAGGGCTAAGACCACTGAATTTAAGAACCGGATTTCCCTTCACCTTGGCAACATTGATGAACAGATCAATGCCAAAAAAGAAAATGCGGAAAACCTGCCGGTTACCAACATCAACGAAAAAGATGTAATCTACCAGGAAATTGATGTACTCAAAAAAGAAAGGGACAAGCAGATAGAAATAATACTACTGGAAATTTTACCCGAAGCATTCGCTACAGTTAAGGAAACATCCCGCAGGTTTATGGAAAATAAATCTTTGGAATGCACCGCAACGGAATTAGACAAAACACTTGCCGTTAAGAAAGACCATATTACCATACAGGGCGACAAATCAATTTTCGCTAATACCTGGAAAGCAGGTGGCGGGGATGTTGTATGGAATATGCTTCACTACGATGTACAGTTGATAGGTGGCGTGGTATTGCATTCCGGTAAAATCGCCGAGATGGCAACTGGTGAAGGTAAAACGCTGGTGAGCACATTGCCGGCTTACCTCAATGCCCTGGCAGGCGAAGGTGTTCATATCGTTACCGTTAATGATTACCTCGCCAGAAGGGATAGTGAATGGAACGGGCCGCTTTTCGAATTCCTGGGATTAACCGTTGATTGTATTGATAAGCACGAACCCAACGGAGATGCCCGCAGGGCGGCCTACAATGCCGATATTACTTATGGCACCAACAACGAATTCGGTTTTGATTACCTGCGGGACAACATGGTGCATAGCCCGGATGAAATGGTACAGCGCAAACATCACTTCGCCATGGTGGATGAAGTGGATAGCGTATTGATTGATGATGCGAGGACACCTTTAATCATCAGTGGCCCGGTAGGGCACAGCGATAATACCCAACAGTTTTTCGACTTGAAACCACGTATCGAAAAATTAGTAGAAGCCCAGAAAAAAGCGACCAATCAATTTTTAATTGATGCCAGGAAAAAAATCGCGGAAGGCAATGATGATCCCAAAGATGGCGGATTATCCTTATTTATAGCACACAGGGGTTTACCTAAAAACAGCGCTTTAATTAAATTTTTAAGTGAGCCTGGTATCCGGGTAAAATTGCAAAAGACCGAAAACTATTATCTCGCCGATCAGCAAAAAGAAATGCCCAAAGTAGATGCCGAATTATATTTCGTTATTGATGAAAAAAACAACCAGGTTGACCTTACGGACAGGGGTATTAATTTAATCACCAAAGCAGGTGAAGACACGGAATTTTTTATTCTTCCCGACATATCCACCAAGCTGGCGGATATTGAAAAAAGTACTTTAGCGGCTGAAGAAAAACTTCAAAGCAAAGAGGCGCTGTTAAATGAATATTCACTAAAGGCCGACCGCATACATACCGTACAACAATTATTGAAAGCCTATACTTTATTTGATAAAGATACCGAGTACGTGGTATTGGATGAATCGGTAAAAATCGTAGATGAACAAACCGGGCGGATACTGGATGGCAGAAGGTATTCGGATGGATTGCACCAGGCTATTGAAGCGAAAGAAAACGTAAAGATAGAAGCCAGCACGCAAACCTACGCTACCGTTACTTTGCAAAACTATTTCCGTATGTACCACAAACTATGTGGCATGACCGGTACTGCCGAAACGGAAGCAGCCGAGTTGTGGGATATTTATAAACTGGATGTAGTTACCGTACCCACCAACCTGCCCTGCATCCGTAAAGATGAACAGGATCTGGTGTATAAAACCAAGCGTGAAAAGTACAAAGCGGTCATTGATGAAATTGAGCGTTTACGCCTTGCCGGAAGGCCTTCATTGGTTGGTACCACTTCGGTGGAGATTAGTGAATTGCTGAGCAGGATGCTGAAACAAAAAAATATTCCGCACAATGTTTTGAATGCGAAACAACATGCCAAAGAAGCACAGGTGGTAGCCGAAGCGGGCTTTACCGGAGCCGTAACCATTGCCACCAATATGGCAGGACGTGGTACGGATATCAAACTGGGGCCTGGCGTAAAGGAAGCGGGTGGATTGGCCATTGTAGGTACCGAAAGGCATGAGAGCCGCCGTGTGGACAGGCAGTTGCGTGGCCGTTCCGGGCGCCAGGGAGATCCCGGAAGCACCCAGTTTTTTGTAAGCCTCGAAGATGACCTTATGCGCATGTTTGGCAGCGAACGTATCGCATCGCTGATGGACAGGATGGGCTACAAGGAAGGGGAAGTGATACAACATGGCATGATTTCCAAATCAATTGAAAGGGCGCAGAAAAAAGTAGAAGAAAATAACTTTGGCATACGTAAGCGCCTGCTCGAATATGATGATGTGATGAACAAGCAACGTAACGTGGTTTACAGCAAACGCAACCATGCCTTGTTTGGAGAAAGGCTTGCGCTCGATCTGGATAACGCTTTTTATTCCGTTGCGGAAGGGCTTATCAATTCATTCAAGGAAAGCAACGATCACGAAGGTTTCAAACTTGCCGTGATCCTCAACTTTGGTATTGATACCGCCATCACGCCTGAAGAACTGGAAAAAGGAGTGCTGAATGTTTTAGCCGAAAAATTATATGAAGAAGCTAAATCAAATTACAACCATAAGGTAGTTTCCATTGCGGAGCAAACTTACCCGATCATTAAAAATATCCGTAAGGAACAGGGTAACCATATTGAAAATGTGGCAGTACCGTTTACGGATGGGCGAAAATCAATACAGGCGCTGGCCAACCTTGATAAAACCATTGCCAGCCAGGGCGCCGAATTGCCCAACGCTTTGGAACGCAGTATCACATTAGCTTTGATTGATGACGCCTGGAAAGAACATTTAAGGGCGATGGATGATTTGCGCCACAGTGTGCAAACCGCAGGCTATGAACAAAAAGACCCATTGGTAATTTACAAGATCGAAGCCTTTGGCGCTTTCAAACAAATGGATGACCAGGTGAATAAGGATATCGTAAGTTTCCTTTGCCATTGCGCCATACCCATGGAAGAAAGCAATGCGGCCAAAATAAAAGAAGGCCGCGAACAAAAAACAGATATGAGTAAAATGCGCCAGCGCAAAGAAGAATACGCAGGAGCTGCCAATAGTACCGGGGGGCCCGAATACATCAGCAATGAAAATGATTACAACGACCCCTCACCCGCAATAAAACAGGAGCCAATACGGGTGCAGCCAAAGATTGGCAGAAACGATCTTTGCCCATGTGGCAGTGGCAAGAAGTATAAAAATTGCCACGGAAAGGAGGCGTAAATAAATGAATGTATTTTGCGAAGGCTAACTTTTAAAAAGGGTTAGCCTTTTTTTATTCCCTTTACTTTGGGAAAAAAATTTTTTGTCCGGGCAAAGGAACAATGTGGTACATTGTTGCATCGCCCTCTTGTGCTTTCGCAGCTTTGTGGAGCATGCCTTATTTGTTTGAAAGTTTCTTTCCGTCCATGTCTTAGGCCATCATTCTAAAGTAGGCGTATATGGCAATTACAATGCATCAAAAATCGCTGTTCTTTCAATAGCAGTCACTACG
>JAVHOI010000439.1:0-1456 GCA_036169975.1 Ferruginibacter sp. | reverse complement strand
ATCTATCAACCGGTGCTCGTAGGTAATGCCTGCTGCCAGATAGGCGGCTTTAAATTCAGCCTGGTAAATGTCTTCGAAAATATCCTTAAAACGGCCATCGTATTTTTTAAGGATGGTATTTTTTGTGGAAAGGTACAAAGGCCATTTTTTGCTAAGCGCCATATTGAAACAGCTTCTTGCGAATCCCCTGATACTTTCATCGGTATTGTACATCGCCATGGCAACGCCATCGCCTTTATAATTATACACTTCAAATGTTTGCGGCTCGCCCCCGCCATCGGGTGTAAAGGTCATGGTAAGTTTTCCTTTGCCTTTAATTACGGCATCGGTCGCCTTGTATTGGTCACCAAATGCATGACGGCCTATGATGATGGGAGCTGTCCAGTTGCTTACTAACCGCGGTACATTTTTCATGACGATTGGCTCACGAAATACCGTGCCATCCAAAATATTACGGACGGTACCATTGGGGCTTTTCCACATTTGTTTCAGGTTAAATTCTTTCACCCTTGCTTCATCCGGCGTAATGGTGGCGCATTTGATGCCAACCCCAAATTGCCTGATGGCATTGGAGGCGTCAATGGTAACCTGGTCATTGGTTTCATCACGGCGCTCCATTCCAAGGTCATAATATTTAATATCCAGGTCCAGGTACGGCACAATCAGTTTGTCTTTAATAAATTTCCAGATGATCCTTGTCATCTCGTCGCCGTCTAATTCTACTACGGGATTTGCTACTTTAATTTTATTCATAGTTTATATATTGTTTTGTAGCCGGCAAAAGTAATTCTATTTATCTTTTGTTGCGTCGCACTCTTTTACGGTATCACATTATTCAGCCGTACTTTCTAATTCTTAACTGAATGGTGAATTAGTCTAAGCCTCACAAATTCTTAATGATCTCATCTCCAAACTCGCTCGTCTTCAGCAAAGTCCCTTCTTTCATCAAATTATAAAAATCTATCGTTACGGTTTTATTCCGGATGGTTTTACCTACAGCGTTTGTAATTAATTCCGCGGCATCCCTCCAGCCCATATATTCCAGCATCATTACACCGCTTAAAATAATTGATGATGGGTTCATGGTGTTGGTATTGGCAAACCTTGGGGCAGTACCATGGGTAGCTTCAAATACCGCATGGCCTGTTAAGTAATTGATGTTGGCTCCCGGCGCAATGCCGATACCGCCTACCTGTGCGGCCAACGCATCGCTGATATAATCCCCATTTAAATTTAGCGTGGCGATAACCGAATAATCCTGTGGCGCCAGTAAGGCCTGTTGCAAAAAGTTGTCGGCTATGGCATCTTTAATAATTACCTTTCCGCCTACGGCGCTTATTTTCATTTCTTCATTGGCTACGGCTTCACCACTTTCTTTTTTGGTGCGCTCCCATTGGTTCCAGGTATATACCTGTCCGGCAAATTCCCTTTCGGCCAGCTCGTATCCCCAATTTTT
>JAVHOI010000438.1:0-6723 GCA_036169975.1 Ferruginibacter sp. | reverse complement strand
GTATTTTGGGCATTCACACAAAGCGTGAAAAAGAAGGAGACAATAATTGAAATGATAATTTTCATAAAAAAATAAAATGAATTTGCCTGTTCAAAAATAAGCAATTCACTTTACTAATTATTTTCCTTCAATACCTTTCAGATTTTATAAAATTATTTATAGCCCTGCAAAAGTAATATAGAACCGGTTGCAAATGCTTCTTTAAAATTTTATCATTTGAATTGAAAAGCGAATGAAATAATATTGGAATTCAAGTCCGTTGTTTGGGCGTAATGGCCATAACGGATTTCCAAAGAACTCAAATCAGTTTTACCTATCCCACCCGGAGGGGCATAGTGAAACCCTACTCCAAAATAATTACTGTTTAAAGCTGAATAGGAATAATTACTGGTATAATATTTATCATTTGTGGCATGTGCCAGATAAGGCGCAAAATATTTTGATGCTGTTTGTGTATAGTACCGGTAAAAGGGCGATATGGAAAAGAACGGTGTTATTTTAACCGGTATTTCCAAACTTGCCGTGTGCGCCTTTATTCCCCAATCATCGGTAAAATACCTATAGTAGGAGCGGAAAATAATATTATCTCCCATAAAATAATTTAGCCTGAATCCTAAAGGGATTTTAGTCCGGGCATTCGGCAGGTTTTCTACATGCACCGATCCATCTGATAAATAAACCCGGTGAAAAGGCAATGATAAATAACCATTTTGAGCCACCACATCCACCAACAAGGCAGCCTGCAAAGACTTGTTAATGATCTGGGAATATACCACAGACCCGGTGTATGTATATCTTGGTGATGAAGGAATGGAAATTTTACCATCATCTTCTCCGCCGCTATATGAACTTCTGCCACTTGCAGATGTAACAATAGTTCTTGCCGGTGTTGCGGAAGCAGCCGGGATTAATTCTGATGGATAAATGAGTTTTACTTTATCAAAATAGCCACTTACTTTAGTACTCAACTCTCCACCACTTCCAATTTTACGCGAATAATTCGCATCCAGCGCAAATGAATGATAATTATATTCTGAAGAATAATATGCGCCAAAGCCAACCACCGTCCCATTTTTATTTTCAACCGAATAACTGATAGTAGGATAGATTCTTGTTCCACCTGTTTTGGAGGCGCCTGTTTTACTTACATAAGCCGATGAAGCCGCTGTATGATAATCTATACCAATGCCGGTGGTAAGCGTATATTTATGACCCAAAAAATCACTTCCGGTAAACTTCAAATCTATGCCATTGGAAATGTCGGTCACTTTTTCGGTACCAATCCCACCGGTTACCGGTGAATGGCTCCCATTCTGGTTATAATAACTTGAAACAATATTAGTCTCCTCCAGGTGAAGCGGCCTGTCAATGTAATCAATGGATTCTTTTTTCGCATCATCAACAGTTGAATCTTTTGTTACCGCCTGCGAAAACGCGTTAAGCAACAATAAATAAAGCCCAATTACAGTTAAACATATTTTTTTCATCAATACTCAGTTGAATAGTTTTAATAAATTAATTACATCCACAGCCGCCACCGGTTTTTCCGCCATTGGCGCCGGATGCGCCTTCCCGGTATGATTGAAAATTCAGTTCGTTTTTTTCTACCTTTCTGCCGGATAGCCCCATTTCGGAATCATTTAATTTACTTCTTTGAAAGGCTTTTACATTTGCGCAGGAAGTAAGAGATGCAATAAAAAATATTGCCAATAGCATTTTTGCGAAGAGCTGTTTTTTCATGATGATGCTTTAATTTAAACGAATGTTATCTGATGTATAAATTTTATCGTAATCATCCACTATGATTACTTCGATATCTTTAATCTGATTGATCATATTCAGGCCCGTTTTTACGCCCATGATAGTAACCGGTGTTGCCATCGCATCCGCTATCTCCGCGTTTTTGGTAATCACAGTTACGCTTTTTATTCCTGTAACCGGCAAGCCAGTCCTGGGATTAATGGTATGGGAATATTTTTTACCATCAATCAAAATATACTTTTCGTAATTACCTGAAGTCGCGACGGCCAATCCGGTAATTTTAATGAAGGAAAATATATGTCCCGAAAAATTTGGATCCGCAATGCCAATCGTCCACTCCTCTCCATCTGGTTGTAAGCCCCAGGCGCTAAGGTCGCCGGAAGCATTTACAATTCCACTTTCCACCCCCATTTCCTTCATTATTTTCTTTCCCATTTCCGCGGCATAACCTTTTCCGATTCCACCAAAACCAATTCTCATTCCCTTATCTTTCAGGAAAACCGTTGTTGTTGACTTATCTAAAATGATGTTCCTGTAATTGATTAACCGCACCATTTCTTTGGCGGTTTCTTTATCGGGTAAAGATTTCATCTGGGTATCAAAATTCCACAGGCTTTTATCCATGGAACCATAAGTAATATCAAATGCCCCCTGCGTTAAATCTGAAATCCTGATGGAACGTTCTATTAACTCAAAAGTTTCCACGCTCACTTTAACCGCCGCTACACCGGCATTACGGTTAATTAAATTGGTTTCACTGTTATCGTTGAACGTAGTTAATAATTTTTCAATTCTTTTAATTTCATTGATGGCCGCATTAATTCTTAGGTTGGCCCAGTCCCCATCTTCCGCCACCACACAAATTTCAAACTGGTTACCCATTAATTTTGTAGCAACCTTAAATACCTGTTTTTGCTTCATGCAAATTTTTATTTGTCACGATCAATAACAAACTGAACATCCTCTACAAACTCACCGGGTGTGCCTTTAGGGAGCCCATCCCATTCTTTTAATACTTTCCCATTTTCATTCAATAAAAGCGTTAAAGGAAATGTTCCATTTGAATTATATTTATCGGCGATAGCGTCATTTATTTTTTGTTGGGATGAGGATAATTGATTCTTTTTTAACCGGGGAAAATCAGCATTTACCAACACAAGATTTGTTTCCGCGAATTTTTGAAACTGTTCCGCTCCGAAAATCTCTTTATGCAACCTGATACACGGGCCGCACCAATCCGAACCGGAAAAGTTGAGGAGGATGTGCTTGTGCCCCTGTTTTGCGATTTGCCGGGCTTCATCAAAATTTGTATGCCAGCTTGCAGAAGGAACATAAAAAAAGGAAAGTAAAAGGAAGGCGATCAATTTCATAAATAATATTTTGGGGTAAATTAATAAGATCAATATTCTCACCTGGTATAAAAATTCCCAATTAACGATGGCTTAACGGCTATCGAAAAAGCAGTTTCGCAGGTCACTCTTTAAATTAAAATACATCAGGGGTAAATCCCAAAAATATTTCCTGTTAATGCGGTAATGAATTGGTTAAAAGGAAAAGGTCTATAAAAAAGGCCTTTTCCAATGTGGCCCATCCTGGTTTTCTATTGTTTTAAAGTAACCGTAGGGATAGTTTTTTCATCCCCCTTATTTAGCTGGATATTTAGTATAGTAGTATCACGGTATCCGTTAAACCCTTTGAATACTATATTGTAGGTTCCCTCCTTTAATCCCCTTACTTTGTATTCACCATCATTTCCCGGAATTGCATTGGCAGTATCTGAGCTATTGTAAACTGTAACCAATGGGTTAGCTGCCGCGGGAAAAACCTTACCCTTTACTTTTGCAAAGTTTTTATCACTAAAAGGCCTTAATACAGGTTTGAGATAATACTGTCCATTCGCAAAAACTATTGACCTGCTGATATCAAAATCAATCCAAAGGGCTGTTTGCCCGGATACATCCTCCTCATGGTGGCGCTTATTAATTTTAACATATAAATAATTATTGGTACCGGGGAAAAAATTTAATGGATAGCTAACACCGCCCATCCTGAAATAATTATTGCTACCTAATGTTAACCTGATTTTCCTGATCGTTCCATTGATGTTGGCAGTTCCAAGCAGGGTATCAATACCGTTTCTAAATTTTGATACGTTATAAAGCCCCGGAATAATTTGCAGTGTATCCCATTTGCCAAACTCATCCCGGCCATGATGATCATCATCACTGTCGTTATCATCATCTCCAAAATGGTCGTCATCTTTATGCATTGTGCTGGTATCAATTTTAGCTTCCACGTATTTTATATCAATGAATACCGAGTCGTATGAACTTGGGTCATCTGTAAGATAAACGGAAAGTTTTTGAGTGCCTGCAGCAGGGTTGGAAGAAGCGGAGGTTTCTTTTTTACATGCAGTTATCAGCATGGCGGATAGCAATACCAACATGCTAAACGAAAGAACAATTTTTCTTGTTTTCATACATTTAATTTTTTAAATGAGTAAGATTTTTTAGAATACTTTCAAATACCATGCTAATCGTAAAAAAGAATTATTTGGTTGCTTTCAAAAATGATGATTTAAAGTAATGCCAATTTTTATATTTAATACATACAGTTGAATAGATGCCAAATGCTAAAAAAAGGTTGGGTCATTATAATAAATTATTTTTGTAAAGCCAACCAATTCCCTTAGATCAGCATCTTTATAATAAACAATGAACTATTAGTGAGCCAAACCGATAAACTTATACAGGGTTGTATTAAAGGGCATCGCTTTGCCCAAAGCAGGTTGTATGAATTATTCGCCCCGAAAATGTTGACTGTATGCCTCCGTTACTCAAAAAACAAACAGGAGGCGGAAGAAATTTTACAGGAAGGATTTATGAAAGTATTTACATTCCTTCATCAGTTTAATTTTGAAGGATCGTTTGAAGGATGGATAAGAAAAATAATGGTGAATTGCGCCTTGCAAAAATACCGGACAAATGCCAGGTTATATGCAGTGGCGGATATTGAAACAAATGAGTTGGAAATCGCCGATAGGGATAGTATTATTGCGCAGATAGGAATAAAAGAACTTTTGAATATGGTGCAGTCGCTACCTCCGGGTTATCGCCTGGTTTTTAACCTTTTTGTTTTTGAAGGAATGAAACACCGGGAAATCGCCATACAACTTGGCATTTCTGAAGGCACTTCCAAATCCAATCTCTCCGATGCAAGGGCCCTTTTACAAAAAGCCGTGAACCATAGTATGCAGGTAGCAAAAAAAAATACTAATTATTTATGAAAGAAAATTTACACGACATAGATAAATTATTTAAAGCGGCTTTAGACGTTCACGAGGAAACACCTTCCATGGATGTGTGGAATGCCATTGACAAAAATCTTGATAAGAATAAGGTGGTGGACATAAACAGGAAATACATACAGCTCAAAAGGGTCGCGGCCGCTTTACTTATACTTTTGCTGGGCGCAGGAGTATATACTTTGAGCACCTGGAAAACAACGAGGGAACAGGCGGACAATAATAATTTAAAAAGCAATAATCCAGGCAACGATACCCGCTCTTTAACAAATACTCAAAATAAACAGGAAAATATAACCGGGTCAAATACAAAAAATATTGTTACCACCGTGGATAATGAAAGGCCGGATAAAATATCCGGAAAGCCTGCTTTACAGAAGAATGAACTTCATAACCGTGGTGGCATTAAAGTGGATCCGGATTTAATAAATTCAACAGTTGTGTCCAAACAACGTGATGAAGAAATTTTAAATACACCTGTTGGCGGAAAAATTATTATCGCGAAAAGAACAAAGAAAACCATCCTTGCCAATAGTGGTTTTGGTGAAATAGAAAATAAAACAGGTAAGGAAACGCTTAATATTAATTCATTAAAAAAAGAAAATGCAGGGCTCCGGAATCTTACTATTTTACCGGAAATAAATCCTGAAATATTAAAGGCCAAACCCGTTGCTTCAAATAAAAAAAACATTTTTCCGGTCAGCGGTATTTTACCTGGTCACTTAACTACCAAGGCATTACCTGATAAAAAAATGAAAATAAAAAAAGCGCCGGCTTTTGACGCTACTATTTTCTTCGCCCCCAATATTTCTTCCAATCTTATCAAAGATGATAAACATGAAAGGCGCCCCGGACGGCCCGATGAAGACAGGGACAAAATCAGGAAGGAAGAACAACATCAGATTTCAACAACTTTTGGCGTGCTGATAGGCTACAATATGAATAAACACCTGAGCCTTCAGTCCGGTATTTCACTCTCCAATACAAGCATCCGGATAAACCCAAAAATAATTTATGCGGATATGGATAACACCGGAGCGGTAAAATACCGTTACAATTTTTCTTCGGGCTATTTGTTCCTATCACCCAAATCAGGTATCAATCCCGCCGTGGGCGATAGTATAAGGGCTTTGGAGTCTTCCAATACCTTACAATATGCTTCCATTCCATTCGCCGTTAAATATAATTATTCCCTTAAAAAAATTGATTTATCAGCATCAATAGGCACATCCATAAATATCTTGACCAAAAGTATAATTAAAACTGAAATAGGAGATGGGCCAAATAAGGAAGAGAATACAAGTAATAAGATAATAGGCCTGAAATCAAAATATTTTAGCGGCAATATAAGTATCGGGGCTTCCTATAAAATTACGGACAGAATCGCACTTAGCTTTTTGCCTGCTTACAATTTCGCTTTATCATCCAGTACAAAAGACGCTACGGTTAAATCCTATCCAAACACCATCAGTTTGGTGGCAGGTATCAGATACAGATTGTAATTATTTTGATTTGCCCTAATTATCCATCCGGCTTATTTACATTTCTTTAACCAATATTTTTTCAACAGGTAGAAAAAAAATAATAATATTACCCACGCATCTAAAAAATATTAACATGAAAATGTTTAAACTAAATATCGAACTTACTTCCGCTGT
>JAVHOI010000437.1:0-6812 GCA_036169975.1 Ferruginibacter sp. | reverse complement strand
TTTATAATTGACCTTGAACCATTAACCGATGAAAGAGGCTGGTTTGCCAGAACTTATTGTAAAAATGAATTTAGCAAAATCGGTCATTCAAAAGAGTGGGTTCAGTTAAACCATTCCTTTACCAGGCAATTGGGAACTATCAGAGGAATGCATTATCAACTGCCTCCCTTTAGTGAAATAAAATTAGTTCGTTGCATAGCCGGTGCTGTATATGATGTAATCATTGATTTACGGCAGGGATCGGCAACCTTTTTAAACTATTTTGCTACCCCACTTTCTTCAGCAAATAAAAAAATGATTTATATACCGGAAGGTTTCGCACATGGTTTCCAGGCATTAACGGATGATTGTGAGCTAATCTATCATCATTCGCAATTTTATTCGCCGGGTGTTGAAGGAGGAATTAAATTTGATGATCCAAAAGTAAATATTGACTGGCCATTACCGGTGCAAATTATTTCAGCGAGAGACAATGCGCACCCTTTTATTAACGTTAACTTTAAAGGACTATAATTATGCAATGCAGATTTTGTAAAACCGAACTTGATAATGTTTTTATTGACCTGGTGAATTCACCGGCGTCCAATTCTTTTTTAACTGCCAGCCAGTTAAATGAACCCGAAACATTTTATCCATTGAAAGTATATACCTGTCCCAAATGTTTTCTGGTGCAGGTGGATGAATATAAAAAATCGGATGCCATATTCGACAGTAATTATGTTTACTTTTCTTCTTTCAGTACAAGCTGGCTGCAACATGCCAAGGAATATACCGATTTGATGGTTAGCCGTTTTGGATATAATGAAAATTCGCTGGTGATTGAAGTGGCTTCCAATGATGGATATTTGCTGCAATATTTTAAACAAAAAAATATTCCGGTGTTGGGTATTGAACCAACAGCAAATACTGCGGCCGCCGCCAAAGAAAAAGGTATTGATTCAGTGATTGAATTTTTTGGCTCCGGGCTTGCAAAACAGTTGGTAGCAAAGAATATCAGGGCGGATCTATTGTTAGGTAATAACGTACTTGCCCATGTACCGGATATTGTTGATTTTGTTGGCGGCCTTAAAATAATTTTAAAGGAAACCGGTGTGGTTACAATGGAGTTTCCTCACCTTATGCAGTTGGTGGATAATAATCAGTTTGATACCGTCTATCATGAGCATTTTTCTTACCTGTCATTTTATACTGTAAGAGCAATTTTCGCATCGCAGGGGCTTGAAATGTTTGATGTGGAAGAGATTCCAACCCATGGTGGTTCGCTGCGTATTTATGCCAAACATCAAAACGATAGCAGCAAAGCGGTTAGTGAAAATGTAGCCAATCTGTTACAAAAGGAAGCGGAGAAGGGTATGACAAGCCTTTCTTATTACGATCACTTTCAGCAGCAGGCCTTAAAAGTAAAATTGGACATTACGGAATTTTTGATTGATCAGAAAAGAGCCGGTAAGAAGGTAGCAGCTTATGGAGCGGCTGCAAAAGGTAATACCATGTTGAATTATTGTGGCATTAAAAACGACCTGATTGAATTTGTGGTAGATGCAAATCCACACAAACAAAATAAATTTTTGCCTGCCAGCCATATTCCGGTAGTAAATGAACAATTCCTCAAAGATGCAAAACCAGATTTTGTTATTCTTTTTCCCTGGAATTTAAAAGAGGAGATTACCAGGCAGCTTTCCTATATAAAAGATTGGGGAGGAAAATTTGTAGTGGCTGTTCCTCATTTACAAATTATTGAATAACCGTGTTATCGAAAAAAATGATTTCCCCTGGCGCTAATGATATTGGGATTTAAATAATTAATTTTGCAATTGGTGATACATAAAGAGTATAAATAGCTCAAATTTTATAAAGATCAGGTGAAAAAGTTGTTCGTTTTATCCCGGCATTAATCAAAATATTTATGAGCATAACAGGCGTAAAAAACATAGATGCGGGTAATGATCTTTATAGTTTGATAAAAAGGCTATATCCAATCTGCCGCAGCATTACAGGCGATGGCGTGCGGGAATCATTACAAATAATACAGGAACATATCCCCATAACAATTAATGAGGTTGCAAGTGGTACGCAGGTTTTTGACTGGACCATTCCGGAAGAATGGAATATTAAGGATGCCTACATAAAAAACGCCGTTGGTGAAAGGGTAGTAGATTTTAAAAAATTAAACCTGCATGTTTTAAATTACAGTATTCCTGTGGATGAAAAAATGAGCCTGGAAAAGTTAAAAGCCCATTTGTTTACCCTCCCCGAATATCCGGATTGGGTTCCCTACCGTACTTCTTATCATAGTAAAAACTGGGGATTCTGCCTGTCGCAAAATCAAATGATAGGATTGAAGGAAGAAGAATACGAAGTAAAAATTGATTCAAGTTTACAACCGGGTTCACTTACTTATGGAGAATATTTCATTAAGGGTGAATCAACTGATGAAGTGCTTTTTACCTGCCACATTTGCCATCCTTCTTTATGTAATGATAATTTATCCGGAATAGCAATCGCTGCATTTCTTGCCGGTGAATTATCAAAGATGCCGTTGAAATATTCGTACCGTTTTCTTTTTATACCCGGAACCATTGGCTCTATTACCTGGCTTAGTTTAAACCAGGATAAAATAAAGAATATTAAATATGGCCTGGTGCTTACCCTGCTGGGCGACAAAAGCAAATTTCATTATAAAAAAAGCAGGCGTGGAAATACTGAAACAGACCGGATTGTAATGCGGCTGCTAAAAAACAAATTTCCGGATTTTACTATCCAGGATTTTTATCCTTATGGCTACGATGAAAGACAATTTTGTTCTCCCGCTTTTAATTTACCCGTAGGCAGGTTATCCCGTGCCAACCACGGTGAATTTCCGGAGTATCATACTTCCGCGGATAACCTTGATTTTGTTGCTCCCCGTTATCTGTCCGAATCATATCAATTTTTATTAGCTGTTGTCGCGGAAATAGAGGCTGGTGAAAAATATTTGAATTTAAATCCGGCTTGTGAGCCTCAATTAGGTAAAAGAGGATTGTTCAAAAATATTGGCGGGCAAAGTGATACTAAAGATTACCAAATGGCTTTGCTGTGGGTGTTGAGCTTATCTGATGGCGAGCATACTTTAAAGGATATTGCGGAGCAGTCATGCCTCGACGGTTCAATAATAAATTCAGCGGTAGAAGCTTTGGTCAATGTGGATTTATTAAAAAAAATCTAAACAGCCTTACACGATGTCATATTTTAAAGATAAAGTAATTGTAATAACGGGCGCCACCAGTGGCATAGGAAAAAGTTTGGCGGTACGGTTAAATAAAGAAGGCGCTGATTTAATACTGGCAGGAAGAAATTTTAATTCTTTAAATAGTGAATTGCCCCCGGGGCATGGCTGTAAGTTTATTAAAGTTGATTTGAATATTGACAGTGAAATAGAAGATTTTATTAAGCAGGTTAGTGCCAGTTGCACTAAGGTTAATATACTGATACATTGCGCCGGGATAATACATATAGGAAGCCTGCTGGAAATGCCGGTAAACAGGCTGGATGAACAATACAGGATCAATGTAAGGGCGCCCTATTTGATTACTCAAAAATTAATGCCTTTGATAAAAAATATAAAAGGGCAAATTGTTTTTTTTAATTCTACCGCTGGCCTGCAAACAAAAGAACTGATTGGGCAATACAGCGCCTCTAAATTCGCATTAAAAGCTTTAGCCGATAGTTTGAGGCTTGAATTGTATGGGCTTGGCGTAAATGTATTATCGGTATTTTTAGGCGCTACAGCCACACCCATGCAGGAAAAAATTCAGCAGGATTTGGGGAAAACATTTGATGCTACCGGTTTTATGTGTCCGGACGAAATAGCGGAAAGGATGTTATTGATTATGCAGAATGGAATGGTGGCCGGCGTAACTGATGTTACCATAAGAAATCACAATACCTATCGGCCTGATATTTAATTCTAAAAAATTGACATCTTTATCTTCCCGTCCATATTAAAATCATTGAATCAGGCAGTTAAATCGCAAACCGAATATTGACAACGCTTTTCTAAGTCCCGGAGAAACTTTTGGTGGGTAGAAAATTTCTGAACATTACTTATCTGTTTTTAATTATCCCCAATTCTATTGCCGAAAAAAATAAATCACCGTAAAAAATTCAGCCCCAAATACTTATTTGAAATGAAAAAAAAGGTGTTATTTATTGTTGACTGGCCCGGCAATGTTGAGAATACAAAAGTACTGCAGTCGCTTTTGGATAATGCCTATTCGGAAAAGTATGAATGGAAAGTATGGAGTTGTAAAAAAGGGGAGGATACCCGATTATTTTACAGGTGGTATTGCTACACTAAAGGGGCATTGTATATTATTAAAAACAGGAAGAAATATGATGCCATGCTTATTTGGCAACAAATGATCGGGTATATACTTTTTGAACTTATAAGCATTGTTCCTTTTAAAATTCCTACAGTAGTTTTTTATACTTTTATTTATAATTCAGACACTATTTTCAGGCATTTCAAAAAGCATTTGGTAACCCATGCCCTGCAGCATTCAAAAGCGATAATATGGTCTTCTTTAGCTACGTCGAATGAAGTGAAAATTGATTTTCCAAAATTTGAACATAAAAATCATTTTACATTAATGCCATTGTTGGATGTAATAGATACCAACTTTCCTGTTGATAAACTATTGGATGTTCCTTATTTCAGGGATGGCGTTTTTACGGCAGGAAAGAGCGAAAGGGATTTTAATATTGTAATCAGGGCCTTCAGAAATACGGATATACCGGTTACCATTGTGTGTACGGATGATTACGAAATTACAGAAACCAACATTACCTCCAATATCAGGATATTGCGATTTTCACAGGTTTCCCATGAACAATATTACGCATTGGCCGGCCAGGCATTTTGCATATTGGTATCCGTAATTAATGAGAAATCTCCCTGTGGCCAGCTAATAGTGGCCTTTGCCATGAGCCATTCAATTCCCATCATTTCCACCGATTGTTATGGTGTAATGGACTTTGTTACTGACAATGAAAATGGATTGCTTTTTAAGGCAGGCAATAGCGGACAAATACGGAATGCTTATGAAAAGCTTAAGAATAATGAGCCGTTCAGAAGCAGGATTATCTGCAATGCAAAAAAGACTGTAAAAGAAATGAGCCCGGAATATTTTATCGAAAAATTAATAACCTTCATAGAGGGGTAAGCTATAAATTTATTATAGCTCAGGGGTTAATTATTTAAATAATTTGGGGATTGTAATATCAAATAAATGTTGTTCGATTAAAAACAATGGAGATTGCTAAACCCCTTTGAGTTTATGAGTTTTAGCCCCTCTCTTTTTTAGAGAGGTTGAGGTGAAGTAATTCAATGCTGGCAAGTGTTTCAATACTTTAGTCGGGCAACATTAGTAACAAATTATATTTGCTGGATCCCATAAGGTAATCGTTTTTTTTAGTTAGGTTTTCAAATACTTTTTTAGCGTATTGGGTTATTGAATATAATAAGTATTTGTTTGTTAATATCAATGAAAATTGGTCACCGCATTATACTTCCTAAACACAGGTTCAACACTTCTTCCAACGAGGTATTTATCAACCCCTTCCTCCAGCGCTTTTTTGTAAATAATTAAAGCCTCATGAATTTTCTCCACCGTTTCATCAATATCCGCATCAGTATGAGCGTAGGAAATTATGCTTGAAGGCATAAGCAATCCCCTCTTCATGGTTTCCTGCATGAACAATGTTCTAAAAGATTGTGAAGGCAGATTGTTTTGGTCTCTTGAGGTATATACAGAACAGCAGGGAGGGCCGATAATAAATACTTTATCCTGTAGATTAAGATCGCAGGAAGCCTTCATAATACCTGATGCAAGTTTAGCTCCCTGCTCATACAGTCTTTCTATCACTTTGTTTTCTTTATAAAATTTAATAGTTGCAATGGCCGCCGCAAGGGCATGCGTTTCTGCGCCATGTGTAGTGGAAAGTAAGAATACACGTTCCTTTGTATGGTATAATCCTCCAAGAGCCATAAATTCCTTTTTGCCGGTCAGAGCCGAAATAGCAAATCCATTCCCCATTGCCTTACCCCAGGAAGACAGATCAGGTATAATATCAAATTTATGCTGCGCTCCTCCTATATCCCACCGAAATCCTGTTATCATTTCATCCAGAATAAAAACTGTTCCATTTTTATGACAAAGGTCTTGTAGCTTATGCAAAAAATTATCAACAGGGTCATCATATTTTTGAGCCTCCAGAATAACACAGGCAATCTGCCCCGGATACAGATCAAACATCAGTTGGGCGCTCTGAAGGTTATTGTAATAAAATTTTGTGGTTAATGCTTTATTTTGCTCAGGTATTCCTGCATCCATTGGAGTAGTTCCAATAAACCAGTCATTAACGGAAAAGAAAGGATGGCTTGCGCACATACCAATCATATTCCGCCCTGTATAGGCTCTGGCCAGTTTAATAGCGCCATCTATTGCATCGCTGCCATTTTTGCAAAACTTAACCATGTCGGCCCCATTCACAAGACTTAAAAATTCTTCAGCACATTCAAGTTCGATAGTTGCCGGTCTTACAAAATTTGTCCCGAGTTTTATTTGATCTGATACGGAATTTATAATGGGGTCAAAAGCATGCCCAAGTGCTACGGATCTTAAGCCATTACCATATTCTATGAATTCATTTCCGTCAATATCCCATACCCTGCTACCTTTACCTTTCACAATATAGGGTGGCATAAATTCAGGGTACTGGTCATCACCTTTTGCATAGGTATGCGCACCTCCTGGTATAAGCTCATTAAATCG
>JAVHOI010000436.1:0-6840 GCA_036169975.1 Ferruginibacter sp. | reverse complement strand
AATTTAAAGGTGTCATTATCAGTTTTCGCTAAAAAAAATTAATTATATCGTACCTGAAGCAGGTTCAGATGGATAATTTTTTAATGCAATTGAAGCCAATTAAAACTTTGGCCGTATCGCTTTTTTCCGGATAAACCGTCAGAACTTTCGCGGCCTATTGAAACTCTCCTGTACATTAGCTTATTCTCCTTCTTATTCAGTTTTTGAAAATATAATTATTATTCCCATAATCATTTGTCATGTCTTCTTATCCATATTAATTCATCACACTTTCTAACCCCTTAAATCTTCGTATGTTTTGGCAAGATATTTTTAACTACTCGCTGTAATATAACATGGATAATGGTTTCAGAGGAAAAATAAAAAATTCAACTTTTAGTTTTTTTCCTCTTTGGTTCTGGCTTGGCCAGGTTAGGTATAAAAGGTAACCAATAACCCGGAATTTCAACTTCTCAGTCCATCCCTAAAAAAGGAGAAGCCGGATAGAAATCCAGCTTCGATTTTTTTTATCCAATATCCTATGAAAAACCCATACAAAGTAAGGAATTGTATCCTTTAAATTTTTACACAATTATGAAAATTAATTACATAATTTACATATTCCGTATTCGCGGTTATTTTATTGTTTCTATTGTCAGGCTCTTTGGCAGAATCAATTATTTCCTGTTCCCATCCGTATCCAGTTCTACGATTTCATAACCAAGCTTTTGTAACCCGGGTAATATTTTTACCTTATCCCCTACCAATAAAATATTCATCTTATCAAAGGCTATCCATTTTTTCGCTATGGCATCAACCTCTTTTTTAGTAATGCCCGCCAATATTTTATTTTGCGTTTCTACAAAATTGGCAGGCAGGTTATAAGTGAGGATACGGCCAATGAACCCGGCTTTTTGATTGGCCGTTTCATATTGCAATGCATCCTTTTGCCCAATAGCGCTTTTGGTAAACGCCAGTTCTTCAGCGGTAATACCAGTTAATGCGTATTTTTTTATTTCCTTCATCACTTCAATTAGCGCGCTATCGGTAGCGTTTGCCCGGATACCGGCGCTGAACTGGAAATCGCCTGTATATTTATCACCGTAAAATGAAGCACGGGCACCATACGTCCAGCCTTTGCCTTCACGAAGGTTTAAATTTACGCGGCTGTTAAAAGCGCCGCCAAATGCAAAATTCATCAAGCCCGCTTTATAATATTCACCAGTGGCATCATATTTTAATCCGGTTACATTGCCTACCCTGAATTCGGTTTGTGCGGCTCCGGGAACATCTATCAGAAATACCCTGCTTTTTGCGATTATTGGAACAGCTCCCGGTTTTGATAAATTGATTTTTTTATTGGGTAACCTGTTTAAAAAAGTCAATTTGGGTAAAATCTCATTTTCATTGATATCACCTACTACCACCACTTTCGCTCCCTGCGATGTCATATAATTGTCGTAATAATTTTGAACATCTTTCAGGCTGAGATTTTTTATAGTGTATTCAGTCCCGCTTTCACTCATGCCTAAAATATTTTCGCTACCGTAATTGAGCCGGTCTATTACATAGCCCGCAATAGCCGCAGGCTGTGCTTTGCGCTGTTTAAAACCTTCAATCGCCTGTTTTTGTAAACGGGTAAATGCATCTGCAGTAAATTTTGGATTAAACATTTTTTCTTCCAGCAGTTGAAGTGTTTTATTGATGTTTTTACTGAGGCACTGAACGTTAAAGGTGATGCCATCCAATTGTTCTGAAACATTGATATTACTGCCGAGCTTTTGCAATTCAACCGCCATTTGTTCGGCTGAATATTTTTTGGTGTCTTCACTTAACATGCCTGCGGTTATATCTGCCAGGCCTATTTTGGCGGTGTCATTTGCCTGGGCAAGATGCCCGCCGGGGATGATGATTGAAATGGTAACAATGGGTAGTTCGCTGGTTTCTGTTCCAATCATTTTAATTCCATTTGGTAAATCTTTTTTCCAAAATGGGGGAACCTTCACCACTGGGTTTGGCCCATTGCCCGGCATTTTTTTTCTGTCGAAAATATCTTTGGCTTTGGAGTATCGTAATCCGGCATATCCATAATCGGGAGCAACATATTTAGTTGAATCAATGGTGTAATTATCAGGCGATGCAGGTTGTACCCGCTGCCCTTTTGTTAATACGCTGATGGTTACGCTTGCCTTGTTTTTTAGGTATTGGTTGTAAACACGCCATACATCCTCTTTGGTTACGTTGCGGTACATGTCCAGCATTTTACCAATCATGCCAGGGTTGCCGGTGAAGGTATTGAAGGCGGCTAACTGACTAACTTTTCCAGCTACGCTTTGCAGCCCATTGATATATTGCGCTTCAATGCCGCCTTTGAATTTTTCAATGTCTTCATCAGTAACCCCACGCTTTTCAAACACCAATAAAGATTCCTTAAAGAGGCTATCCATTGCTGCCAGCGAATTACCGGGGTAAGGCGTCAACTGAAAAATGAATTCGCCGGCCAGTTCGCTGAATCGGCTAAAACCCATTGCTGATAAGGCTTTTTGTGGCTTTACCATTTGCTGGTATAGGATTGAGTTTTTGCCTTGTCCTAATATTTGCGCAAGGCAGGAAATCGCCCCCATGTCTTTATCATAATTAGGAACTGTTGGAAAAGTTTTGACAACTATGGGTAACCGTGCATAATTATCGGTGTAGGAAACATACCGGTCTGATTCAATTTTTACCCCGGGCAATACCGTTTTTTCAACTACCGGGCCTGCCGGTATATTTCCAAAATATTTTTCCGTTAATTTCACTACATCAGCGGTTTTCACATCTCCACCAATGGTAAGCACCGCATTGTTGGGGCCATACCAGCGCAGGAAAAATTTTTTCAAATCATTCACCTCTACTCTGTCCAGGTCTTCGAGATATCCAATGGTCAACCAACTATAAGGATGACCGTAAGGGTATAAATTTTTACTTGTATATTGCCCGACCAATCCATAAGGGCGGTTATCATAGTTCTGTCCCCTTTCATTTTTTACGGTACTCCGTTGTACTTCAAATTTTTGTTGGGTAACCGCATCCAGCAAAAAGCCCATCCGGTCGGCTTCAAGCCAAAGTATTTTCTCCAACTGATTATTTGGCACTGTTTCAAAATAATTGGTACGGTCTAAATTCGTACTTCCATTTAATGTACCACCTGCAGCGGTAACTATTTTAAAATGTTGCTCATCCGCTACATTATCGCTTCCCTGAAACATCATGTGCTCAAAAAAATGCGCGAATCCGCTTTTCCTGATTTCTTCCCTTGCGCTGCCTACATGATAGGTAACATCCACATGCACAATCGGATCGCTGTGATCCTCGTGTACTATAAGTGTAAGGCCATTCGGGAAAACATATTTTTGATAAGGGATCACTAATTCATTTTCTTTTTTTTCAATTTTTTCAACCAACCGGGCCTGGCCAAAACCGTAATTCGCAAGGAGGCAAATAGCCGCCAAAATAATAAAATTTTTTTTCATGATTGATTCATTTTTATTTGAGTTCAAATTAGCCGAAAAAATCCAACTGCCGAAACCATCTGTCATAAAATACGATAAATGAAGCGGCACTTTTAAAAATAACCTGGTTTAAACTATGAAAAACTTTAGCTTAATAATTTATAATGTTGGAAAAAGCATTGAAAAAAAAATCCCAACAACTGAAAGCTGTTGGGAGTGTTTTAATCAACTAAATTGAAAATATTTAAAAATCAAATGCAAGTTTCGCAAACAGCCTTCTTCCATTAAATCCCATTTGTACGGAATCCCATGGGCCACCGGATTCATTATCGCCTGCCCAACCTTTCGCAAGTTGATTTACACCAAGGTTAGGATGGACATTTAATAAATTATCAGCGCCAATAAATAAAGTTGCCGCTTTACATAATTTATAAGAGGCGTAAATATCTGTCACGATTTTCGAATTGAAATTAAATACTTCCGGTACATACACACTGCCATTGGCATCGGAAGGCACCATTGGATTAATGCCGGAATAATTAGGATTATCGCCGGCAGGGCTTTCACCATCGCCAAAGCCCATCAGTTTTATTTTACCGTAAGAAGTAATATGGGTACCTATTCCAAATTTATTCACATTGTACTCAACACTTAAAGTAAATTTACCTTTAGGCGCGGAAGCTAAAAGGAAAGCTTCTTCCCTATCGCTATAAAATGTTTTCCTGTTTAATGTGGTGCTGTTTAAGGCTGTTGGCACATGGATTTGATCAATAGTCATGTTTTGAAAATTACCGGCCAACAACATTTTCAAACTTTTATTATTCCATTTTTTATTGTAATCAAGCACCAGGTCTATACCATAGTTTGTGGTATTAACCGCATTCGCGAAGAACTGCGCGGTTGAAACATCAATCGCTTTCAACTGATCCGTAAAGGCAGTTGGCAATGTGTTGTCATCCGCGCTGAACAAGCCTGATAACACGACCCTGTCTTTTACTTTAACCATATACCCATCGGCGGTAAAAGTCAATTCCTTGATTGGTTTCCAGCTAAATCCGATACTTGTATTAACAGAAGTTTCCTGTTTTAAATTTGGGATACCGGCCGCCTTTGTAATGGCATCTCCATTACGTGCGATGCGGGACTGAACCAATTGCCCACCGCTAAAAGAAGTGAGGGTATTGCTAAAATTTATTTGTTGTAAAGAAGGTGCCCTGAATCCCGTACTAACTGAACCCCTTATATTAAAATTGGAAACAACTTTATAACGGGTGGCCAGTTTAAAGGTAGCTACAGAACCAAAATCAGAATAATTTTCATAACGTACAGCGCCATCCAATAACCAGGCTTTAGAAGCATTTAATTCTCCATCAACATATAAACTTACATTGGAGCGATTGGATTTAATTACATCTGAAGAGCTGAAACCCGGGAAGCCTTGTGAACCTGGTGCAGGCGCCCTTGATTCGTCAACATTTGGATAATATAAATCAGCAGGGTGATAACTTTTAAAAGAAGCATCTTCACCCTGGTAAATACCATAATGCTCATACCTGTATTCCGCGCCAAGGCCTAAGTTGAATCCTGCTGCCACGCTTTTAAATGATTTGCTGAAATCAAGGTTAAGGGTATTTTGAAGAAAATTAAATCCGCCATCATCAAAATGGGGCTTGGATTTATCGCCGATAATGGATGCGTTGAAAGTTTTATCTCCAAAATAATGGAAATCATTTCTTCCTAATGTATTGCTTAAATCCCAATTCCAGTCTTTGCCTGCTTTGCCCTTTAATCCCAGGGCGAAAGACGCATCCGCAATATGAGTTTGAATATGCGGATTATAATATATTTCCCCGTCATCGGCTGTACGCATTATATTGGCATCATACAATATTTTACCACCTGCATCTACAGGAAAACGCTCTGGTTTGGCGCTCCAGTTTCTTGAATAAGCGTAAGCATCCGAGGTTTTATAATTGTATCCACCAAACGAATAAAAAGTAGTTGAAGCATTGGCGCTGGTGGGAACTTCCATATTATACATAGCGCCATAAGTTTTTAGCGAACCATCTCCAAAGGCCCTGCGGCCGGTATTAATATAGGGTAAAGCATTTTTATCAGTAGCCCAATTGAGGGTATCAACCTGCCTGAAAGTTTTTGCCTGCGATAAAAAGTCTAAAGAAAAATTAATGAAGCCGCCATTTTTACCAATGGCTAAACCATTGTTGGCAGATAAAGTAAATGTGCCGCCATCAATAGGATGACTGGAATAATATTGTTTGGATGACCTTTGTGAATAAGCATTAAATTTAGTATCATCATAACCACTCCATCCTGTATTGATTGACCAATGATTAATATCTTTTTTCAAAATAATATTTATAACGCCAGCCATTGCATCAGAACCATATTGTGCTGAGGCACCATCTCTTAAAATTTCAATTCTATCTACTGCGGATTGAGGAAATGCATTCAAGTCAGCGCCAGAATTACCTCTTCCCCTTGTGCCAAATAAGGCTACAAATGCAGTCTGGTGGCGGCGTTTGCCATTTATCAACACCAGGGTCTGATCGGGGCCGAGGCCACGCAACGTACCAAGGTCCACATGATCCGCACCATCCGCGCCACTTTGTTTATTATAATTAAATGAAGGAGCCGCCATATTCAGAACGGAAGTCAGGTCCATTTTAGCGGTGGGCATACCAACCTGGTTTATTTTAATTACATCCACCGGTACGGCGGTTTCAGTTTTGGCCCTGGCAACGCCACGGGTACCTAATACTACGATGTCCCCTAAATCAACCAAACTGGCCACCATATCAACAGAGATATTGGTTTGGCTTTTAATTTTAATCAACTGAGTAATATATCCAACATTACTTACTTCCAGTTCATCATTCGAATTTGCTTGTATTTTTGAAACCCCATCCGCATTGGTGGTGGTTCCTTTTTTGGAGGATTTTATTTTAATGGTCGCATTGAATAGTGCCTCTCCGCTTTTGGAATCTTTTACTTTTACGGTAACTTCCTGCTGCGCAAAAAGGCTTGCAGCGAAAAAAAACAGGTTCAGAAATAAAAAGGTTTTTTTCATAATCAATTAATTTGGTTTAACCAAAGATGGGAATATTCTGATAAAAGATAAAATTATTATTTCGTATGCCTCAATTTTGGCACTAAGGCATTTATAAAACGTGAACCCCATACATTGACTTAATTCTAATCTTTCTATTCCATATCTACCTGGTAATATCAGGGTAACCAATTTGTAATGGATAAATAAATTTATTGGTAAAAAAACTTTTACGCTGCTTACACAATCTTACCGGGGTATTGCTCCAATGCCTTTTCCAGGCAATCCATTGCTAAATTAATG
>JAVHOI010000435.1:0-1492 GCA_036169975.1 Ferruginibacter sp. | reverse complement strand
GCAGGGTGGGCGGTATGGCAAGGGTGGCTACACTTGTAAAACAACAGGAAGCCCGCTACCAGGCTTTTGTGGTGTTGGCGGGTGATTTTGTAAGTCCTTCCGTAATTGGAACGACAAAGATTGATGGCCAAAGAGTGAATGGCCGGCATATAATAGACATCATGAATAAAACGGGTGTTGACCTGGTCATATTTGGCAATCATGAATTTGATATTCCTGAAAATGATTTGCAGCAGCGGATCAACGAATCGCGGTTTGACTGGCTGAGTAGTGATGTGCTGCATAAAAATTCCAATGGCATGATTACACCTTTTTATAAAACTACACCGGACTCTTTAGCGTTTCCAACTTCCTTCCTGCTTTCCTCCACGCATCATCAATTTACTGTTGGATTTGTAAATGCTACCATTCAAAGCAATCCACAGCCATGGGTGGTATTTGAAGATAACCTGGTGGCGATAAAGAAGGCTTTTAAAAAGGTGCGCAAGCAATCGGATATTGTACTTGGCCTTACACATTTAAGCCTGGCCGAAGATGAAAACCTATTGCGTAAGCTGAAACATATTCCCCTCATTATGGGTGGGCATGAGCACCAGCATAATTATTCAACTACCCGTAAAGGTGTGGTTGCAAAAGCGGATGCCAATGCGAAAACAATTTACCGTCACCTGCTGTTCAGGGATGGAAGGCGGGGCAAGATAAATATCATTTCGGAATTGATTAATGTGGATAGCACCGTGATGCCTGATGCTGATGTAGCCATTGCTGTAAAGGGCTGGGAAGACAGGGCGTATGCTTCCTTCAGGGCAATTGGCCTGGAGCCTGATGCGGTGGTGTATCGTACAAAAGAACCTTTAGATGGAACTGAAGCAAGCATACGTTTTAAACAGACCAACCTCGGCATATTAATCGCACAATCCATGCTGGCGGTATCGCCTGAAGCAGATGCGGCAATTTTTAACAGCGGCTCTATCCGCATAGATGATATGATTGATGGCGTGATGACACAACTTGATGTTATTCGTACACTGCCCTTTGGCGGCAAGCTTTGCGAAGTGGCATTGAAAGGAAGTTTACTAAATCAAATGCTCAACACAAGTAACAGCATAAAGGGACTGGGCGGTTACCTGCAGATGAGTACAAATATTGGGTTTGACGAAACCCGCTGGCTGTTAAATGGAACGGTAATAAATGCTTCAAAAACCTACACAATAGTGTCGCCGGAATTTTTATTTAGTGGCGCGGAAAAGGGGCTTGAATTTTTAAAAGAAGGTAACCCTGAGATAAAATTAATCAGGCGGTTTAATGAACCGGGTGATGTAAGGACGGATATAAGGTTGGCGGTGGTGAAGTATTTGATGAGCTTACATTAGCCACTTGTACATTCGTGAAAATATAGGATGAATGATGATTTATTTGAAAGTTGATTGTTTTAAAAAATTATATACTACACAGAATAAAAAGGTTCATTTTTTTTTGACCAGCTTCTAAT
>JAVHOI010000434.1:2508-6923 GCA_036169975.1 Ferruginibacter sp. | reverse complement strand
CTTGGAGAGGGAACCAGGGCATCCGGCTGCAAAGGGCTTGCACCTATTCAAATAATTATCGCTGGCCAATTTTTTTTGTTTTTTATTATTTCTACTATTTTTTTTATTGAACCAACTGAAATTTTTCAATTGAACTTCATTGGCGTCGCACCGTTCTACATTGGTTTTTCATGGCATCCCCCCTTCAATCCGAAGTACGGTTAACACCCCACTGCCGGTTAAATTTTGGAAAGCAATTCTTTCCAATCTTTGTACAAATCATCATACAATTTTGACTGGGTTGGTTCCACCAAATCCAGTGGCGTTGCATTGGTAAAGGCTTCCTTCGCTGTTTTGTAAAAACCCACACCAATGCCTGCGCCTTTCGCCGCGCCAACGCTGCCATCACAATCATGCAACTCTACCGGCACATTCGTAGCATTTACAAAACAGTTGGTAAATACCTCACTTAAAAACATATTGGCCTTTCCGGCACGGATAACAGAAGGATGCATGCCGTTCTCCCGCATGATATCCAAACCGTACCTGAAAGCAAAAGCAATCCCCTCCTGTGCGGCCCTGAATAAATGGGCCGGGCGATGCACATTAAAATCTATATTATGAATATGGCTTTGCACCAGTTTATTTTCAAGCATGCGTTCGGCGCCATTGCCAAAAGGAAGCATTCGCAATCCATTGCTGCCCGGTTCAATTGTAGCCGCGGCTTCATCCATCTGCCGGTACGAAAATTTATCGCCGGTATTATTTTTTATCCAGTTATTTAAAATCCCGGTTCCGTTGATGCAAAGCAATACCCCAATCCTTTTCTTTTCTTCCAAATAATTAACATGCGCAAAACTGTTGATCCTCGATCGCTGATCGTACACCAACTGATCGCTTACGCCGTAAATAACCCCCGAAGTTCCCGCGGTAGCGGCCACTTCGCCAGGCTCCAGCACATTTAACGACAAGGCATTATTAGGCTGGTCACCCGCTTTGTAAGTAACAGGGATCCCTTTCGGCAGCAATAAATGTTCAGCAATTGCGGAATGGATAATTCCGTGGGTTGTAAAAACATCTTTTACTTCCGGTATCAATGAAGTATCGAAACCAAAATAATTAAATACATCTTCAGACAATTCCTGCTCCTTAAAATCCCAGAAAATACCTTCGCTTAAAGCGGAAATGCTTGTGGTAACCTGGCCGGTTAGCTTCATGGCTATAAAATCGCCGGGCAACATAACCTTATCAATTAAAGCGAAGCGCCCGGGTTCATTTTCCTTTACCCATGCCAGCTTGGCTGCTGTAAAATTTCCGGGCGAATTCAACAGGTGCCGCAAACACTTTTCATGGCCAATCACATCGAAAGCCTTGTTACCAATATCAACAGCGCGGCTATCGCACCAAATGATACTGTCACGCAACACGGCCTGGTTTTTATCTACACAAACCAGTCCATGCATTTGGTAGGCAATGCCGATGGCGCCAATCTCCTTTGGATTATATTTTTGACCGGCATGTGATTTAAGTATCGCCTGCTGCACATTTTGCCACCACATTCCGGGGCTTTGCTCGGCCCATCCTTTTTGCAGCGAAGTGATGCCGGTTTCCGTATCGGGATACTGAACCGTGGTAATACATTGTTGCGATTGCGCATCCACGATGGCAACTTTAATGGAAGAAGTGCCTATATCAATACCTAATAATAACATATAACAATTTTGAAAACAACCTTTTTAATAAAATGTAAAGTTTCAACTTTTCCCGCTATAATACAACCGCTATCTTTAAAATAAAGTATGCTATCTTATCCTTTTTTTTTATTTTTAAGGAATAATATTGATAAGATAACAGCTAATTAAATTTTAACGGATGAAAACACTGATTCAAAAAATACACATCGAGGAGCGCCAGTCATTCGCCTGCCGCAGTTACCGAACACCCGATTTTGAAACCAACTGGCACAAACACGAGGAGTTTGAGCTGATACTGTTAACCGAAGGGCATGGTACCGCTATGATCGGTGATTATATTGGCGGATACAAACCCGGTGATATTTATTTTATAGCGGGCAATTTGCCCCACTGGTTCAAAAAGCAACATCATAAAATGACAGGGTGTTCGGTAGTGTTGCATTTTAAACAGGATATTTTTGGAACAGGGTTCCTGCAGTTACCGGAACTTAAAAATGTTTATCAGTTGCTACAAAAAAATGATGGGATACAGATTCAACCAAAGCTGAAAAAAGAAATCGCGGCGATCATCATGGAAATGGAAGCGCTTAAAGGGTTTCAAAGAATGGGGGCACTGCTGCAGTGCCTTCAAAAAATAAGTACCACCCCGCATTACATAACCCTTACCCGGAATTTTTCATCAAATAATAACAATATCAATCCTGCCATTGAAAAAATAATAGACTTCTCCTTCAAGCGTTATTTAACGCCCGTCACCCTGCAACAGGTAGCGGATGTAGCGGCGATGAGTATCCCCACCTTCTGCCGTTTTTTTAAAAAAAATATCAAGAAAACCTATTTCGATTTTATCCAGGACCTGCGTATCAGCCATGCCTGTAAGCTGCTTACCAACACCAATAAACCGGTGATGGAGATTTGTTATGAAAGCGGCTATAATAGCTGGGCGCATTTTAGCAAACAGTTTAAGCAGGTAAAAAAAATAACGCCTTCACAGTTTAGGAAAGAGTTTGAAGAGAAGGAAAATTTATGAGTGATGAGTGTTGCCGGAATGATTTTTATCTGTGAAAACTTTCACTTATGAATTTTAATACTTCGGGCAAAGCAGTTCTCCAATAGGTCCAGTTATGTGCGCCATCCCTTACCCGGAATTCATGATTTATTTTTCTGTCCGTTAATAACGCATGCAGCTCCATATTGCCTTTTATTAAAAAATCATCATCACCGCAATCAATGTAAAAGCGCACCTGGCTAAGCTTTTCAACAGGTGTGGTTGCGGCTATTTTTAGTATGGCGTTTTGGTTCCAGGTATCGGTGAGCCGGCTTTTCCCTTCAAGGTTGGTTCCAAACAATTCATTGAATTTAAAATTTTTCCAATCACTGGCAGGCATTTCAATAATATGATCATCATTCCAGATAGCGGCGCTTAAAGGCGCACAGGCGGCAAACAGATCGGGATGTTTCAGCCCAAAAATTAAAGCGCCATAACCTCCCATTGATAATCCAGCTACCGCACGATATTGCTTTTTATTGCGTGTCCTGAAAAGCGAATCGAAATAGGGAATAAATTCCTTCACGAAAAAATCTTCATACCTGACTTTGCCGGAAGCATCATTGATGTACCATGACACGCCCCCATCGGGCATGGCAATGATCATTTGAGTGGCATCACCTTTGGCAATGGTTTCATTTGCAATTTTTTGCACTTCGCCAAATTGGGACCAACCGGTTTCGTCATCTGAATATCCATGTAATAAATACAATACGGGATACCGGCGTTGCGAGGTTTCGTAACCTGCCGGCAGGTACACGGAATACCTCACTTCTTTACCCAATACCTTACTTTGAATGGAAAGGCTTTCAATAGTTTTACCCTGGGCGAAAGCCAGCGAAGAAATTAAAAGCAGCGATAAGAATGAAAATATTTTATTCATAAAATGGCTATTTTTTTTTGATGTAATATTAAACATTAAAAATAAATTCTGACCCTTTACTTTTTATTTTAGCGTGGCCTGTTTATTTCCATTTAAAAAATTATTCTTTTTCAATCTGTTGAATAATTTATTTATTCACTACATGAATGGGTTTCCCGTTTAGCGCTTCTTTTACATTCTCCAAAGTAGTTTTCATAATGCTGCTTCTTGCTTCAAAACTTATCCAGGCGTTGTGTGGCGTGATGATACAATTGGGCAAGCCAATCAACGGATGCCCCGGCAATGGCGGCTCTACACTCAATACATCCAAAGCGGCGCCGGATAACCTATGTTGTTGCAAGGCTACAGACAAATCTTTTTCGGCGATTAATTGCCCCCTTGACGTATTGATCAAAAACCCGGTTGGTTTCATCAGCTCCAGCAATTCCTTATTTATGAAAGCGTTATTCTCAGCCGTTAGCGGGCAATGAACGGAAATAAAATCGGCCTGCATGAACAACTCATGCAGCTTAACTTCTTTCGCCCCCTTCAGCGTTTTTTTTCCCCTGTAATAAATCACTTTCATTCCAAAAGCCATTGCTATCACCGCCATTTGGGTACCAATTTTTCCAAGGCCGATAATTCCGATCATCTTATTTTTCAGTTCCATCAAAGGCTGTTTTGTATAACACCAGTCAGGCGAACGGTACCAGTCGCCAGCCTGCACGGATGCGGCGTTTGCGCCTGCATGATTGGTTAATTCGAGCAATAAGGCGAAGGCATGCTGTGCTACGGAATGCGTTCCATAATCCGGTACATTGCAAACCGGGAT
>JAVHOI010000434.1:0-2408 GCA_036169975.1 Ferruginibacter sp. | reverse complement strand
GGATTTAATGTATATCCATCCGTAATGACAATCCGCATTTTCATTCCATAAAAATTTACCTACACATATTTTGTTACGCCGGGAATAGCGATTGGATAATAACCATCGGCATTGGGCAACACAGGCGGCAATGCATTCCAGTCATACACTTTTGGATGCAGGTCAAGGCCGGAATTAATGGCTTTATCCCAGCTCATTACCTGGCCGCTGTAAGTTGCAAGCCTGCCGAGTATTGAGGTCATGGTACTACCCGCCCCGTTTTCGGCATCAGCGAATTTGTACTCACCCTTAGCGATAGCCGCAAATAATTCATCGTGTTCGGTTTGATAAGGATTATTTTCCTGTGCCTTGTCAAACTGGTATAATACTTTTCCTTTGTGATCCATGATGTTGGCCGCACCGGCCTGTATCTTTCCCTTTGTGCCAATCAACAATTCATCTACCTTACTCATAGTGCCCGGAATATGCCTGCACTGGCTGTTGAGCATGCTGCCATCGGCATAAGTAAACTCCACGTAATGGTGATCAAATATTTTACCATGGTCTTTTCCTTTGCGCACCTGCCTTCCGCCCATGCCCTGCGCCTTCACCGGATAGCCGCCTTTGAACCAGTTGATAACATCCAGGTTATGTATATGCTGCTCGGTAATATGATCGCCGCAAAGCCAGTTGAAATAATACCAGTTGCGCATCTGGTATTCCATTTCCGTTTGATTGTATTTGCGTGGCCTTACCCACACCCCATCATTGTTCCACCATGCCTGCGAAGAAGTGATATCGCCAATTAAATCCCTGCGTTTGTACAATTCAAGATAAGAATGCTGATAGTGCCTTTGAAGTCCGACCACCACATTTAATTTTTTCTCTTTCGCAATGGCAGCCGCTGCCAACACCTTTTGTATCCCGGCAGGATCGGTAGCTACGGGCTTTTCCATAAACACATGTTTACCCTGTTTAACAGCTTCTTCAAAATGGATTGGCCTGAAACCCGGAGGTGTTGCAAGCAATACCACATCGGCCAGTGCAATGGCTTTCGCATACGCATCAAAACCGGTAAATTTCCTTTCTTCCGGAACATCCACTTTGGCTTTCAGTTTTTCCTTTCCACCCAATGACTCAGCCAGTTCATCGCTGTTTAATTCCCTGAAACAGTTATCGAGGTTGTCCCTGAACGCATCGGCCATGGCTACGATCCGCACATTTTGTTTACTCAGCAAAGCCTGTGTGGCGGCACCTGTGCCCCGTCCGCCACAACCCACCAGGGCTATTTTTATTACATCATCCGCACCGGAAAAATAATTGGCTTTTGATAAAATTGGCGCGGCAATTAATCCACCTGCAAGCAGGGAGCCCTGGCGTAAAAATTCCCTGCGGGAAGGGTTCGTAAGTTTGGAAGCATCGTTGTTCATGATAGATTGTTTTATGGTTATATTGTTTAGTGTTAAATTGTTTTATTGTTTAATTGTTTTATTTGTTTATTATTTTCTGCTTTAATTTAGAAAGCATTTTTATAAATCAACCATCGTTAAATGCGACTTCTGCTAAATAAAAAAACAGTCTCTGCAAATAGAAGAAAATCAGACATTAAATATTCCTTTTTTATTTTCCAAGGTATTGTTTAAAAAATTCATTTACCTGTTCTGCCTTAGGTTGTATCAATGGGCTGATAATACGAAATCCAACCGCAGGCGCATCTGTCAGCCACCATTTACTTTTGGGTATCTGCGGATCACGGCGGTTCCATGCCGGGGAAGATTTAAAACGGTTGGCGCTTCTCAATTGAAAAGCTTCATCGCTGAAACTACCTCCCCGCAAGGCTTTGGGATAACGTGCCTTGTTAGGGGCAACAAATGGATTGTCCACATTGCCCGGCATATTTTCCATTCTTCTTTCTTCATAATGATCCAGCGTCCATTCGCATACATTGCCCAGCATATCGTACAAGCCCCATGCATTGGGTAATTTTAAACCAACCTTTTGAAATTTATTACCGCTGTTATTTTTATACCAGGCGTAGTTATTCAATTGCCTTTCATCGCCGCCAAAATAAAAGGTGGTACTGCTTCCTGCACGGCAGGCATATTCCCACTCCGCTTCTGTTGGCAATCTATAAAATACACCAGTTTTATTGTACAGCCACCTGCAATACATGAGTGCGGCATATTGCGATAAACTATTTACCGGGTACCCACCTTCCTTGCCCATTCCCCAGCTTAAATCCACATACTGCGGACTTGGCCTTGTAACGGCATCCACCGTGGAGTTTTCGCTGGTGGTTTCATCCTTGTAAAAAACATCAAATTCATCCCTGGCCACTTCATAGGCACCCATCCAAAAAGCCGCGATGGCTACCCTGCGCTGCGGCCCTTCATCCACCTCCCTGTTTTTTTCATTACCAGGGCTGCCCA
>JAVHOI010000433.1:0-1496 GCA_036169975.1 Ferruginibacter sp. | reverse complement strand
GAAAAATTTTTGGAAGAATGCCTGCAGGCGGGCCACCCGGTGGGATGCCAGGTTGGCGTTTATTATCTTTCTTATTTTCCAAAAGAATACCGCTTTCATTTTAATGCCCACAACTTAATAGTTTACGGAAGGGAAGATGACAATTATCTGATCAGTGATCCTATTATGGAAAATGTAACTACGCTGTCGAGGTATGAACTGGAAAGGGTACGTTTTGCAAAAGGGGCTTTGGCGCCAAGGGGGCAATTGTATTACCCCAAACAAAACAGGATAGTTACCGATGAACAAATGGCTGCTGCTATAAAGCATGGTATAAAAAAATCAGTGAATGATATGTTGAATATCCCTTTCAATATCGCAGGCGTAAAAGGCATTGCGGGCACCGGTAAAAAAATAAAAAAGTGGCGGGATCAATTGGGTCAGCAAAAAGCGGGCTTGTACCTTGCTCAATTGGTACGCATGCAGGAAGAAATTGGAACCGGCGGAGGTGGCTTCCGCTATATTTATGGCGCCTTTTTGCAGGAAGCCTTCACTTATCATACCATTGATGAATTACCGGAAATATCCAAAATATTTACACAATCGGGCGACCTGTGGCGCAGCGCCGCCGTTCAGGCTGCCGGCATTTATAAGGGAAGAATTGGCAGCCAGCAGGATTTTAATGTAATGGGCGATTACCTGCTTGAAATTTCGGAGGTAGAGAAAAAAGCATTCCGGGCATTGTCAAAAATAAAATGGCGGTAATGAATAAAAATGCCGTAGCCATCCATAATCTCACTTTCCGGTATCCCGGCTCAGCCGTAGATTGCATCCAACAGTTGAGCCTTGAAGTGCCCGTGGGCGAAAGGTTTGGCCTGTTTGGCCCCAATGGCGCCGGTAAAACAACCCTCATGAATTGCATGACCGGGCTTCTTCCCCTTAAAGAAGGGAATATTGAATTGCTCGGTCAATCCATTTCGCGAAACAGGAAAAAAGAGGTAAGAAAACTTTTTGGTTTCGTACCACAGGATTTTTCATTTTACCATGAATTAAGCCCCGTAGAAAACCTTGCATTTTTTGGCGCCTGGTCCGGTATGCGTAAACCTGAAATAAAAAGACGGACAACAGAATTATTGGAAATCCTGGACCTGGCGGACGTAAGGAATAAACCGGTACAAAAATTTTCCGGCGGCATGAAACGCAGGGTCAACCTGGCGATTGGGGTAATACACGATCCCTTCATATTATTCCTGGATGAACCAACGGTGGGCGTGGATGTGCAAACAAGAAACGCCATCATCCATTACCTGAAAGTATTAAACAGTAATGGCACCACGCTGATTTATACTTCCCACCAGTTGAATGAGGCAGAAGAATTATGTGATAAAATAGCGCTGATGGATAATGGAAAGATCATCGCCCATGATACGTTGGATAAATTATTATTGGAACATAAGGAAACAGGACTGGAAGGATTATTCATTCAATTAACCGGTAAAAAATTCAGGGAAGTGTAG
>JAVHOI010000432.1:0-6944 GCA_036169975.1 Ferruginibacter sp. | reverse complement strand
ATATAACCCCGTTTTAAAAATCGCTTTGGGCAAATGGAACCAGGCATTTTTAATAGCAGTTATGCCACCTGAAAAACTGATTACTTAAAATAACAGCAGCGGCAGCGAATGATTTTTTTAAACTCCTTTAACAATCCTCAGTTTCTGAATAGTTTATCCCTTATTTCTTTCCAGGTAATTACTTTAATGTTTTGCTGCTGCAAAAGACCGCGGCATTTGGCGCTTGTAAAAAAATTAAAATCATCCTGGCGCCAGGCGGCTCCATACTCCGGATGGTCAATGGTGACGGCCTGCATCTCCGCATTTTCGTAAGCCGCATGAAGCAAGATGCAGCTCAGGCCCGGTTGCACTGATTTTAATAAGTTGGTATAATAATCACTCATCCCATTTTTGTAATCATTTGGCTGAGCCATAAAAAGTTTATCTGCCAGCACTTCTTTTTCGCTGACGTATTTACTGATATCAATATTAAAAACTATTTTAAATGCTTCGGCGTTTAGCAGCACGGGCACCTTGTATTCGCGGCCCAGCTTAATTAAAAGCTGAAGGTATTCCGGGGTGGCAAAGAGGCAGCCCATGTGCGCATCAAAATGGGTAGGGTCAATGCCAAATTGCTTTGCTCTTTCAATCTGCGCCCTTATCTCTTTTTCCACCTCTCCGGGGCGGGCATAACTATAAAGGCTATCAGTAGCGCTGTAAAGAAAACCATTTTTATTTACCAGGCTGCCTGCCTGGCCTGCCGGGGTTACAGTGCCCCATTTATAATTTTTCCATTCACTGGTAAGGGTAAGGTGCAGGCCAAGATCAGCGTTGGGATGGCTGCGTGCATAAGCGGCGATATCACCCATCCACGGGCAAGGCATCATGATACTGCCTGAGCTTACACTTCCCTTTTCCATCGCATAAATACTGGCGGCATTTTCTGATTGTGATACGCCCAAATCGTCCGCATGAATAATGAGTAGTTTGGTATCCTTTGGATATCCAAGCCGCTCCTGTATTGTTTTTTGCTGGGCGATAACGGAAAACAGCATCAGGGTAAGGCAATAGCCGGTAGTAATTATTTTTTTCATAACAGGCAATTAAAAGCGGTGAAATAATAATGGTTAAAGGAAATCAAACATTTGTTGCTTTGTAATCCTGGCAAAAGTTAAGCATTTTTATTTTTTGTGAGAGAAAATTTTGATTTCAGAAAAATTCATTTTCGCCAGCCAAGGGTGTTCATTTTAAAAATTACAGGCTAAATAAATTCATTTCAATTTTATTAAAAGCCGGATGCAAGATTGAAAAGAAGCCCTGCATTTACACGGCAAATAATAAATACACAAAGTCTGAATGTTCTTCGGCATTCCTTTTACCCATAAAAAATCCGGCTGAAAGATTCATATATTCCATAATATTGTAAAAGCATCTTAACAATAGTCCGGTAAGTTTTTACAATTCAATTAGGATGCCCTGATTATTAATTCACTGGTGAATTGCCACTGGCTTTAGCCCAATGCCGTTAAGTTAAGTTTTTTTATTGCCGTTAAGGCGTTAAGACGTTTTAAAAATTGCTACCAAAGTAAGCCGAAGAAAAAGACGTCGCAACACCTTAACGGCAAGGCTTCTATCTTAACTAAATGACATTGGGCTTTTGCCTTTGGATAAGAAAAATTAATAACGAAGTCTGGCTTCTACCAAAAATGAATTTTAGCAATCTTCTGATTCAATAATTGATTCAGACGTAAATAGCCATTTTAAATAGTTAGGCTAAAGCCGAATAAAAAAATTTATTTGATCCTGGTTCCCCAGCCAAAGCCGGAGGCAATTGATGGGTTTTCAAACAGGGGAATTTTCGAGATATTTCAATCAAACTCAAATGTTGCACAGGCCTGAAAATGGGTAAGTAAAAATTGCAAATGCATTTTACATGTATTAACGGATAAGGTTTTATAAAATTAAAAATTTCGAAGTGTTGATCTTAAAATACTTTTGTTGAATGAATCATTAAAAAATTCCACATGAAAAATAAATTTACCTTGCTAACAATTTTTAGTTTGGCCCTTACCGCATCATTCGCTCAAACTCGTTCCATCACTGGATTTGGTAACACCGCAACTAATGAGCAAACCGCAACTGAAAAAAAATTTGATGCCAGCCTTAGTGCGAATAATGTTGGAAAATACATTAAGGATTTGTCCGCTGTTCCGCATCATGTTGGCTCGCCGGGTGATAAAGCCAATGCGGGATACCTCCTGAATAAATTTAAAAGCTGGGGCTATGATGCGGAAATAGAAAATTTTTATGTATTGTTTCCCACTCCCATAATAAGGTTGCTTGAAATGACAGGGACACCGGATTTCAAAGCCTCTTTAAAAGAGCGGGCGCTGAAAGAAGATGGTACTTCCGGCCAGGAAACGTTGCAGTTGCCCGTATATAATTGCTATAGCGCTGATGGCGATGTAACCGGTGAATTGATTTTCGTAAATTATGGCGTGCCCGCCGATTATGATAAACTGGCCAGGATGGGCATTGATGTAAAAGGAAAAATCGTGATTGCCAGGTATGGCCAAAGCTGGAGGGGTATAAAACCGAAAGTAGCGCAGGAGCATGGTGCCATTGGCTGCATCATTTACAGTGATCCAAAAGAGGATGGTTATTTTCGGGGTGATGTATATCCTAAAGGCCCTTTCCGTCCAGGGTTTGGGGCGCAAAGGGGTTCGGTGGAGGATATGCCCGTTTACCCCGGCGATCCGCTTACGCCTGGCGTAGGCGCCACCAAAGATGCGAAAAGATCAGACAGGAAAGATGCTGCCAACTTATTAAAAATCCCGGTTATCCCTATCAGTTATGCTGATGCTAAACCATTATTGGAATCACTGGAAGGCCCTGTAGTCCCGGTTGAGTGGAGAGGCGCTTTACCCATCACTTATCACGCTGGCCCCGGTAAACATAAAGTACATTTGAAATTAACCTTCGACTGGCAGGTGAGGCCCTTATACAATGTAATAGCAAAATTAAAAGGCTCGGATTATCCTGATGAATGGGTGATCCGTGGCAACCATCACGATGCATGGGTAAACGGTGCGGCTGATCCTGTTAGCGGGCAGGCGGCGATGATGGAAGAAGCAAGGTCAATAGGGGAGATGGCCAAAGGAGGATGGAAGCCAAAGCGGACAATCGTTTACTGTGCCTGGGATGGAGAAGAACCCGGACTGCTTGGCTCAACGGAATGGGTAGAATTTCACGAAAACGAATTAAAACAAAAAGCGGTTTTATATATCAATTCCGATGGTAATGGAAGGGGCTTTCTGGAAGCAGGTGGTTCGCAGGCTTTGGAACCTGCTTTTACAGAGATCATCAAGGAAATAAATGACCCTGAAAAAAATGTTAGCGTGTACGAAAGAAGGCGGTCATTGGATATCGTTAACGCCGCTTCCGCTAAAATAAAAAAAGAATTGCTTGCAAAGAAAACTTTTTCATTGGAAGCACTTGGCTCCGGATCGGATTTTTCTCCTTTTGCGCAGCATGTTGGGATTCCATCCATCAACCTTGGCTTTGGTGGCGAAGATGATGGGGGAGAGTATCATTCCATTTATGATTCTTACGACCTGTACAAAAAATTTAAAGATCCTACTTTTGAATATGGTGTAGTGCTGGCAAAGACCGCCGGCCATACTACGCTTCGTTTTGCCAATGCGGAAACCCTTCCTTTTGATTTCCGTAATCTGCAAAAAACAATCAGTAAATACGCTACCGAAATAATGGGCCTGGCTGATGATATGAGAGAAAATACATCCGTGGAAAATCAATTGATAAAAGAAAAATTTTACACGGTTGCTAATAAAATAAATGAGCCTTTATTGCCACCCGTCGCAAAAGATGAAGTACCATTTCTAAACTTCGGCTCTTTGCAAAATGCCCTGGTTGCTTTGGAAAAAAGTGCCAATGGATTAAGCGGTGCCATGAGCAAAAACAACTTATCCACGGATAAAAAAAATGAACTGAATAAAAAATTGTACCAGGCGGAGCAGGTGCTGCTTACCAAAGAAGGATTGCCACGCCGCGGCTGGTACAGGCATGCGATTTACGCACCGGGATTTTATACGGGCTATGGCGTAAAAACATTGCCGGGTATCCGGGAAGCCATTGAGCAACGCAACTGGAAAGAAGCGCAGGAGCAGATTGAAGTAGCGGCATTCACTATCAATAATTTTTCCGCTTATCTTGATGCGGCGGCAGGGATAAAGTAAATGGCAGTAAGCCCGGCTTACTTTTTTAATAAGCTAAATTGTATTTTTTTTAAAATAACCTGACGGCAAAAAATTTACAATATATTTATTTTTGCTATCCTTTCTTTGTCACTTTTGTCCAGGCATCTTTTAATGAAACGGTACGGTTAAACACCGGTTTTCCCGGTGTGGTTTCTTTATCCAGGCAAAAATAACCTTTACGGATAAATTGATAAGGGGTAGCCATGGTGGCGTTTTTTAAGGAAGGTTCCAGGTATGCCTTATTAATTACATGCAATGAACCAGGGTTGATATAGTCTTTAAAATCGCCTTCTTCCTGGGATGGGTTTTCCACTTTAAATAAACGGTCATATAAACGGACCTCTGCCTGTATTGCATGAACTACGCTAACCCAATGAATGGTTCCTTTTACCTTTATTCCGCTCGTGTCCCCACCGCTTTTACTTTCAGGCAAATAGGTGGCCTGTATTTCGGTAACATTACCATCCGCATCTTTTACAAAATTTTCGCATTTTACAATGTAGGCGCTTTTTAATCTTACCATTGTACCGGGCGCCAGGCGAAACCATTTTTTTGCAGGCTCTTCCATAAAATCTTCTCTTTCAATCCATAGCTCTTTGCTGAAAGGAACTATCCTTGTACCAAAGGATTCATCAGGCCCATTCTCGCTTACAAGTTCTTCGGTTTTACCATCGGGGTAATTTAAAATGACCAGTTTTACCGGATCAAGTACAGCCATTACCCGTGAAGCTAATTTATTGAGATCTTCCCTTACGCAAAACTCCAGGAGGCTTACATCAATCAGGTTTTCTCTTTTGGCAATACCAATGCGGTCGCAAAAATCCCGGATACTTTCAGCGGTAAATCCCCTGCGGCGCATTCCACTTATGGTAGGCATCCGGGGATCATCCCAGCTTTGCACATACCCTTCCGTTACCAACTGCAGCAGTTTACGTTTACTCATTACCGTGTAGGTCATATTGAGCCGGGCGAATTCGTATTGTTTGGAAGGAAAAATTTCAAGTTTTTCGATAAACCAGTCGTACAACTCACGGTGTGGTATAAACTCCAGAGTACATATACTGTGTGTTATATTTTCGATGCTGTCACTTTGCCCGTGGGCGAAATCATACATGGGATAGATACACCATTTATCTCCGGTACGATGATGATTGGCATGTTTAATCCGGTAAATAATGGGATCCCTCATGTGCATGTTGCTGGCGGCCATATCTATCTTTGCCCTTAATACTTTTTCGCCATCTTTATATTTACCGTTTTTCATTTCGGAAAAAAGCGAAATGTTTTCTTCAATAGGCCTGTTCCTGTATGGGCTGTTTTTACCGGGTTGGGTAGGGGAGCCTTTTAAATCGGCTATTTCCTCCGCATTGGAATCGTCTATGTACGCTAATCCTTTATGTATAAGCCTTACGGCAAATGAATATAACTGGTCAAAATAATCGCTTGCATACAATTCATTTGCCCAGGTAAAACCAAGCCAGTGTACATCTTCCTTAATGCTGTCAACATATTCTGTTTCTTCTTTCGCGGGATTGGTATCATCAAAACGAAGGTTGGTTTTTCCGCCATATTTCAATGCCAGTCCAAAGTTTAAACAAATACTTTTTGCATGGCCAATGTGCAGGTAACCATTTGGCTCCGGCGGGAAACGGGTAAGGATAGCAGTATGTTTCCCATGCTCCAAATCTGCTTCAATTATTTCTTCTATAAAATTCAGGCCCTTTTCTTCTGACATCTTTTTAATTTTCTTTCGCAAATTTAGCTAAGATATTTTAAACGGCTTTGTGCATTAATCCGGCATCCTGTCTATGGCATCCTTTTTCATTTCTTCCATCATCTGGATAATCTTATCTAATTTTTTTATTTCTAAATTGCTTAACTGTAATTGCAAAGCCTCAATCTCTTTTTTTGCGTCAATATTTGTTTGATAATCTTCCTGTGCCTGTATTCTGTCTCTTTGGCTTTGCCTGTTTTGAGACATCATGATGATGGGGGCGGCATAAGCGGCCTGTGTGGAAAAAATAAGATTCAATAAAATAAACGGATAGGCATCCCAATGATTTATTAATCCCACGATATTTAACGCCATCCATATAATTACAAAAACGCTTTGTAAAATAATGAACCGCCATGATCCCATTCCTTTGGCAACGGAGTCGGCAATCCGGTCGCTCATGTTTAATGAGGCTGCATGTTTTTCATGCCAGGTAATCTTGTTCATTAAGGTAATTTTAAAGTTTGATAATTTTGGTTACTGTTTATAAAAAAGCCTTTGGATCCTGTTAGGATACAAAGGCTTTTTCAATGAAATGAATAATGCTTAATCCGCTCTTCCCATCCTTCGTAAATACGAAGCGTGTGATGCAATGGCATAGCGCATTTTTGGATATTCAATATATTTTACGCCAAATTCGGCGCAGGTCTGTTTAATTATTTTACTGATTGCCGGATAGTGAATATGAGATACTTTAGGAAATAAATGATGCTCAATCTGGAAATTCAACCCACCGACCAGCCAGGTAATTAATTTATTTTTGGTGGCAAAGTCCGCGGTGGTTTGTACCTGGTGAATGGCCCATTCGTTTTCGATTTTGTTGGTATCAGCAACGGGTAAAGGAAATTGCGTTTGCTCAACCGTATGCGCCAATTGAAACACAATGCTGATTACAAAACCTGTTACCATACTGG
>JAVHOI010000431.1:2749-6945 GCA_036169975.1 Ferruginibacter sp. | reverse complement strand
CAATAAAAATCACCGGTGAATCAATTGGGTTAAACAATTGATGACTTAACTTTTCTTAACAATGGAACTAGCGCCGCTGCTATGCAAATCCTTAATAACGGCATTTCCTTTATAATAAATATCACTGGCGCCACTGGCATGGGCATTTAACTCTTTATTCACCGTAATATTTATATCCGAGGCGCCTGATGCTTTTGCGGTACATACCTCAGCAACGAGGCCATACCCCTTTACATCGCTTGCCCCGCTTGATTGCATGGATACCACTGAGGCAATGCCGCTTATATTTACATCTGATGCGCCACTTAAATCCATTGAAAGGTTATTTACTTTAATGGCACCTTTAAAACTACTTGCACCATTCATATCCAAAATAAATACAGGAACTTCTATCACACCTGCAACCTGAATATCGCACGCCCCGGATGCCTGCAATTTTTCAAGGCTTTTAAATGATACATAAGCTTTTAATTTTTTATTCCCTGTGTTCCATTGTTTACCCCCATCATAATAAATTTTTAAAGTATTATTCTCCACTACAGTTTTAATATTTAGCCTGAATTGTCCGGATGAAGCACTCACCGCAACGGATTCAGCATTGTATTGGGAAAGATAAAGATCAATACCACCCGATATGATAATGTGATTAAAGCTGCCGGTTATGTTCCTTACTTCAGCATCCGCATCATTTACAAATGTTTTTTGCGCTTTGGAGCCAATGAAAAACAGCAGCGTGAAAATTGATAATAAATATATTTTCATAATTTTTTTTTAAAAAAAATTCAATTATCCCTTTTTAACGATACCACCACTGCTTACATTCATATCTTTTATTACGCCATTTCCTTTGTAATGAACCCCACCTCCGCTATTGGTTTTCACATTCAATTCCTTATTTACAATGATGCGGATGCTACCACCACTGGTAGCTTTAGCATCACAATAATCTGTTGACAATTCGTATCCTTTAAATATGGCGCCACTGCTCACATCTACTTTTAACTTACCAGCTTTCCCGTTTATTTCAATTACAGCGCCACTGTTTTGAGCCACATCCAACTGATTAATATTTACCTCCCCGGTAAATCTTGAACCGCTGGTAAATGTATATTCCATTTTATCGGCGGTAAGCATGCTTTTCATGATTACATAAGCCCCGCCTGAGGCGTTTAATTGCTTTAGTCCCTTAAATGAAAGATATGCCTTTAATTTTCTTTTCCCATTGCCAGCCCAGTTTATCCCTTTATTGTCGTAGTAAATTTTTAATACCCCATTATAAATTTCAGTTTTGTAACGCTCCAGGTATTTAGGATCGGAAGCGCTTATGGCAAGCGATTCTTCATTGCCCTGGGTTAAATACAAATCAACACCATCAGAAACCGATATGGTTGAAAAATTTTCGTTCAAGGTGCGTTTTTGCGCATTCGCATCATTTATCACCGCATCATTTTGCGCAAAAGAAGGCAGGCTTACTACAATGAGGAACAATACAATTAATTTTTTCATGATTTTTATTTTCACGTAATACGGCTGCCAAAAAAGATTTGTTACAAAATCCTGAAAAATTTATTTCAAACTGTCCTATCTTTGCCAAACAATTTTGTTCTTATTCATCGTCTGAATTTCCGGGGTGCTTCTTTTAGAGAGGCTGAGATAACACCCGAATAACCTGCTCAGGATAATACCTGCGAAGGGAGAAATGCATATTCCTCCGTATCTTATCATGGCCGGTACATGGCACGATCGTTCTCCACCCCGGATTTCAGCTTAAACTTTCATTGAAATGAAACTGTTCATCTGCGCCATTTTTTGTGCCACCAGTATTGTTTGCTTTGCGCAAACGGAAAAAAAATTTAATGACACTGCTTTTCTTCAGCCAATTGAAGTAACTGCTATCAGAGCTGGTGAAAAAGCTCCTTTCGCAAAAACCAATCTTACAAAAAAAGAGATTGCAAAAATCAACCTGGGAACGGATTTACCCTTCCTGCTTAACCAAACCCCTTCAGCGGTAATAAACGCTGATGCCGGCAATGGGGTGGGCTATACAGGTATCCGTATCAGGGGTACTGACGGCACCAGGATCAATGTAACGCTGAATGGCATACCTTATAACGATGCGGAAAGCCAGGGTACTTATTTTGTTGACCTGCCTGATATTTCTTCTTCCGCCAATAGTATTCAAATACAGCGTGGGGTAGGAACAAGCAGTAATGGCGCCGGGGCATTTGGTGCCACAATTAATTTATCCACCAATGATATCGCTGATACTTTCTATGCCGAGCTCAATAACAGTTATGGCTCTTTTAATACTTTAAAAAATACATTTCGTTTTGGCAGCGGGATCATTGGCAAACATTTTACCATTGATGGAAGGCTTAGTAAAATAAGCAGTGACGGCTATGTTGACAGGGCCGCATCCAACCTGAAATCATTCTATTTCAGTACCGCTTATCTGGACCAAAAAAATTCATTAAGGTTAAATATATTTTCCGGTAAGGAAAAAACTTACCAGGCATGGTATGGGATATCGGAAAGTTTATTAAAAACAGACAGGACTTATAATCCAGCCGGCGAGGATAAGCCCGGTACGCCATATAACAATGAAACGGATAATTATACCCAAACCCATTATCAACTATTTTACAACCATCAATTTAATTCTTTCTGGAAGGCCAATGCGGCAGTATTTCTGACTAAAGGCGCCGGGTACTATGAACAATACAAAGCCGGTGAATCATTATCTGATTATGGCCTGCCTGATTATAACGATGGAAACAATATCATTATCAAAACAGACCTGGCTAGGCAACTATGGCTGGATAACAATTTTTATGGAACTATTTTCTCTGTTCAATATAAAAAAAACAACACACAGTTTACCCTTGGTGGTGGATTGAATAAATATGAAGGCAAACATTTTGGGGAGGTTATTTGGGCAAAAATACAACCGGCTATTCCTTTGAATTATCGCTGGTACAATCTGAAAGCCGATAAGCAGGATGTTTCAATATACTCAAAATGGACAGAACAATTAAACAAGCACTGGCAAAGTTTTATAGATCTGCAATTTAGAAATGTGCAATACAATATAAATGGGTTCCAGAACAACCCCACACTGAAAATCAATAACAACTATTCATTTTTTAATCCTAAGATCGGCCTTACCTACAATGTAAAGAACTGGCAGGCTTACCTGTCTTATGCCCTGGGGGCCAAAGAGCCAAACAGGGATGATTTTGAGGCAGGTAAATCTTTGCAACCAAAACCGGAAAAACTAAACGATTTTGAATTGGGGGTAGAAAGGAAATCAAATGATTATTCCGTAGGAGCGAATCTTTATTTCATGAAATATAAAGACCAGTTGGTATTGGTTGGAAATATTAATGATGTAGGCGCTTATACAAGAACCAATATTCCAAAAAGTTACCGGGCTGGAATTGAGTTGCAGGGGAAAATGAACATTACGGAATGGATAAACCTGGCTGCAAATGTATCCTTTAGCGAAAATAAAATTAATAATTATACCGACCTCGTGGATGATTATGATAATGGAGGCACAAAAGCATATTACTATAAAAAAACGGATATCGCCTTCTCCCCTGCCGTGGTGGCTGGTTCAGCCATCAACTTTATTCCTTTAAAAAATGGTGAACTTAGTTTATTAAGCAAATATGTAAGCAGGCAATACCTGGATAACACTTCACAAAAAAGCAGGAGCCTGGAAGCTTACTATGTACAAGATATAAGGCTGTCCTATACTTTGTCAGGTAAATTTTTCAAAGAGGCCAACCTCATTGTTCAACTCAACAATGTTTTCAATAAAAAGTATGAAGCAAACGGCTACACTTTCAGTTACATATCCGGAGGATTAACAACAGAAAATTATTATTTTCCAATGGCTCCGGTTAATTTTATGATTGGATTGAATGTGAGGTTATAATTGAGTGCCAATTAGGAATGTTAATATAGCTTTTAAAAAATTTCACACCTTAAAAAAGGTGTGAACTTTTTTTTGATTAAATTTTAAATTTATCTCTCCATTCCAGCATACCACCTTTTAAATTTTTAACATTGGTAAAGCCCGCCATTTCTAAAATCAAACAGGCCTGGCCGCTGCGGTTACCGCTTCTGCAGTAAACAATTATTTCCTCATTTTTCCAATCTTCAATTTCATCCAGTTGCATGGATTGGATTTT
>JAVHOI010000431.1:0-2649 GCA_036169975.1 Ferruginibacter sp. | reverse complement strand
TAAATAAAAGCTGCCGAAGTATCCCTGATTACCCCATCTCCAATAATGCCTGCAATATTTATTCCAGCTTGTTCTAATTGGGATTTAGCCTGGGCAAAGGTCAACCCAATTAAATCGGGTACCATCATTCGCTGTTCATTTAGCCCGCCAGCAATGATTAAACCAATCCTGCTACCCCAACCCACTTTGGCTCCGGGCGCAATTTTAACCCCATTATATTGTTGTTCAAGAATTGAACCTTTCATAAAATCAGGTTTATAAATCGTGTCACCCAATTGCAAATGATTCTTCGCAAGTAAATCCAGCGCAAAACTCAAACTTTTGCCTTCCAGTTTGGGCATACTTATCATTGGAGGTATATAACGATTAATGGTAAGAAAGACTGACCGGTTAATTTTAACGGTTGCATTGGCATCCGGCAATTGTTTAATGATGGTTCCGCGAGGCAGCGAGTCGGTATATAAGGAGTCCTGGATTACCACATCAAAGCCCTTGCTTTCCAGCAATTGAATGGCCTGTCGTGTATCCTTACCCATTACTTCCGGCACGGTAAGGTATTCACCGTGCTTTGTAATCCAGCCTAATAATTGCAGCACTAAAAAAATCAACATGAATGCTAATATTACCGCGGCTAAAAAATTTACCCAAAGGGGCCTGTTGGTGATGAATTTGAACACTCTAAAAATTTATGGTTAATAGTTTTTTGTTTGTTGGTTGCTTGTTAATCGTAGTTCGTCGCTTTTTTAATTTCTGAATAGCCGGTGCTTCATCGTTAAGCATTTACCATTTACAAACATTCCTCAATTAATGCCGAATAAAATTCTTTCAATGACCATCCCATTGCTTTAACCTGTTGTGGTACTATGCTTGCTTCACTTTGCCCCGGCACCGTATTTATTTCCAACATATAAGGATAGCCGCTTGCTTCATCAAAAATAAAATCAATTCTTACTACACCATTACAATTGAAAATAGCATAAGCCTTTTTAGCGGCCTCCCTTACTTTCTCAGCGATTGATTCATCGGCTATTGCAGGTGTTACCTCTTCACTTGCCCCATTGTATTTGGCTTCATAATCAAAAAATTCTTTTTTTGTTATCACCTCGGTCATTGGCAAAGCAATCACTTTCCCTTTTGATTTAAATACGCCAATAGTAAATTCCCTTCCTTTAATAAATTCTTCTACAAGTACCTCGCCATCTTCCTTAAAGGCTTTATCCAATGCTTCCTGTAAATCATTTGGCACGTTCACTTTACTCATGCCAATACTACTACCCCCATTATTTGGTTTTACAAACACCGGCAATTTTAATGCCGTTAATATATCTTCAACTGCTACCGGGGTACTTTTAAAAAGATGGATTGACCTTGCCACCCTTAACCCACCAAATGCAGCGACAGCCACTGTAAATCGTTTGTTAAAAGTTAAGGCCGAAGTAGCCGCATTGCAGGATGTATAGGGAATGTTCAGGCAGTCGAAATAGCCCTGAAGTTTTCCATCTTCGCCGGGTGTGCCATGTAGGGCAATCAATGCAGCGTCAAAGGTAATTTTATCTCCATTTACAAGTATGGAAAAATCATTCTTGTCAACAGAAATTTTTTCACCCTCCGGCGAATTATAAAACCAGCCTGTTGGGTTGATATCAATCGTATAATTAATCCACTTTTCCGGATCAATATTCTTTTTAATAGTATCCGCGGTTTTATAAGATATAACGGACTCGCCGGAATAACCACCAGTAACTAATGCAATTGTTTTCTTCATTTAAATAAAGGGTTAATAAGGCAAAGAAACGAAACTAAGAGATAAGAATTATAAATTAAAAATTGAGAATTAAGAATTTCATGAATTCCATGATTTGGATAAATTAAACAATACATTTTGTTAACCATTATTCTTTAACCTATACCCTTTATCCAATTACTCATTTTCAATTATCAATTTAAACCATATCCACTATTTAATATCCATTATCCGGTATCCAGCATCCATCTCCATTACTCAATCCCTTCATTGCCGGATTGCAAAACGAATTTCCAGTTACCATCAGGCTGCCTTTTCCAGATGCTTACATAAGTTCCATAAAATACAGTGTCTTTATTTTTTGGCTTAAGCGAATACACGCCATAAGTATAACCCAGTTCACCGGATTTGGCGGTGGTTCCACCATTAGGTTCCCAGGTCATCGTATAGGAAGTATCGTTGCCCTGGCTGATATAGTCAATAGCTTCCGCTCCGGCAATTGGTATGGCATTGGGCCTTAGTAGCACCCCTTTGCTATCAATAAATTGCATCAATGCGTGCTTCATCCCCTTTTCTTCACTCAGTTTGGAAAAAGCCCGGTCGGCTTCTATCATCGCTGTTTTATAATCCACCTCAACCTGCTCGGTTTTTTTTGTATTACAGGAAGCAGTTAGAACAGGCATCAGGAAAATAAGTAACGCGTTTTTTATAGGCTTATTCATTACTTAAAAATAAGATTATAAATGATATAAAAAGGCGAAAGTATTTTTCAATACCCTCGCCGTTGATGCAGGAAATATCACCTGCCTAAGAAGCCTTTCGGCCATAATAAACCCTTGCAAAATTAGTTTTACTAAATATGTAATCTTTCTTTCTTTGCCATTAACTGATCCACCGTTTCCTGA
>JAVHOI010000430.1:0-1502 GCA_036169975.1 Ferruginibacter sp. | reverse complement strand
AAGTTTGGCGCCTACGGATTTTAACCCGATACTTTCCGCTGCATCTGCCAAACCAGGCATGGATACGCCCTCCTTACCATATTGCGATTTGTTGCGCAGGTACTCCAAAGAGATGGTGCGGCCATAATGCTTTGCCACCATGCGCAGGCAGGTGGGGCCGCAGTCCATGGCATCTAATTGTTTGTATAGTGTAAATGATTTCAAACTTATTTTTTTATTGTTATAATTAAAAGAAGATTTAATTGACCTTTGTATCTTTGCTGTTTAAAATAATAATTATATGACTTATATAAGTGTTGATACAAAAAATAAGCAATCCGAAAGTTTTTTAGCTTTTGTGAAAACGTTGCCTTTTGCAACAGTTCTTACCACGCCTAACGTTATTACATTAAAGGCAATGAAAGATGCCAGTGAAGCAAAAACAGCTAAACACAAAAATGTAAAATCTTTAGTTGCTTTTTTGAATAAATAATATGTACCAACTTAACACTACCAAACAATTTGCCAGGGACTATAAACTATGCAAAAAAAAGGGGCTAAATATGGAGTTGCTAAATACCCTTTTTGAACAATTGAAGGAGACAGGTAATATTAACAGGCAAAATAAACCTCACAAACTTCGTGGTAATTATGCTGGTTTTTGGGAGTGCCATATACAAAGTGATTGGTTATTGATATGGATGCAGGACGATAATAACAAGATTATTGAATTAACCCGCACAGGTTCGCATAGCGACCTTTTTTAAATCCTGGTTACTTTTTCTATTAAACCCCTTTCAAATATCTATCTGAAGTATTTTTTTGTTTCAATGTTTTCTACTGTATCCGCAAATTAAAACGTACTTATTCCCATTTTCCATCCGCTTCTTTGTTGCGCAAATATTCCAGTGATATGGAACGGCCATAATATTTCGCCACCATACGCAGGCAGGTGGGGCCGCAGTCCATGGCATCAAGTTGTTTGTATAGTGGAAATGATTTCATTATTTGGCTTTAAAGGCATAAATTTGTTTCATGGCGGAAGCACTGAACATAACTGATATTAGACTTTACAACCTTGTTAAGGCTAATTTTGGCGAAAAGGAGGCAGAGCAATTTGTAGCCCTGGTTAAAGAAGAAATAACCAATTCTTTAGAAAGCCAACAGCAGATTATTACGCATGACATTGCCAATTTACGGGACGAACTGTATAAAAATTTTGCCTCTAAAGCTGATATTGCCGAAAGTAAAGCAGAGATCATTAAATGGATGTTTGTATTTGTTTTTAGCAGTACTATTTTATCTATTGTCAGCATCCTTGCCATTGTCAGGTTTTTTATCCGGTAAGCCGATAAAAAGTGTTTTTGAAAAATGTTTTCCCATTGAATAATTTCCTGAAAGGGGGCATCGTTAATGAGTTGCTCGAAATTAGTTTTACCGCCAGCGGATTTTAACCCGATACTTTCCGCTGCATCTGCCAATCCAGGCATGGATACGCCCTCCTTGCCATATTGCGATTTGTT
>JAVHOI010000429.1:0-7003 GCA_036169975.1 Ferruginibacter sp. | reverse complement strand
AACCTTGGCAATAGTTTTTCAAATAATAAGAGTCTATAAAAGGTTGGCAACCCTGAGCAAGCTCTATATATGCACCTTTTTTAACTCACTGTCAGTCAAAAAAGTGTGACTGAAATTTTTAGGGGTCAAGCCCCCCTCTCCTTCGGAGAGAGGGGGGGGTGAGGCCAAACACTGGAGTGTATGTTGGCTTTTTTGCAGCCGCCCTGCGTAGCTAATTTGAAATGCACCCCCTGAATACCTTTATGATTATCACATAATATTGTGTGGTAAATGGTAAAATTTCAACTACTCAATCTTATGCTTCCTATTATTGTTTACGTTATTCTTTACTAATTAATAATTTTTCATTATCAAATATTCATTTATCAATTAACTATCCTCCTCATCTTCATCAACAAAAATTTCATGGCCGCTGCCTTCTTTAAATTCTTCCTCCTTTACCTCGCTGCCGCCTATCAAATCCGCTACAAGGGAAGTCCAGCCGGTTTGGTGGCTGGCGCCCAATCCGCTGCCTGTATCACCATGAAAATATTCATAAAACAAAACCAGTTTTTCATTGCCCGGCTTTTTATAAAACCAGTTTTGATTACCGTTTAATTTCCGCTCTCCTTTCTCATCCATCGCAAGCAGGCTTACTACCCTTTGGGTTAATATTTTTGAAACCTCTACCAGATTTAAAAAATTACCCGATCCTACGGGGCATTCCACCTTTAAATTGTCTCCATAAAATTCTCCATATTTTCGGATGGAACGGATGATGAGGTAATTGATGGGCATCCATACTGGGCCACGCCAGTTGCTGTTGCCACCAAAAAGGTTACTGGTAGAATCGCCCGGATCATATTGGATTTCATACTTCGTTCCATCTATCGTTACGGAATAAGGATTGGCTTCATGATATTTTGATAAGGCCCTGATACCGCCTCCCGATAAAAATTCATCCTCGTTGAGCATGCGGTGCAGCAAATGGATCAGCCGGTCTTTTTTTACCAATGAAATCAAAATTTCTTCTCCATCACCCCGCTCTTCATTGGGCCAGAAGCGATTGTTTTTCGCCCTGTAATTTTCATACCAGTCTATTCTTTTTTTAAAATCGGGAAGGCGGTCGAATATTTCCTTATCCATAATACTTACGGCGAATAAACCCGTTAACCCAACGACACTCTGAATACGCAGTGGCATTGGTTCGGCGCCGCCGATACGTAAAGCGTCATAATAAAATTTATCATCTTCATTCCAAAGGCTGTGGCTGTTCAGCGCTTCGGATATCAAAACGAAATGTTCAAAAAATTTGGTAGCCATATCTTCAAACGCCTTATCCTGTTTGGCAATCTCCAGCGCCATGTCCATCATATTCAACGCATACATCCCCATCCAACTGGTACCATCAGCCTGCTCCAGTTGCATTTGGTCGGACAGGTTATGGCTTCGGTTGAATACCCCAATATTATCCAGCCCCAAAAAGCCTCCTTCAAATATATTGTTGCCATTGCGGTCTTTCCGGTTTATCCACCAGGTAAAATTGATAAGCAGTTTCTGAAATACTTTTTTCAGGAAAATAATATCTCCGGTTCCACAGGTTTCTTTTTCTATCCGGTAAACTTCCATGGCCGCCCATGCCTGCACCGGAGGATTTACATCACTGAAATTCCACTCATAAGCCGGCAATTGCCCATCCGGTTTCATATACCATTCCCGCATGATAAGCATCAACTGGTGTTTGGCGAATTCAGGATCTACCATCACTAATGAAATGCAATGAAAAGCCAGGTCCCATGCGGCATACCAGGGATATTCCCATTTGTCGGGCATGGCAATTACATCCTGATTTTTTAAATGGGTCCAGTCATTATTCCGCCCGTTCTTTTTACCATCATTCACGGGAGTTATCCCATCACTTGTGGTTAGCCAGCGCTCCACATCATAATGATAATATTGTTTGCTCCACAACATGCCCACCAATGCCTTGCGCTGAATATTCTTAAGATCATCGGATAAATTAGCAGGAAGAATTATTTTGTAAAAATCATCCGCTTCCTGCTTACGTACCCCAAATATTTTTTCAAAGCCCGGGGCAAAAGACCTTTCTTCCGGCTTGTTGGTAAGCCGGCAATAAATAGTTTTCGTTTCGCCCCCTTTTAATTTCAATTTATATACAGGCGAAAACTTGGTACCCACTTTTTTATTACGCAGTTTTTTACAGTTGGTTCCCGCAATGACCGCATCATGAAAAGCATCTTTTACAAACAGAGATTCATTCTTTGCGCCAGTTGCTTTATTTCCGTTAGTTTCGTTTTCGGTAAACAGGCAATCATCGGGATGCTGAAAATAAAAGTAGTAGTCGCCAAGCCGCCTGTGCTTTATTTTTACGGATTTTCTGTTTTGATAGGTAATGGAAGGCCTGGGTTCCTCCGGCGAATATGCCCACCGGTTGTAAAACCAAAGGGTAGGCAATACCGTTAAGGAGGCGGCTTCATCATTACGGTTGGTAATATTAATTTTTATAAAAATATCCTGCGCATCCTGTTTGGCATAGGTAACAGTCACATCAAAATATTCATCCTTGTCAAATACGCCCGTATCTAATATTTCATATTCAGGCTCATGCATGGAACGGTTGCGGTTAGTAGCTTTCAGGTCATCGTAAGGAAATTCATGCTGGGGGTATTTGTATAAATATTCCATGTAATAATGAGTCGGGATATTATCCTGGTAATAATACAATTCCTTTACATCTTCCCCATGATTGCCTTCGTAATTGCCAAGGCCAAATAACCTTTCTTTCAGAATTTTATCCTTACCATTCCATAAGGCAATGGCAAAGCAAAGGTTTTGAAAATAATCGGAGATGCCGGCTATTCCATCTTCACCCCAGCGATAAGCTCTGAAATGGGATTGGCCAAAAGGTAAATACCCCCACGCATCTCCGTGATAACCGTAGTCTTCCCTTACGGTTCCCCATTGCCTTTCGCTAAGGTAGGGACCCCATTGTTCCAGGGGTATAGGTTTTTTTCGGTTAACGGCCAGGCGTTGATGTTCTGCTGTCATGATAATTTATTATTTTGGCTATCATCCCCATAAACTTAAAGCAGGAAAAGCATTAAAAAAAAACGGGTAAATCATGGCAAGCAAAAGTTGTTCAATAAAATCAATCGTAAAAATAAGCTTTTTGAAAAGAGTATAAGGGGGTGCTGTCAAAAAAACTACCGCAACCGTTTGCTGTTTAAAATACCGGGATTATTAAAAATGATATATGTAATAATAGTAGGGTAATGTTTTTATTTTATGTAACAGCCTTCATTAATTTTTTCATCACCGGTAAATTTTTTTTTGAAATTGATTTATATTATGTTTTCCTTTTCAGGTTTTTCGTTATCTTGAATGCCAAAAAAAAATTACATGTTACACCAACGAAAAATCACTTTACAGGAATCGGAAATACCAACTCATTGGTACAATATTGTGGCCGACATGCCCAACAAACCTTTGCCGCCATTGCATCCTGCAACACAACAACCCATTGGGCCGGAAGCATTGGCGCCACTGTTTCCGATGGCTTTAATTGAACAGGAAGTTTCTACGGAAAAATGGGTAGAGATACCGGATGAAGTAAGAAACCTGTATTCAATATGGCGGCCAACACCCATGTTCAGGGCATTGGGATTGGAAAAAGCCCTTGGCACAAAATCTAAAATTTATTATAAATACGAAGGGGTTAGCCCAGCCGGTTCCCATAAACCAAACACCGCTATACCCCAGGCTTATTACAATGCCAAAGAAGGCATAAAAAAAATCGCAACAGAAACAGGAGCCGGCCAATGGGGCAGTGCGTTGAGTTTCGCCTGCAAATTATTTGGCATCCAATGCGAAGTGTTTATGGTAAAAGTGAGCTATGAAGGCAAGCCTTACCGAAAAATAATGATGAATACCTGGGGAGCGACGGTGCATGCTTCGCCCAGTAACCTCACCAATGCGGGAAGAAGTATTTTAGCTAAGGACCCTAACTCTCCCGGAAGTCTGGGCATCGCCATTTCGGAAGCCGTGGAAGTAGCCGCTACGCATGATGATACCAAATATTCGTTGGGCAGTGTGTTGAACCATGTTTTGATGCATCAGACAATTATTGGTTTGGAAGCATTGAAGCAAATGGAAAAAGCTGGTGATTATCCTGATATTATTATTGCGCCTTTTGGCGGCGGTTCCAACTTTGCGGGTATCGCATTTCCTTTTTTACAAAATAAATTAACCGGTGGAAAAAATGTAAGGGCAATAGCGGTAGAACCGACATCCTGCCCTAAATTAACACGTGGTGTTTTCCGTTACGATTTTGGCGATACGGTTGGAATGACGCCACTATTACCCATGTACACCTTAGGACATAATTTTATTCCTTCACCCATTCATGCGGGCGGTTTGCGTTATCATGGCGCCGGCGCTATTGTTAGTCAGTTACTGAAAGATGGTATCATTGAAGCCAATGCCATTAACCAGACGGAATGTTTTGATGCAGGCATATTGTTTGCCGGTACGGAAGGTATCATTCCCGCTCCTGAAGCTACCCATGCAATCGCCGAAGTAATCCGCCAGGTGAAACAAGCGGATGTGGAAGGTGTTTCAAAAACAATCCTGTTCAACCTTTGCGGCCATGGGCATTTTGACCTGAGCGCTTACGAACAATATTTAGCAGGCAAGCTGGTTGACTATGAAGTATCGCAGGAAGATATAAATAAATCATTGGCTGAGTTGGATACGCCGGCCATTTAGTAAGGATATAGCAACTATCCAAAAAGTACGGCATCGCTGCCGTACTTTTTTTATGCTGTAATATAATAGCTCCATATCGGAAAGTGATGCCAACGTGCGCCGAAATACCAACGCAATTTTTTTATCAAAACTAAGTGAGCATCATATCGAGAAATATTACGTTTTAAAATTTAATGGGCTGCTACTTCCAATTAAAATAAACTTTCAAATCATAATGAAAAAAGGTGGCAACTTATTAAAAGTCGCCACCTCATTCTTCGTACCTAAAACAAAACCGTCTTTTTCGAAAATTTTATCCTATGTAAAATTTAAACAATTACTAAGCATCGCCCAACACATCCTTAATGTTTATATTCCGGCTGATTCCATTTTTTAAAAATGGCGTTAACAAATCTATTGGTACCGGGAAGATGGTGGTGGAATTATTTTCTGTCGCGATTTCCCTTAATGTTTGCAGGTACCGCAGGGTTAATGCGCTCGGTTCGGAAGCCAGTATTTTAGCGGCATCCGCCAATCTTTGTGAAGCCTGGTATTCGCCTTCGGCGGAAATTACTTTACTTCTGCGCTCCCTTTCCGCTTCCGCCTGCTTGGCCATTGCCCGCTGCATTTCCTGCGGCAGATCAATTTGTTTTACTTCCACGTTCGACACTTTTACACCCCAGGGTTCTGTTTGCGAATCAATGATCTGTTGCAGCTTATGGTTAATGACATCCCTTTGTGAAAGCAGGTCATCCAGTTCCGACTGACCCAGCACACTGCGTAAAGTAGTTTGGGAAATTTGCGAGGTGGCCAATAAAAAATTCTCCACCTGCACGATGGCTTTTTGTGGTTCCAGTACCCGGAAGTAAACCACGGCATTTACTTTTATGGATACATTATCGCTGGTGATGATATCCTGTGGGGGCACATCCAGCACAACCGTACGCAGGCTCACTTTTACCATCTTGTCTATAAAAGGTATCAGCAAAATCAGGCCGGGCCCTTTCAGGCCATCTCCGCCTATCAGCCGGCCCAGGCGGAAAATAACGCCCCGCTCATATTCCCGCAAAATTTTTACCGCACTTGCTAAAACACTGATTAAAAAAAAGAGGAGTACAAGGGTTACAAATGGAATTTGTGGCATGTTATATTTATTTTAAATGGTTACTTTTTCTACATACAGCATCAGCTTTTTAATAGCGCTAATCCTCACGGCATCTCCTTTATTTATATTGCCTGCAATGGAAGAAGCATTCCATATTTCACCCTTCACATTCACCTGCCCATCAGGTTCAAGCGCCTCCAGCGCTATTCCGGTAAGGCCGGTCATCGCTTCCAGACCTGTTACCGCCTTCCTTTTTTGAGCCTTTAATCCGGCGCCGATTACGAACAAAAAGAACAACGCCGTTACCGAGGTGGTGGCTATAATCAGTGATTTTGAAATGCCTTCAATCTCTAATGGGGATCCTGCCTTTATCAGCATCATGGAACCCAGCAATAATGATATGACACCGCCAATCGCCAACATGCCATGACTAATAATTTTTATCTCCAGCAATAAAAGCAGTATGCCAAAAATGATCAATGCCAGCCCCGCATAATTGATAGGCAAAGTGCGCATGGCGTAAAATGCGAATATTAACGCTATCACGCCTACTATGCCAGGCAGTATGGCACCGGGATTGAACAATTCGAATAAAATTCCGAAAAAGCCAAGCATCATCATCAGGTAAGCAATGTTGGGATCACTCATAATATTCAACAGTTTGTCCAATGCACTCATGTCATATTCTTCGATGGTGGAATTTTTTGTATGCAGCGTTACCACCCCACTGTTTAGTTTTATTTCTCTGCCATCTATCTGGTTCAGCAGGTCCCGGTCGGATAAAGCAATCAGGTCCACCACATTTTTCAGGATGGCTTCTGCGGCGCTTATGGAAATACTTTTTCTTACCGCATCTTCAGCCCATTCGAGGTTACGGTTTCTTTTGGCTGCGATACTGCGGATAAAAGCCGCCGCATCATTAGTTACTTTTTCGCTCATTACACTGTCCATCATACCCTGCATGTTTACGGGATGTGCGGCGCCGATATTGGTAGCTTCGGCCATAGCGGCGATATGCGCCGCCATGGTAATAAAAACACCCGCCGACCCGGCATGTGCCCCTTCGGGTGATACATAAACTACTATTGGCACGGGGCTCTCCAATATTTCCGTTACAATTTCCCTGGTGGATTGTAATAAACCGCCCGGCGTATT
>JAVHOI010000428.1:0-7033 GCA_036169975.1 Ferruginibacter sp. | reverse complement strand
AGGAACTTTTGATGGAAGAACTACAAGATCAATGGCGCTCAATACGAGTGATGATGGATTTATATATACACTTAATCTTCCTTCAAATACCGACAGTGTTCATCTAAGTACGGGTTTAGTTGATATTCAATTGGCTTCACAAGTTATTAGCGGCGTTCGTTTTTTGAAAAGTACGGAAAACGCTAAAATTGAGCAACTGTGGGGTGATAGCGCTGTTTTTAATTTTACTCCTTATTACAACAATATAGATTTGGTCTTTATAGATGGGGCTCATAGCTGTGAATATGTTGAAAGTGATACATCCGTAGCATTAAAGATGGTAAAATCTTCCGGTGGTCTAATAGTTTGGCATGATGCCCATCTTTTTGGAGTAGTAAAATTTTTAAAAATGTGGATTCAAAAGAATAACTATCCATTGTATTTCATAAAGGGAACATCCTTAGCTATTGCCGAAATAAAAAATGGGTTGCCAATTGAAATGAAAGTCGAATGAAAATCATTTTTTGCTTACACCATTTTTTGCCTGAATATGTTGCCGGCACGGAAATATATACACTACGGCTGGCACAAATTTTACAGGGTGCCGGCGCTGAAATGATTATATTAATACCCCGTTTTGATAATGCAGAAACGGATGAATATATCTATGAAGGTGTTCGTGTAATCCGATATGGGGAAAACAGTGTGGAAGACCGTTCAATGATTATGGGCAAAAAGATGCCGGATGGTATGGGGGCGTTTTTGAAGGTGCTGAAAAATGAACAACCGGATATTGTTCATTTTCATGAAATGGCTCCGGGCAGGGGCATAAATATTTTTCATGCGGAGCAAACCAGGCTACTTCAGATTCCTGTTGTGCTCACCTTTCATCTCTCTTATTATACCTGCATAAAAAATTCATTATTTTATAAAAATGAAAAAAAATGTGACGGGGTTATCCGGGAAAAAGTATGTACGGAATGTGTGTATCACCAAAAAAATATCCGGGGTATAAAGGCGATTTTGCTCAGCAATACGGCCATGGCGCTGTTCAATTTAAATATTAACCCTACCAGGTTAAACAAGTCCCTGGGAACAGCCATTGGTTTTCCTTTTGTAATTAAAAATATAAAACGCAATCTTATCAGGCTGGAAAAGGTTGCGGAAAAAATAGTGGTAATAGCCGGATGGTATAAGGAGATACTTGAAAAAAACGGGATGCCTTCTTCCAAACTAATTTATATAAAGCAGGGATTAACCTCCGGTTACCAGCATCCTTCTGTTCATAAGAAGATTAGCGGCGCCCTGCGATTAGTTTATATTGGCCGTATTACCGAATCCAAGGGATTACACTTGTTGATAGAAGCCCTTTGCCGGATACCGGAAGATAAGGTGAGCCTGCATATTTATGGAAAGCAAACGGAAACAAAATATATTAATACCTGCAGGCAATTATCAGGAACAAATAAAAATATCTGCTGGAAAGGGGTTGTTCCTTCGGAGGAGGTGATCCCCACTTTATCCAATTACGATTTGCTTTGTTTGCCTTCCGTATTTTCCGAAATGAGCCCGTTGGTTATTCAGGAAGCTTTTGCGGCGGGTATTCCCGTACTTGCCTCCAATGTTTATGGTAATGTGGAGCAAATAACGGAGGAGGTGGATGGCTGGCTTTTTCGTTTTAATGACCCGGAACATCTTTATCAAAAATTAGTTTACCTGATTGATAATACTGAAGTAGTTGAAAATGCGGCTCTCCGGTTACCAACGCCTAATTCATTTTCCCGGGTTGGTGAAAACCATCTCCGGTTGTATGAAAGCATTTTGGCGGATAAAAAAGAATTAGCGGAAATGCAGCCTGATAATTAAAGGGTATGATTTTGTAAAACAAGATTTTTTAAACGGGAAATGAATGTATTGGAGAAGATAAATTTTCAATTACTGAAACAACTCCGGATGAGTTGGTTCTTGTTGAGGTATGCCGTTAACAGGTGGAAAAAAATTGAAGGTATTTTTATCCCGGTTAGCATGAGTTATGGCTATTCTGTATTGCGCTTTATCAACAACGGCGAATATGAACAGGGTGAAATAAATATCATAAAAAATACCCTTCAAAAAGAAGATATTGTGCTTGAATTGGGCACAGGTATTGGCTTTGTATCTGCATGGTGTGCAAGCAGGCTGGGTAGCCGGCAGGTATTTACTTTTGAGGCGAACGCCGGCCTTGAAGCGAAAATAAAAATACTTTACAAAAAAAATAAAGTTAACCCTCAGCTCACTTTTTCCATGCTGGGGTTGCAGGAAGGGAAAACCACATTTTATAGAAACCCGGGTAGTTTCCTGGCGTCCTCGGCAATAAATAATAAGGAACAAAAGCAGGAAAAAACTGAAATACCGGTATTGGATTTAAATGAAACCATTCGAAAGATAAAGCCAACTTACCTGATGATGGATATTGAAGGAGGCGAATATGATGTCTTTAAAATCATCAAATACCAGTCAATAGAAAAAATTCAGTTTGAGTTGCACCCGGAAGTATTGGGTGCAGAAAAAACAGCGGCGATATTTAAACATTTGCAGGAAAACAATTTTTTACCCGACGATGCTTTTTCAACAGGTAACAATTTTTATTTTAAAAAAATAGCGGAGTTGTAATTAAACTATAGTAACCATTTGTTTTGAAAAAAATATTCATTCATATCCTTCACAAAATTTCTTCCAGGAAGTTATTTCAATTTTATTTCAAAAAAAACAAACAATCAAACAGGGGGATGATTGTTACCTTGCACCGGGTAACAGCATCCAGTACACGACAAAACGGATTGAACAGCTTTATAGAAATCAGCCATCAAAATTTAGAAAAAATAATTTTAAATTTAAAAAGCCTCGGCGTAAAATTTGTTTCATTGGCGCAGTTGGAACAAGCTGTTTTTGAGGATGCAGGCAACCAACCTGTTGTACATATCAGTTTTGATGATGGCTACTCAGACAACTACTATTTTGCCTTCCCCATTTTAAAGCGGTACAATATTAATTTCAGCATCTTTGTGGTGAGCGATTTTATCAATCAGCCTGCCCCTTTTTTGTGGTGGTACCTCATTGAAAATATTATAGAAAATGAACAGCCTGTCGCTTTTGAAAAATATGATTTTAGCATAACCCGGCAAACTTATTTAATTAGTCCAAAGCAAAAAATATTTGAAGATTTCAGGATCCTTTTGCTTGAAAATGCGGACAATGATTCCTTCTATTTTAAAACCCGGTTATTGAAATATGCGCAACTGGAGAGGCCGGGGCTTATTCCCGAAATGCTTAACTGGTCGCAGATTGGTGAAATGCTGGATTCGGGTTTATGCGAAGTAGGCGTTCATACCAAAACGCATCCCCGTTTCAGTAATCTTACCATGAAGCAAAAAATGGAAGAAATAAGAGCGTGTAAGGATGAAATAAAAAAACATACTGGTGTGGAGGCCACCAGTTTTTCCTATCCTTACGGAAGCCCGGCTGATATTGGCCCGGTTGATACAATGGATGAAATAATGGAGGCATGTGGTATCAGGCTGGCTTTTACCACACAGTCTGATGAACTCAATAAAAGGATTAACAGATACCTTATACCAAGAGAATTTTTAAATAACTCGGCAACGGCCTACACCCTGAAAACAAGATTGACGGGCGCTTATCAAAGAAGTGTAGCCGCATCAAAAATATAAATTTTAATGGGTCACTTAAACAGCAGGTTATTATGGCATAAATATGCTGAAAAGTATTTTCAGCAGGCTGGTTCAATTCTTGAAATTGGGCCCGAAGGTTATCCCACTTATTATGAAATGGCATTAAAAAAATATGCCTGCCACACTGATTATTTTGTATTGGATATCGCAACCGATTTTATATCAGGCGCGGAAAACAATCCAAATTTTACGCTTTCAGCAAACCCCCTGAAATATCCCTTTGAGGAAAATTCATTCGATATAGTATTTTCGGATCAGGTACTTGCGCACGTAACTTATTTTTGGATATGGTATGAAGAACTGGTAAGGATAACCAAACCGGGAGGATATATAATCACTATTAATAGCTACAGCTATCCCCGGTGCCCAAGCCCAATAGACGCCTGGAGAATTCACAGTGATGGAATGATTGCGTTGAATAAATATTATAAGATTGAAACAATGTTGTGCGTAACGGAATCGCTGGAGCTGGAAAAATATAATATACCAGACAGGACAGGTTATTATTTTCCCGGTGCTTCGGTAAGCAAACCGTTTGGGGGAAAATCAAAAAAAAATTTACAAATTAATATGGCCAAAACATTTTGGAACCGGATTATTGGCAGGCTACCCGGCATAAGGTCGCTGATGTTGAATCCTGTGCATGTGGCTTTTGATACTATCACGATTGCAAAAAAAATATAGCAACTTTATTCGTTTAGCCTTATTAAGCATATCTCTGTAAAAGATATAAATCAAAAAAACTGAAAGTCCTTTTTCTCTCTACGCACAATCTTGCGACAAACCCAAGATTTTATAAAGAAATCCAACTGGCTATTGGCAATGGTTTTAAGGTTGAAATCATTTGTTTTGAATTTGATAACTGGAGCAAAGCGATAAATGAACGGCTAATACAAGCGTTGGGGAATGTAAAAATAATTTCAATTCCGGCAGGTAGATCCCCTTTTATTTCATGGTGCTGGTCTGTTGTAACGGAAACTGTTTTTCGCCTGTTGGGTAAATATTTTTCACTGCCTGTTCCGGCCTTATCCCAGGCGGTTTCCCGGAGAAGCAATTTAATCATAAAAGAACTTCAAAAAGTTTCAAAGCCTGACTGGGTGATTGGCCATAATCCCGGGGCAATGTGGCCGGCCATAAAAGCGGCTAAAAAGTTTACCTGTAATGTTGGTTTTGATGTGGAAGATTATCATCCCGGCGAAGGGAATAATAAATATTTACAAAAGCTTTCGAAACAATTAATGACCGCCCTGTTGCCCCAAATGAACTATGTTTCTTTTGCCGCGCCGCTTATATTGCAACAGGTAAAAAGAGATATTAATATTGCTAAAGCGAATTGGTTTACCGTATTAAACTATTTTCCCGCATCTGAATTTGGACAACCAACCGGTGGCAATGAAGGACCGGTAAAATTAGTTTGGTTTTCTCAAAATATCAGCGCTGGCAGGGGATTGGAACTCATCCTGCCTTTTGTGAAAAAAGCAACAGGTAGATTAGAACTGCACCTGATTGGCAATCCTGATCCTTATTTATTTGAAAATTATTTTAAGCATATTTCAAACATTATCATTCATGCGCCAATGAATCAAAAAGATTTGCACCATTCCTTAGGGCAATATGATATTGGATTGGCATTGGAACCGGCAAAGGATATTAATAACGGGTTGGCTTTGTCAAACAAATTGCTGGCCTGCCTGCAGGCAGGATTGTTTGTAGTAGCTACCAATACAACGGCACAGGCTTCTTTTTTAAAAGAGTACCCGGCGCACGGGCTATGCTTTGACTATAAAACAAACAATGCCGAAACGGTATTTGAAAAAATTATTGAAGAAATAAATATTATAAGAAGCCAAAAGGATATACGGTACAAAAATTTTGAAAATAGAAACTGGGAAACCGCTTCAGAGGATTTATTAAATGCATGGAATAAGTAACCAATGAAAAAGATACTTATTTTATATCCGCATTTTCCTCCTTCCAATCTTGCGGGGGTACACCGGCCAAGGTTGTTTGCACAGCATCTTCCCTTATTTGGCTGGGAGCCGGTCGTTTTAACGGTGCATGAAAAATACTATGAAGAAGCGCCGGATTATAATTTGGAAAAATTATTACCGCCAACATTACGGATTGAAAAAGTAAAGGCTTTCCGTATTACCAAACCAAGGTTGATTGGTGATATTGGGTTACGTGCTTTTTTTCAATTGTACAAAAAAGCAAAGCAATTAATTCAATCTGAAAAGATTGATTTTTTGTTTATACCCATTCCATCTTTTTATTGCGCCTTGCTGGGTCGTTGGCTTAACAAAACCACCGGCATAAAATATGGCATTGATTATATTGATCCCTGGGTGCATCAATTTCCGGGGAGTGATAATATATTTTCACGTCATTGGTTTAGTACAAAAATTGCTGGCTTCCTTGAACCGATTGCAGTAAAAAAAGCGTCCCTGATTACCGGCGTTGCGGAAGGTTATTACCAGGGTGTAATAAGCAGGAATCCTCATTTAATGGAGCAGGCAGTAACAGGCGCTATGCCTTATGGGGGCGAAAAGGCCGATCATGACAAAGTAACTGAGCTTGGTATTGAACCCTATCTGTTTAGCAAGAAAAAAGGTACACTGCAATTGGTATATGCCGGTGCCATGCTACCAAAAGCATACTCTGTTCTGGAAGAAATTTTTAAGGCAATACAGCAACAACCAGGCTTGTTCGAAAATGCGATATTTCATTTTATTGGTACGGGCAATAAGCCGGATGACCCCGTATCATTTACTATAAAACCTTTGGCGCAAAAATATGGGATATGGCAATCGGTAGTTTTTGAATATCCGCAACGGATACCTTATTTGGATGTGCTGGTGCATTTGAATAATGCCGATGCCATTTTTATATTGGGCAGCACCGAGCCACATTATACACCTTCAAAAACCTACCAGGCAATATTGGCCGGCAAAAAAATACTGGCGGTATTGCATCAAAATAGTTCAGCAGCTAAAGTGATTGAAGAAGCAAATGCAGGAAACGTGCTGGCTTTTAATGGCATTGACGACATCAGTTCCATAAGCCGGAATTTTGCAACTGTTTGGAAAAAGTTTAGCAGCAACCTGCCATCTTTTAACCCCGCCGATGTTGACCCTGATGCTTTCAATAAATATTCAGCTAAAGCTGTAACAAAGCAATTAGCTGATTTACTCAACGAGGTTGCAACAAAAAAATAACTTGGCAAAAGTATATATCAAGTTCCCAAAAACAGGATTAGGCAATATGCTGTTAATATGGGCAAGGGGAATGGTATTCGCAAGATTAAATGATCTGCCTTATTTTAC
>JAVHOI010000427.1:0-7044 GCA_036169975.1 Ferruginibacter sp. | reverse complement strand
ATTTTTTTGAGCCCCATTTTTATACCGATATCATTGAGTTGTTGCCGGTTAACCATTTTACTTCTCATCTCCGTTAAAAAGCCTTCGCCCTTGTATGGGTATTTCATGAAAAGATAATGGGCTACTATTGAACTAAGCACGGCATCGCCCAGAAATTCAAGCCGTTCATTATTTTCATCCGCGCCCTCCCTGACAGACCGGTGACTCAGCGCTGTTCTGTATAAACTGAGGTTGCCGGGAGTAAAGCCCAGCACATTATTGAGTTGTTTTTTAAACTCTTTCTTCTTTATATCACCGGTTAATAACGCTTTGATAAACTGCAAAATCTGATAAAATATTTTGTCAAAATTACTGCTATTTGCCGCAATGAAAAAATTTAAGATGATGTGCTGAAATGCTGATGTGCTGGTGCGCTTTATAAAATAAAGTTTAAAAGAGTTTTCATACTAATCAATTAATGTATGATAATGGCTTTGCCTTAAAAGTATTTACGCTTTTGTTTCGATAGGTATAAACTCCTTGCGAAAGAGGAGAAAATTATTTAACCGTTGATATTAATAAAATTGGTTAATTGATTTAAAATGGGGATGATTAAGCCTTGTATTTTTTTACAATCACGGAAGCATTATGTCCGCCAAAACCAAAGGTATTGCTGAGTGCCGCATTCACGGTGCGGTGCTGGGCTTTATTGAAAGTGAAATTTAATTTGGGATCCAATAAGGGATCATCGGTAAAGTGATTGATGGTAGGAGGGATAATATCCTTTGTAATCGCCAGTATGCAAGCCAGCACTTCAATGGCGCCTGCGGCTCCAAGACTGTGCCCGGTCATGCTTTTGGTGGAACTGATATTCAGATCGTAAGCATGGTTGCCAAAAACATTTAAAATCGCCTTTGATTCAGCGATATCTCCTAATGGAGTGGAAGTGCCGTGTACATTGATGTAATCAATATCTTCCGGTTTCATGCCGGCATCTTTTAAAGCGGTACGCATTACATTTTGCGCTCCCAACCCTTCGGGATGTGGCGCGGTAATATGATGTGCATCTGCGGTAGAACCGCCACCCGCAATTTCGCAATAAATTTTAGCGCCTCTTGCAAGAGCATGCTCCAGGCTTTCCAAAATAATAACGCCGGCTCCTTCTCCCACTACAAAACCATCGCGGTCTTTATCAAAAGGCCTGCTGGCAGTATATGGATCATCATTTCTTTCGCTTAATGCTTTCATGGCGTTAAAGCCGCCAACACCTGCCGCACTGATAACCGCTTCGCTGCCACCAGATAAAATTACCTCGGCTCTGCCAAGACGTATATTGTCAAAGGCATCAATGATGGCATTGGTAGAGGATGCGCAGGCGCTTACCACAGCATAATTTGGTCCCCTGAACCCATGACGGATGGAGATTTGCCCGGCGGCAATATCAAGGATCATCTTTGGAATAAAGAAGGGATTAAAACGTGGCGTACCATCGCCGGAAGCAAAGTTGATGACTTCTTCCTGAAAGGTAATTAAACCGCCAATACCGCTGGCAAATATTACACCGGCCCTGTCCACATCTACATTATCCCTGTTGATGCCTGCATCTTTTACAGCTTCATCGCTGGCGATTAATGCAAACTGGGTAAAGCGATCTACTTTGCGGGCTTCTTTACGGTCTAAATAATTGGTGGGGTCAAAATCTTTAACCTCGCAGGCAAACCTGGTCTTAAATTTAGCGGCATCGAATTGTTTGATAAAATCACAACCGTTTGCACCTTCAGATAACCCCTGCCAATATTCAGCAACAGTTTTACCCAATGGAGTAAGGGCTCCCAATCCGGTTACAACTACTCTCTTTAAGTCCATAAAATTTGCCTGCGATGATTAAAAACAGATGATGATGACTACTTAGCGTGTTCTTCAAGGTAAGTAACGGCCTGGCCAACAGTAGTGATGGTTTCAGCTTGTTCATCAGGAATAGAAATGTTGAATTCCTTTTCAAATTCCATGATTAGTTCAACGGTGTCCAAGCTATCGGCACCTAAATCATTGGTGAAAGAAGCTTCGGGGGTAACCTCGGCCTCATCTACACCTAATTTGTCAACAATTATTTTCTTTACTCTTGTTGCAATGTCTGACATAATAGTAATATTTAGTTAATCAGGTGCAAAAATATACTTTTTGAAATAAATACAAAGAAATATAAGTTGTTATGAAATTAATTCTAAAATTTCCAGCAAAGCCAATCCTATAAAAGCAATTTTATACCGGTTATTTTTAAAGTTTATTATAAAAAAATTCAATCACCATCAACCATCTTATAAATTGCTCCGGCGCAATTGCTTAATGGCTTTAAGGCAAAAACCGGGATGCCCATCTTCCCTTTTCTTATAAACTCTTACCAGTAAAGGTTTTCCATGTACATTAAAAATAAAAAAAATAATACTTCTAAATGGCATGCATTATTCAGGAATAGAAATGGCCACTTTAAAAAATGTTCCGAATTGCAGGTGTTCATGTTAAAAAGAAAGATTTTACTATATTGCAGTATGGGGTTAAAACAAATAGACCACGGAAGTAAAGAATACCAGCAGATGGTAAACCTTCGATATGAAATTATGCGTAAGCCACTTGGCTTGTCCTTTTCTCCGGAAGAATTGGCAAAAGAAAAAGATGATATCCTGATTGCCGCATTCGATGAGGATGAAATGATGGGTTGCTGTATCCTTACTGACAGAACCAATGGCAGTGTACGGCTCCGGCAAATGGCCGTACAAAACAATATGCAGGGAAAGGGGATTGGGGAATCCATTATAAGGTTCGCGGAAAACCTTGCCCGGGATAAAGGCTTCAAATCTTTAACTATGCACGCCCGGGATTCGGCTATAGGGTTTTACGAAAAATACGGTTATAAAGTAAAAGGTGACCAGTTTATGGAATTAAATATCCCCCACCATATTATGGAGAAAAAATTACGATGAAACTTTTTTTTTAAATTTAAGGTCTTGCCTGGCTGTTGGCTTATTAATATTGAAATGGTTCAAATAGGCAGGGGCAAGCCCTTAAACCTTTGTCTTCCCGATCTTTGATGCCAATACTTTTCTTGCCTCACTTACCTCGTCATCAGGAAACGCTTCTTTTGGAACAATAAAAAATGAACGGGAATTAAAATACAGGTGAAAAAAGTAGGGGCTTTCCATAGTGGTACTAAATTCTTTCCATAGCCAGCTCCGGCTCCCTCTTTCATTTTCAATGGTAAATTCTTCTTTACCAAATGTCGCTTTAAACCTGTCCTTAAAGGTTGCCGATTTTTTATAGATGGTTATAGGCAACAGGTACCAGAAAGAAATCATCAAACCAAACCACAAAAAAGAACTAACCAGAAAAGCCATCGGGGATATCTTTTTTAAAAAGAACAATGATGCGGAAACAATGGCAAATACATTTACCAGTATCATCATTACTTTAATTTCCCGCCTGCTGATAAAATGATACCGCAATGCCTGAATCACTTTGCCTTTATTGTAGGTAAAAAATTGGGAAGTCATGGTGTAAAGATACCGGATATTAAGAAATTGGCTACAGGCTGTTAAATACAGGCTAATTTATTTTTTGAGGCGTTGGAAAAAATATTAGTTTTGTGATGTGCATTTGTTTGTAAGAATTTCATCCATCTCTGATTAACCTTAGTTGAAGAGTAACTCGAAAGATAAATTAACCTTTTTACCTTCAATAACATCAATCTAAAAGTAATAAGGTTTAGTGGGATAAGTTAGCTTTTCTACCAGGGTTAAATTCGTACCTGTCTGCCAATATGGAAATGGATAAAAGGTTAAGAATTATTAAAGTATTAGCCAATCCCCTTGTCTCAAAAAATGAATTGGCCTGATTGCTTTTTTTAAAATGAATTTTCGCAGTTGTATCACTTTCACTTATCGGTAAACGTTGTGCGGGGTCTTTCTAAATAGCATTTACAAAATAAAATCCTCACGTTTGATGCCCTTGCCCCGTCTAAATAATTATTGTGTCTTAATTATTTCTTTGCCGTTTTTTTTCGAAATATTTTTTGGCAAAATAAGAAAAAGGCGCTACCTGACAACAGGTGATCATTGCCGGATATATTTGTATTGAGTTGCTTCACCCGAATTAGAACCCTATTCGAAACTTAAGTGCAAAAGGCTTTATTATACTTAATAGGCATTTAAAAAATAGTTCAGTTTTTTAAAAAATTAATAGCCATAATATTTTAATTTCGTTTAAACAATTTAACAACCTACTACTTGGCAGCATTCCTTTATTATTTATCGTTACCCTTTATTTATCTTTTATCCCTGTTACCTTTTCCGGTACTTTATTTTTTATCTGATGGCCTTTATGTGTTGTTATATCATGTAACCGGATACCGGAAAAAGGTGGTATTTACAAATATAAAAAATGCCTTCCCGGAAAAAACAAAGGAAGAAATAATTGTCATTCAGAAAAATTTTTACCGGTATTTATGTGACCTATTCCTGGAAACTTTTAAAACCCTTACGATTAGCCGGAAAAAAATGCTGGAGCATTGCAGCCTTGATCCTGCTGCCGGAGCCCTTTTTAAGCGGTATGCAAAAGAAAAAAAAAACCTGATTATCGTTATGGGGCACAAAGGCAATTGGGAATGGGCGGGAAACACATTCAGTATTTGTTGTCAGCACCAGTTATATGTGATCTATCATCCCTTAGCCAATAAATATTTTAACGGCCTGATCTGTAGAATGAGGGAAAGGTTTGGAACAAGGCTGATACCGATGAAGGATACTTACAGGGATATGATAAAAAATAAAATGGAATTGAATGCTACGGCTTTTATAGCCGACCAATCACCCAACCCTGCCAAGGCGCATTGGATGAATTTTCTGAACCAGGATACCCCCGTATTTATGGGCGCCGAAAAAATTGCGCAAAAGATCAAATACCCCATTGTATTTGTTTCCGTAAAAAAATTAACAAGAGGTTATTACACCTTTATGGCAGAACAATTACTGGCGCCCCCTTACCCTGGTATTGAGGGTAATATAACAGAAACACATACCAGGAAACTGGAAGCCGACATCATTGCACAGCCCGAAACATGGCTTTGGACACATAAAAGATGGAAGCACAGGCGGGTTTGAAAATTAAATAAAGTACCTTAGCATTTAAAAATCTGATAATGCTCCTGGGTAAAAACCTCATATTGGCTACAAAGCCTTTCGCGAAAGAAATAAGGATCAGGAGTTGGTTTCATACTATTTCCACACTTTCCCTTTTAATATTGGCGCTTGCCGGCACCTTATTGATGCCTGTTGTGGCCTTAAAATTAGCATGCAGTATTATCGCGGGTTTACTATTGATAAGGATGTTCATCATTTATCATGATCACCAGCATCATACCATTTTAACCCAATCCGCTACCGCCGAAGTGATCATGACAATCTTTGGAATGTACATGCTTTCTCCTACCAGTATCTGGAAAAGATCGCACGATCACCACCACAACCACAACTCTAAATTATTCAGTGCAAGCATAGGTTCTTATCCAATCGTTACAAAAAAGAAATTTATGGAAATGGCACCTGTTCAAAAATTCACCTACCTCGCCATACGCCACCCGGTAACAATAGCGATGGGGTATTTTTCCATGTTTATTGTTGGCATGTGCCTGCGTTCATTTATCAGCAACCCACGCAAACATTACGATTCGCTTATAGCTTTGATATTGCATTTTACCGTAGCCGTTTTGTTGTTTATTTTTGCAGGATGGCAGGCTTGGTTCTTTATGTTCTTTTTACCTTTTTTAATCGCATTTGGAATAGGCGCCTATTTATTTTATGCCCAACACAATTTTCCGGGAGTAGAATTTTATGAAAATAAAAACTGGGTTTATGAAAAAGCGGCGTTGGAATCTTCCAGTTTCATGAAAATGAATCCCGTGATGGCATGGTTTACCGGCAATATCGGTTATCATCATATCCATCACCTCAATTCAAAAATCCCTTTCTACCGGTTGCCTGAAGTAATGAAACATTTTGCTGAACTTCAAAACTGCAAAACGACTTCGCTTGCACCAGGAGCAATAAGCGCATGCTTTAAATTAAAAGTATGGGATCAGGAAAGTAACCGGATGATTGGCGTAAAGGGGCTTTAACAACCGAATGGATTTATCGTAAATTTTTCTATACCCAATCAAGCTGTCAGCCATTCAATATTTTAAACAACCACAAAACAAAAAATTGATACCATGCAATTTACAGCCACTCAAATAGCCGGCCTGCTCAATGGCCAGATAGAAGGAGACGCAAATGTTACCGTTACAAAACTTTCTAAAATTGAAGAGGGGGTTCCGGGTTCCATTTCGTTCCTCAGCAACCCGCTTTACACGCATTACCTGTATGGCACAAAGGCCTCCCTGGTGATCATTAATAAAGATTTTGTTTTAACCGCCCCGGTTACCGCCACATTGATAAGGGTGGAAAGCGCGGAAAATGCCTTTGCACGATTGTTGGAAATGTATAACGAGGTAAAGCTTAATAAAAAAGGTATTTCTAAATTGGCATTCATTTCGGAAAGCGCTTGCGTTGGCAACGAAATTTATGCGGGGGAATTTTCTTTTGTTGGCGATAATGCAACCATTGGTAACAATGTAAAAATATATCCCCAGGTTTATATTGGCGACAATGCGGTTATTGGCGATAATACTACACTCTTTGCCGGCGTAAAAATATATTCCGAAACCAATATCGGTAAAAACTGCATCATTCATTCAGGCACCGTAATCGGAAGTGATGGCTTTAGGTTTACCCCTGAAAACGACAATAAAAAAGTACCGCAGATAGGTAACGTAGTAATTGAAGACGATGTGGAAATAGGCGCCAATTGCGCCATTGACAGGGCAACACTTGGCTCAACCATATTGCGTAAAGGCGTAAAATTTGATAACCTGATACATATTGCCCATAATGTGGAAATCGGTGAAAACACTTACTTCGCCGCACATGGCGTGGTAGCGGGTTCTACCCGGATTGGAAAAAATTGCATGTTCAGCGG
>JAVHOI010000426.1:1429-7067 GCA_036169975.1 Ferruginibacter sp. | reverse complement strand
GTAATTCGCCTTTATCAGGATGGGTGCCCTTGTCTTCGGCTCCACCAATAGCTATGAGGCTTCCCCTGGGATGTTGCATGGATGTTTATTTATGTAATCAGTAAAAAGGCAATTGTGAAATAATTATTCCTTTCGTTTTACCGCGAAATATTTCATGTGGGGCAAAAGTAAATCAATTGAATATAGGAAACAAAGCCACCTTGCCCCCGAAGGAAGTGCTGAAACATTAACTCCGTAAATAACTTCCTTTTGGTATGGGCATAATTTAATGAAAGTTCAAACCATAGGCAATGCGGAAGCCATCAATAAACCTATAATTTTTTTCAGCAAACTTTTTTTAATTATCTTCAAGGCTTCCTGCCACACCTGTAAGCTGAAATGTGAAATAATAACATGTTGAATAACTCTCCTGTTGGTACATCCGGGCTTATATCGGTTTTTAGGTATTATTCAGGGAAAGGGATTAGCAATAAATCAAAAACAATAAACCAAAAAAAGTTCATGAAAATCGTAGAAATTAAAGTGCTGAGAGGTCCCAACTATTGGAGCGTACGCCGTCCTAAACTGATACAAATGAAGCTTGACCTGGAAGAAATGGAGCAACGGCCTACCAACCTGATAACAGGTTTTAAGGAACGACTCGAAAAAATGTTTCCCGGAATGTTTGAGCATCGTTGTAGTGTAGGTACGCCCGGTGGTTTTTTTGAACGGGTAACAGAAGGCACCTGGATGGGCCATGTAATAGAACATGTAGCATTGGAATTACAAACGCTTGCCGGAATGGACACAGGGTTTGGCCGTACAAGGGGCACCGGAAAAGAAGGCGAATATTATGTCGTATTCAGTTATATGGAGGAAGACGCAGGTGTGTATGCCGCCAAAGCCGCAACCCGGATTACCCAGGCGATTGCCGATGGAACTGAATACATCCTGGAGGAAGATATCATGCAACTAAGGGAAATCAGGGAAGATACCCGGCTTGGCCCAAGCACCGGATGTATTGTAGATGAGGCTGCCAAAAGGGACATCCCATTTATCCGGCTTAACAAACATAGCCTTGTGCAACTGGGTTACGGTATCCATCAAAAAAGGATCCGTGCTACCATTGCTTCCACTACTTCCAATATAGCGGTAGAGATAGCCTGCGATAAAGAAGAAACCAAGAACCTTTTGAGCGCCTCCGAAATTCCGGTGCCCAAAGGAATAATCATAAAAAACGAAGAAGGTTTAAAAACCGCTGTTGATAGTGTAGGTTACCCAATGGTATTAAAGCCTGTAGATGGTAACCATGGCAAAGGCGCGACCACGGATATTAATAATTGGGAGCAGGCGGTAAAGGCTTTGGCCGCTGCACAGGTTTACGGGCGCAACGTGATTTGTGAGCGCTTTATTACCGGATTCGATTTCAGGGTGCTGGTAATCAATAATAAATTTATATGCGCCGCTTTGCGTACACCCGCTGCTGTTACGGGTGATGGGGTGCATACCATTCAATGGTTAGTAGATGAAACAAACAAGGACCCACGCCGCGGATTTGGACATGAAAAAGTATTGACGTCCATCAAGCTGGATGATTTCAGCAAAAAAATGCTTAATGAAAAAAACTACACTTTAGAAACCATTCCACCATTGGGCGAACTGGTGTTGCTAAAACCAACAGCCAATCTTTCCACCGGTGGTACTTCTACCGATGTTACGGATGAGGTCCATCCTTCAAATATTTTTATGTGCGAACGCATCGCACAAATTATAGGATTGGATATTTGTGGAATTGATATCATGGCCCCCGGCTTACGGCTACCCATCGGCGAAAATGGCGGCGCCGTGCTGGAAGTGAATGCGGCTCCGGGTTTCAGGATGCACATTGATCCTGCGGTTGGGTTGCCCCGCAATGTAGCAGAGCCTGTTATTGATATGCTTTTTCCAAAAGGCAGCGCAGGCCGTATCCCCATTATCGCCATCACCGGCACCAATGGCAAAACCACTACATCCCGGCTTACAGCACATATCGCCAAAAGCGCAGGATATAAAGTTGGTTATACCACAAGCGATGGCGTGTACATTCAAAACCAAATGATGATGAAGGGCGACTGCACCGGCCCAGTTAGTTCCACTTTTGTTTTAAGGGACCCAACGGTTGACTTCGCGGTATTGGAATGTGCCCGTGGTGGTATTCTGAAAAGCGGGCTTGCTTTTCAAAACTGTGATATCGCCATTATTACCAACGTCAGCACCGATCATATCGGATTGGGTGGCATTGATAGCCTTGAACAAATGGCCAAAGTAAAAGCGGTAGTGGCGGAAACCGTTTTTCCTCATGGCTATGCCATTTTGAATGCGGACGACGACCTGGTTTATAGAATAAAGGATGACCTGAAATGTAATATTGGTTTATTCAGTATGGATGAAAACAATCCGCGGATAAAAGCGCATTGCGCTAATGGCGGCCTTGCCACGGTTTTTGAAAATGGCTATGTGAGCATCATGAAAGGTACCTGGAAAATGAGGGTGATGAAAGTGGCGGAAATACCCATTACTTTTGGCGGAAGGGCCACGCATAATATCATGAATACTTTACCCGCTATACTGGCTACTTATTTGTACAGGAATATCGGGATAAGTGATATTAAAGTTGCCCTGCAAACTTTTATACCTTCTCCAACACTTACGCCCGGCAGGCTGAATCTGTTTAAATTCAGGCATTTTGAATTCCTGGTTGACTTTGCGCATAACCAGGCAGGGTTACAGTTTTTATGCGATTTTGTGAGCAGGATGGAAGGCTCTCCCAAGGTGGGCATTATTAGTGGTACCGGCGACCGGCGTGATGATGACATCAGGGACCTGGGAAAAATTTCAGCAAAATATTTTGATGAGATCATCATCCGGCAGGATAAGAACCTGAGGGGACGGACAGCGGAAGATATCGTAAGGCTGCTTGTTGAAGGGATTGATGCCACCAAAACAAAAGACATCCCCATCACCATTATTTATGATGAAAAAGAGGCCATCATGCATGCGTACAATAACGCCAAACCCGGATCATTAATCACCATCATGTGTGATGTGATAGCCGAGGCGTTGGATATGATCAAGGGATTGAAGGAAGAAGAAGATAAAGGGTGACGGTTTTAGGGCGTAAGAAGGTGTAAGGAGTAAGGTTTATGGTATAGGGCTTAAGGAAAATTTTTAGTTATACACTCATTAGAAATTCATCTTATCAGGAAGAAAACATTTTTATATACGGTGTTATGAGCCGGGCTAAAATGTTATTTTGTTGAAATGCTATTTTCAATTTTATTAGAGATGATTGACTACAATTTTTTTACATGTATTTACTCAGCATGGACCCTGCTGATTAAAGGACGTTTTTTATTTAAAATGCTTTTTGGCTGTATTGGATTCAACCCCTAAATTTGCACTCTCAAAAGAAATTTTGGGTAACCGATTGGGTTATGGTGTAATGGTAGCACTACAGATTTTGATTCTGTCAGTCTAGGTTCGAACCCTGGTAACCCAACAAATAAATAAAAAAGCATCTTTTTACGGGATGCTTTTTTTGTTTACCTGTACAACAGGTAAGTTTCAAGACTTGTCTATTAAAAAAACATGCATGTTGCATTTTATTTTTAGTCTAATTCAATAATGCCTTTGATAATACGATCAATCAATTTATGGACGCTGCCAATTGAACCTGTACCCATCTCCTAAATTTAATCAATATTTCCAACCCCTCCTTTTCATTTTCCTCTATATCTTCCTACTCCCTTTCATGGATACTATTTTCACGAAGCCGCAAATAACCGCCATCCCTGTTGGAAAGAACCGCTCTTACCTCCGCAGCCAGCGACAAGGCGATCTCTTCCGGCGTTACCGCGCCAATGTCTAACCCGACGGGTGCATAGATACGAAGTAAATTTTCAGCCGATACCGCTTTGCCTTCTTCAGCCAGTTCACGCCATATTTTTTGCGACCTTACCCTTGGCCCCAACATGCCAATATAAGGTGTTGCCGTTGCCATTGCTTTTGGTAAATTGTATTTATCCGTTTTATAATCATGCGACATTAAAATAATGACGGTATGATCATCTACCAACAGATCAGCGAATCTTTCGGGTGCAACCACTTCATCAGCAACCGCGGTTATTTTTGTATTTAATTTTTGCGGGTTGGCTACAATAGTTACCCGCCATCCAATTTCCTTAAACAACCTGCTGAACGGATACACATCGTACTGGTGGCCCATTATCACCATATTGATTTCGGGTGGAAGTATTTCAATAAATGTTTCAATTGTACTTCCATCTTCCAGCAAAAAATTTTTTGGCGCTGATTTGTTTTCGGTAAGCTGCTTTGTAATTGCATTGATGAACCGTTTTTCAATCAGGTCATTTCCTAAGTATTGCAGGCTTTCCGACCCGGTATATTTTATTACATCACCGGTTTTTATTTTTTCCCAACCGTTAGTTATCTTGCCGTCTTTTAAACCCGTAATTGTTAGTAGTACATGCGTTTGCCTGTTTGCCGCAAGGCATGATTTTAAAATTTCCACTGGGTTAATTTTATCCTTAAAATCCAACGGGGTAAACAATACATCAATTACCCCATTGCATCCCAGGCCTACACCAATTTGATAAGGGTCATCTTCCGTTGTATCATAGGTAATCAAAGTTGAAACCGATTTTTCGATGGCCAGCCTTGCCCGCTTAAGCGCATCGCCTTCGAGGCATCCGCCGCTGATGCCTCCTACCCAAATTCCATTATCCATTACCAGCATCCTGGCGCCCGTGCGGCGGTATGATGAACCTTCTACCCTTACAACTGTGGCCAATGCCGCTTTGGTGGTTGAAGTTCCGATAGCATCGTAAGCGTTGATGATCGCCTTTATTTCTTTCATTTTTAAGGAGAGAAGTTTTTTTCGTTTCCTGTATCCTGTTTTTGGTTACCCGGTGTTTATTTTATTTCGCGAAGTTTCTTGCTGCCGCATTTATAAATCTTAAACAAATTTAATTTTATTTCTTCATTGGATTCAACAAAATGAGTCACGCATTAAAAATCCGATAGCTATTGGATCATCCTGCTTTATGACGCACAAACGCAACATACACTTTATTAAAGGTGTTTTTTTTAGTATTTAAATATTTGTTTATTTCACCGACTATTTCACCTCACCCTTACCCCCTCTAAAACGAGAGGAAGCGGCGCTTCCTAACTTTAATAAACATTTGTTCTTCCACATCTTCATGCTATCTCCAAGCAACATGATTAAAGCATTCTTTGCTTTATTAAACAATCGGAATACTTAATAAATATTCATTGGATACCTCCACCCGGCCGAAGTTAGAGCGGGCTTATTTTCAACAACGCCACCGCCTGCCGTGGCAATGATAAGTTGTAAATAAAACCGCCATTTTTCACCCCGGCTTTTATTGGTTTGCCCATCACCCGCAACTGTCCTGCTTTTTCCAATATTGAAATTTGTTCTTTTGTTGGATGTTGTGGCGAGCCCATATTCTTCCATACTTTATATGAATTGCTGTGTTCATTATCAATCCGGTATTCGGTGATTGTTACATTTTTTTCGTGGATACCTTTTAATTGTACGGAAACTATTTCAGGTAAGCCACTTGTATCATCATCA
>JAVHOI010000426.1:0-1329 GCA_036169975.1 Ferruginibacter sp. | reverse complement strand
GATACCTTTTAATTGTACGGAAACTATTTCAGGTAAGCCACTTGTATCATCATCATGGTAATTCCATAACATGACGGTATAATTATTTTTATCTTTCGCGGCGAGGCCTCCTACATCATTCCCTTTTCGCACGCTGGAATCCCTCATCATTAATACGGGATACATTTTATTGCCTGTTACTTCAACTCTTTTCCCTTTCATCATACCAAACATTCGAAACACATTCAGCACAGGTTTATCAACACCATTGGTCGCCAGTTCACGAAAGCCATAAAACCAGGGCTGGTCCTCGAATTCAAAAGACCAGGAAACGGCGCCGATAAAGTTTACGTGATGATAATCGGCCAATAAATATTTTCTCGCAAACGAAGCGGCGGTATAACTTGAATACATGGTGCCATTGCGGTAAGCATTCTCCGGGTTGGTAGCCATGCCACAGGCCGCACATCCTTCGGGGTCGCTTTCTCCAATAATGATTGGAAGGTTTTTTATTTCAGGATAAGAAGCAACGATGGCGAACCCGCTGGAAATATCCCTTAACTGCGCTCCAACATTCATGCGTACATGCCCATTTACCACACGTGGCGCACCCTTTGCATGAAACCCGATAAAGTCAAGCGGCGCACCAATTTTACCGGTTACATAATTGGTATCACGGATGCAATGTTTTATAAATGTTTTTAAAAAATCAGCGGCGCCTTTTCCTGCCGGGCCGGTTACATGCGGCCCTCCAACCCTTGCGGATGGCAATGCCCTTTTAACGCCATCAGCGGAATAATCGTATAGCCTGCAATACTCTTGAACCGTGCCACCCCAATATGATCCGTTGGGCTCATTCCATAATTCCCAATACCAGCTTTCCACCTCCTTTTTCCCATACCGCTCTACACAATGATGTACCCATTGGTAAATCAATTCTCCCCATTTTGAATAATCTTTTGGAGGATAGGTCCATCCCGTAAAAATATTTTTATAGGGCTGTCCCGGTTGCCAGTGGTGGCTGTATGGCTGTGGCTTAATTGACAATGCTTCCGGCATAAAACCCATTTCCGCCAATGGCTTCATGCCACGATGTACGTAGGTATCAAAAATAGAATCAATTATTTTCCAATAGTAAACAGGGTTGCCATTTGCATCTTCCGTATAGATATTGCTTGATCCCCATTTTAAGGCGGCGGTGCCATCACCTGTCGTCAATAAATTATGTGCACGAACATATACCGGCACAGGGCAAAGCGCTGCCAGCTCCGACAATAATTTTTTGCCATCTTTCATGTAAGTATAATTCGGTTCATCATACCCAAACCATGCCCACACCGGTTTCATACC
>JAVHOI010000425.1:0-7072 GCA_036169975.1 Ferruginibacter sp. | reverse complement strand
GCAAAGGTGCATCGCTATTTCCTGAAGGACAACAAGGGGTTAGTGGAGCGGATACGTTCAGTTTACAATGCAGCTAGACAAAAAACGAACGGTTAACATTAACAATAGCCGCAGATCCACACAAAAAAGCCCCGCATTAAAAAACTATTAACGGTGTCTTTTGGTTATTGTTTGTAATGGGAGAAAGGCCTGTACAGGAAAGCGGCTATTAAATAGCTGAAAAAAAAGTATAAGGCACAACCCCGCTTATTTCCACAAGGACAGTTGGTGCAGCCATAATGTAACAATACATTTGTGATGTAAACAGGAAGAGTCCGCCAATTGGTGGAGAGGCTCACAGCTTGTTCCATTAACGGGATACGGTTTTGTGAGAATGCATGGGTGAAATTATTTTTGCGTGTCTCAACTTGCAGCAATGATAAACAACAACACACCCCTGCACTTGTAAATGAAAAAACATATTATGACAGAGAGCAGAATGAATCCTAAGGTTGATTTTTATTTTAGTAAGGCCAAAAAGTGGCAGGAAGAATTTGAAAAATTGAGGATCATCATTCTTGACTGTGCGCTGACCGAAGAATTGAAGTGGGGCTGCCCCTGTTACACCTGTCAGGCCAGGTCATCGGGGCGGTCTTTTCAAAAAATCAACATAGTTTTAATACATGGATTTAAAGAATACTGCGCATTGCTTTTTATGAAAGGTGCGTTATTAAAAGATGCTCAAGGTATCCTTGTGCAACAAACCGAGAATGTGCAGGCGGCACGCCAAATTAGATTTAACAATGTTAAGGAAATAGTGAAGTTGAAAACTATCATCAAAGCATATATTAAAGAAGCTATTGAAGTAGAAAAAGCCGGTTTGAAAATAGAATTAAAAAAGGTTTCAGCATTCAAAATGCCTGAAGAATTTCAAAGGGTATTAGATGACATGGCTGAATTGAAAACCGCTTTTTTAATTTAACCCCGGGAAGACAAAGAGGATACCTGCTTCATTTTTCTTCACCCAAACAAGCCAAAACACGGGAGGCAAGAATTGAAAAATGTGTGCGACAAATTCTAAATGGAAAAGGATTGGATGATTAGTAAATTTGTGGTGGCACTACAGAAAGGAAAGCCCACACCTAATTATTTTGAAAGGCTTTGAATAATATCATATTTGGTAACCACATGAAAAGTTCCGGTTTCATCTTTGCTGAGAACAGCGCCGTTTTCTTTGGTAATAAAGGCGCTTAATCGTTCAACGGATGTATCAAATGCTACTTCGGGGTAGGCTTTCTCCATCACCGATTCTACCTGCTGGGTTTTAATTTCCGCATTGTTCAATATTTTATTAAACAAACCTCCGGCTGATATGGCACCAATATTATTCCCCTCTTCCATTACCGGTATATTTTCAATATCATATTTTTTCATAAGTTCTATGGCATCCGCTACAGTCTGTGCCGGCTCCAATGTTATAAGCCTTTGGGTTCCCCTGCCGTTTATCAGGTCCTTAAAAGTTTTCATTTCTAAAAAACCTCTTTCCAGCATCCATTCGTCATTATATATTTTACCCACATAGCGGCTGCCATGGTCATGAAAAATCAGTACCACTACGTCATCTTTTTTCAAACCGCTTTTTAGTTGTAGCATGCCCTGCAAACAACTGCCTGCACTGTATCCGCAAAAAATACCTTCTTCCTTCGCTATTCGCCTTGCCATCAGCGCACCATCCTTATCGGTTACTTTGGTAAACTCATCAATCACGCTCATATCATAATTGGCCGGTACAAAATCTTCCCCAAAGCCTTCGCTGATGTAAGGGTAAACTTCTTTGGGATCAAGTTCACCCGTTTCAAAATATTTTTTCAATAAAGAACCATAGCTGTCAATGGCCCAAACTTTAATATTGGGATTTTTTTCTTTCAGGTATTTACCGGTACCTACTATTGTACCACCCGTGCCGGTTGCCACTACCAGGTGTGTTATCCGGCCTTCCGTTTGATCCCATATTTCCGGGCCGGTTTGTTCGTAATGCGCCTGGCGGTTGGCCAGGTTATCATACTGATTTACATACCAGCTATTGGGCACTTCGTTAGCAAGCCTTTTACTTACCGAATAATAACTCCGGGGGTCATCAGGTTCTACATTGGTAGGGCAAACGATCACTTCGGCGCCAACCGCTTTTAATATATCCGCTTTTTCTTTCGACTGTTTATCGGTGGTGGTAAAAATACATTTATAACCTTTTATGCAGGCTGCCAGCGCAAGCCCCATACCGGTATTGCCACTGGTGCCTTCTATAATTGTTCCGCCGGGTTTTATTAAGCCTTCCTTTTCGGCTACCTCCAGCATCTTTACCGCCATCCGGTCTTTGATGCTGTTTCCCGGATTAAAATATTCTACTTTGGCCAATACCGTGCAGGGAAGGTCTTTCGTAATTTTATTGAGTTTGATCAGCGGTGTATTACCAATGGTTTCTAAAATATTATTGAGCCACATGAGTTAAGATTTTTGCGAAGATAATAAAACTGTTTGCCTGAGCCTGTTAATAAAATTTATCTTTCAACATCCTGTCCCTTTAATAGTATGGCACTATTGTATTAAACAGCAACTGCCATTTGATAATTTAATTTTTATCAGTCTGTTAGAAGGCTCCTCTGCTTCGGGAGATTGGGGACAGTAGCCATAATACTACAAATAATTAAGGGATCGGCTACGATTTATAAACGTTTTTTGATGGAATTTTATCATCCGTTAATAATCCACGTATCCTGATGAAGGCAATCAATCATCCTGTGAAAGATTCCTCTTAACCCAAGACATAAACAAAAATTTTGTTTATGTAAATAATCAAGCCCTCACCATTGGGGGCTTAATTATTTTGATAATACCTCAATGGCTTTCTTTACCGTATTATCTTCTTTATTCATCATTTCATAAAAGCCTTCGTTGCGCCACATTTGTCTTGCAATGGACGAACTGATACGGGTTACCAGTCCTTTCTTGTCTTTCTCATTCAACCGGGTCAATATAATGGAATCCTTTGCCGTGGCGGTAATAAACTGTTTCCAGTTTTCATCGGCGAAGGAAAAATTTTTGCTGAAATCCGCCGGGGTTTTATACCTGGATAATTGGGGGATGTTTTGCAAATAATAGTGATAAGCGAAGTCACCAATAATTCCCCTTAAGTATATTTTTGTTACGGTAGCATTATACGATGAAGTATCCAGCGGTATAAAAATATCGGGCGTAATGCCACCACCGCCATAAACTTTTCTGCCATTTTTTGTTGTAAAAATTTTTGTGGTATCATTTTTTACCGAGTCGGCGCTTATTACTTCACCATCACGAAAGCGGTTATTAATTTCATCATAATAGGCTTTTTCCCCATTGGTATAACTGCGCTGTATGCTACGGCCAATGGGCGTATAATATCTTGCGACTGTTAACCTGAGCGCACTGCCATCGCTTAAATCATATTGCTCCTGTACCAGTCCTTTGCCAAAACTACGCCTGCCAATAATGGTAGCCCTGTCCCAATCCTGCAATGCCCCCATCAGTATTTCACTCGCACTTGCGGAACCTTCATCGGCCAATACCACCAATGCGCCTTTCTCAAACAGGCCCTCCCGCTGGCAACGGTATTCTTTTTTAGGAAAATGTTTTCCTTCGGTATAGGTAATTAATTTATCCCCATCCAAAAACTCATCGGCGATTGCGGTTGCTTCATCCAAAACCCCACCACCATTGCCTCTCAGGTCAAGAATAAGTTTTTTTACTCCCAGTTTTTGTAATCCTTCCAGGGCCTGCATAAACTCACGGTAAGTAACCTGCGAAAATTTATTGAGCTTTATGTAGCCGATGCCATTTTCAATAATATAGCTTGCATCTACACTGCTTACAGGAATGATACCGCGGACGATGGTAAAGGTTTGCAGTTTCCCTTTTCTCAATACCGTTACCAGGGCTTTTGTACCAAGATCGCCACGCAATAATTTTCTCACCCGTCCGGTAGAGATTTTTTTACCAGCTATAACGCTGTCGTTAACTGATATGAATTTGTCTCCGATAAGGATACCTGCTTTAAAGCTTGGCCCATCAGGTATTACATTTAATACATGTAGTGTATCGTCAAAAATATTAAACTCTATTCCGATACCAAAAAAATTGCCCGCAATATCTTCATTTACACTTTGCAGGTCTTCCGCCGGAATAAAGACGGAGTGCGGATCCAGCTTATTTAAAACAGCGATAATGGCGGAATCACTCAATGCGTTTATTTTTACATCATCTACATATTTGTTCCCGATTAGGTTCAAAACTTCCTGCAATGGCCTTGGCCTGTCAACAGAAAAGAAGTTTTTACCAGGTTGGGTATCTCTCAGTTTATAACCAACCAACATACCCGCTACAACAGCAACACTAATTAACAGCGGTAGCCAGATCTGGATTTTTTTATTCATACATTCACTTATTAGCGCGAAAATAAATGAAATATTATGAATGGGGCGGTTGAGTTTTTTTTACTTAACTTGAGGTTTGTATAAATAATAAATTAAATCAGAAATATGTCAATAAAATTAATAGCTGATAGTGGCTCCACCAAAGCAGAGTGGTGTTTGCTTGATGGTAAGAAAAAGCGGACTATTTACACACAGGGCATTAGCCCTTATTTTTTGAATAGCATACAAATAGAAGTAATAATAAAATCGGAACTGAAAACAAAGTTAAAAGGGATTGAACCGGATGAAATATTTTATTATGGCACCGGATGCAGTAATCCAAATAATATTAAAATTGTAAAAAAAGCATTACGAAGCGTATTTCCCCATGCTGCCATATCCGTTACCCACGACCTGATGGGAGCGGCCAAAGCCTTATGTGGCAACGAAAAAGGGGTGGCTTGTATTTTAGGAACCGGTTCCAATTCATGCTACTATAATGGCAAAAGGATAGTTAAAAATAGTCCGGGCCTTGGCTTTATTTTGGGTGATGAAGGCAGTGGTGCTTATTTGGGGAAAAGGGTTGTTCAATATTTTTTGTACAACACTTTTGATCCGGATCTTATGGACAGGTTCAATGCGAAATTCAATACCAATGCGGTGGAAATACTGGAAGCGGTTTATAAAAAACCTTTGCCAAACCGTTACCTCGCGGGGTTTGTCCCTTTCCTTATTGAAAACCGTGGCCACTATATGATAGAAAATATAATTGAGGATGGCTTTAATGAATTTTTCTTTAACCATGTGTACAAGTATAAGGAAAGCTGGACCATGCCCATCAACTTTATAGGCAGCGTGGCCTTTGGTTTCAGGGATGTGCTGAAAGAAATGTGCCATACTTACCAATTGCAATTGGGCAAAGTTTTGAAGAATCCAATGGAAGGGTTAATTAAATATCATTCAGGTATTGATTAACCGTTATCTGTTTAATTAAAAATACCGTGAAATAAATAGTTTGATTCTGTTCACCTGTAAATGTTGGTGCGGCACAATAAGTACGATTTTATTTAATCGTATTAAAGCTAATGAAACTATTGGGCAGGGTATAAAATTACAGGCTGGTGCGTATTCAATGGGTTAATAAAAAGGTTGAAAAAAAGGATGTAATAATTGTAGAAAAAAATGTAACGGACTGATTATGAAACTGTCCAAAATTATTATTGAGAAAGAGGAATAACAGGGGATTAATATTTCGTAACCATTCGTAAAAATTACTTGCAAAACCACTACTAATTTTTTAATTTCATAATTCATTAGGGCTCTTTAATATCATATTTCTTACTTTAATAAAATTTAATTTTATGAAATATAAACTTCTACTTTCCGCTACATTTATTTCCGCTTCTTTTTTTTCGACCGCTCAGCAATCCTCAAAGACTTACGCAATTACCGGCAGCGCCAATAATAATTTTTTCTGGGTCAACATAAAACAGGTTGATATCAATACAGGTAAAGTGGACTATACTTTATTTGAATCGGGAAAAACCGCTTTCAAAATAATTGATGCCAATAAAACTGCTGTCGCATCAAAGGCAACAAATAATAATCCAACAGGTTTTGGTGTAGCTGCATGTGCACTTGATACCAGGCATAACAGGCTGTATTTCGCGACCATGCATTTTTCCGATATCCGGTTTCTTGATCTGAACAAACAGGATGCGAATTTTACTACTATTAAGAATAATGTTATCGCCAAAACTTTCAATGGCGGTAATCAAACTGAGGAAAATAATATCACCAGGATGGTAATAGCCGCTGATGGCTATGGATATGCTTTAACCAATGACGCCAATCATCTGATCCGGTTTAGTACGGCGAAAAAACCAGAAGTAATTGACCTTGGTAACTTAATAGATGCTGAAACCAATAAAGGGATTTCCATACATAATAAATGTACCAGTTGGGGTGGCGATATGGTAGCCGATGCTTTTGGTAAACTGCTAATTATTTCCGCCAATCACAATGTATTTACGGTGGATATTAACAGCAGGCTTGCATCACTAACAGGCACCATTAGTGGCCTGCCAGTTAATTTTACTACCAACGGTGCGGCTGTGGATGATGAGGGCGGCCTGGTAGTTAGCAGTGCCAATGTATTTGAAGGTTTGTATAAAGTTAATATGAAAAACCTGGCTGCCGCAAAAGTACAAAGCAGGGAGCCTGCATTCAATGCGTCTGATTTGGCGAATGGGAATTTATTGTATCAAAAAGAATTCAATAATATTACCAGGTACGGTATTATAAAATCAGGCGATGTACCCGGAGTGACCGGTGATGCGAAAGTTTACCCAAACCCATTAACAGGCACTCAGTTTAACGTGGTGTTTGAAAGGCAGCCTGCGGGGAAATACACGATCATCCTGACCGATATTGCAGGCAGGGCATTACAGTCCAAAGTAGTAAGTATTTCCAAACCAGGCCAGGTAGAAGCTATCCGCTTAACGGGTAAAACCGCCAGGGGCATGTACCTGGTAAAAGTGTTGGGTGAAAAAAAACAACTGGCTTTTTCTGAAAGGATAGTGGTTGACTAAAACAATCGGTTAAATTTTATGAGTGGGGGCTGCACAGAAAATGTGTGGCCTTTTTTT